>CAZFPQ010000396.1:0-5115 GCA_964521065.1 uncultured Bacteroidia bacterium | reverse complement strand
CCCTTAACTCCCTTAACTCCCTTAACTCCCTTAACTCCCTTAACTCCCTTAACTTCTCGCTTAGTCATTTGCGTATCACCTAGCCGATTTTACGGATTTGAGGCCTCCTATTTCACATCTTCTGGGGAATGAGGGATTCATATTTCCTTAAAAATATTAGTTTTGGGCCCGAAACCAGGAGGCATGCTCAAAGACTACCTCACCCTGATGCGTCCGCATCAGTACATCAAAAATCTCGTGATCCTTGCGCCAGCATTCTTTGCCTTGCGCATCACCGAGACCGACACCCTACTCCGGATGCTGCTGGGGGTGGCGGGATTTTCCTTGGTCGCTTCTGCGGTGTACATCCTTAATGACTATTTAGATCGGGAAGAAGATCGGCAGCATCCCAAGAAAAAAGACCGTCCGCTGGCTGCTAACCGGGTTTCTCCCGCTCATGCATTGCTGCTCATGCTGGGCCTCATTGTTGTAACCGTGCCGGTATTCTGGTTGGTAGATCGCACGGCCTTTTATCTCGTCTCTGGTTACGTATTCATGAATGTGCTTTATACCTTTTGGCTCAAGCACATTCCCATCATTGACATCTTCATCATTGCGTTAGGGTTTTTGATTAGAGTAGCGGTAGGGGCCAGTCTGGCCGAACCTGATATCCCCCTTTCGATGTGGATCGTCTTGATCATCTTTCTAGGGGCCTTGTTCTTGGGCTTAGCCAAAAGACGGGCAGACGTGATCTTGGCCGCAGATGGACGAAAGGTTCGAAAAAATATTGCCGGCTATAACCTGGAGTTTATCAATGGGGCCATGATGATCATGGCTTCTGTGCTGATCGTCTCCTACATTTCCTACACCATTTCCTCAGAGGTACAGGCTCATTTTGAATCTCAAGAGCTGTACCTCACGGTTTTCTTTGTGCTCTTGGGGGTCCTTCGCTATATGCAAATCACCTTCGTAGAGGGGAGAAGTGGCAGCCCTAGTAAAATATTTCTACATGACTTATTCTTACAATTGACCATCCTTGGCTGGGTATTGGCCTTTATTTTCCTGATCTATCAATAAAACTGTGGATAACTACTGGTTTCTGGAGTAGTATTCCGGGTTCCATGGGTGCTGATAACTGATCTATTCTAGTTAAATTTCGTATCGAGCCTAGAAAAGCCATCTTACTTGCAAGGGGCCTTTCTGGGTTGGTTAAATAATTGGAGAGACAAAGCGTGCACGGCCATTCTGAACCCTAATCGATGGTTAGAACCTTGTCTCAATATCTCAGTTATCAATATTTCGCTATCTACCTAATACCATGGTTTCAACTCAATCCATCCTTAAGCGCCATCAGCTTCGGCAAACCCAAAGTCGCGCCTTGATCTTAAAAGTCTTTTTGGAGAGAGAAATGGCGATGAGCGAAAGAGAGATCGAAGAAACAATGGGAGGAGCGTGTGACCGAGTGACGATCTATCGAACCTTGGCTACCTTTCTCGAAAAAGGTGTGGTCCACAAGGTGCTGGATGATCAAGGCGCCATGAAATATGCTCTGTGCGACCCTCAATGTCACGATGGCAAAACACATCAGCACAACCACGTCCATTTTAAGTGCTCGGTTTGCAGACAAACCATGTGCTTAGACCAGGTGCCGATTCCTGAGCTTAGCCTGCCGAATGGTTACGCTTTGAACGAAGTAAATGTTCTCTTACAGGGAACTTGTCCTAAATGTCAGGGGTAAAGTCTATTCGTCGAGTTCTTGCAGGCGAATCTCAGATAGCCGCAAGTTTAATTGGGAGACTATGTTCTTGGCGATTTCTTGATCAGCCTTCCGAAATTTGATTTTAAGTTGTCCTTTGTCTACTCCTGGTATTCCGTCTATGGCCGAAAGGGTGGAAGGACGGATGGTAATGGAGCGATCCCACCAGCGGGTTTTGATCTCAGCTTTAAAGACCTGATTCAGAGGCACTTGTTTTGTCTTGCTGCTTCCCTTGAACATACCAATGACATTGTCTTGGGTTTGGAATTCTATCACCAAGCTCTCACCCGTTAGCTTGAGCAAGCCATCTACCTTGGCTAAGCCGCTGTAGAGGTTGTCTATATAAAATGGTAAGCTCAGTCCTGAAGTCAACATAGTTAGCGAAGATATTGAGATGGTGGAGATGAAAGGATGGGGTGAATATGTGTTTGATATTCAGTTATTTGGTGTATCCATTGATACCATTTTCTGGTACGGGGAAAGATATTCTTAATTGGATGAGGGTTTGAAAGAAAGTAAAGGTGGCAACTCAACATCCCCAAGCGTCAAACTCACAGCCTCTCGAAATTACGGAATTCGAGCTCCTCGGGCCAATTTAATTGAATCTTGGCGCTTTTTCTCTTGCCACCAGGCTTTGAATTCGGACATGGCAAGTGGAAACGCTAGGTCATCGCAATCCATGGCCTTGCGTAATTGGGAAGAGGGGACTGGAAATTTAGATTGGGTAAGGCCTGCGAATTCTTCATCCTTACTCAGACGGCGCATAAAATCTCCCCAAATAGGAAGCGCTGTGGCGGCGCCTTGCCCCCTGGCCAAGGTGCGAAAGTGAATTCCCTGGTCATTGGCTCCTACCCAGGCACCCGCCAATAAATCTGGTGTGGAGCCCAAAAACCACCCATCAGTTTGAGATTGGGTGGTTCCTGTTTTTCCCGCAATATGGTGTTTGAGGCCATAGCGACTTCTTAGCCTACGGGCAGTTCCCCTTTCTACTACATTGCGCATCATGTGGGTCATCATTTGAGCCGTTTCAGGCCTCAAAACTGCCCCCATTCCCAAGTTTTGTCCCAGGTCCAGCAAAATCCTGCCTTGTGCATCTTCGATACGTAGCAAGGGCTGAGGGCGGATGGCTTGTCCTCCGTTGAAGAATGAAGCGTAGGCGCCCAACATTTCGTACAAGGATGCTTCGGCTGCTCCCAAGGCAATGGAGGGTACCGCGGGAATGTCTGGGTTGAGGCCCAGCTTTTGCCCCAGGTCCACGACCTTGTCGGCTCCTACTTCCATAAGGAGATTGACGGCCACTACATTGACCGATTGAGTCAAGGCCCCTCGCATCGAATATTCTCCACCGTAAGAATGGTCGGAATTCTTAGGGGACCAGTCTCCGTATTCTTGAAATACCACCTGATCATTGGGGATATATTCACAAGGCGCCATGCCATTTTCCAGAGCTGTGGCGTAAACGAATGGCTTGAAGACCGAGCCCGTCTGACGCCGGCTGGTCACGTGATCATATTGGTAGAAGTGATGGTCGATGCCTCCTACCCAAGCACGGATATGCCCACTCCGAGGGTCCATGGCCATGAACCCTGCCTGAAGCATCATTTCGCTGTACAGCACCGAATCTAGGGTGCTCATCTCCCGTATTTGAGGGCCCTCCCAGGTGAAAACTTGCACAGGTTTGGGCACCTGCATCATGGAGTCTATGTAAATTTGATCCTTGCCGGCTCGCTTTAGGCTCAGATAGAGCTGGGATTTTCGTATTTGCCTCTGGAGCGTTTTTTTGAACGCTCGGTGGGGGTTGATCCCTTGCCAATCTTTGTCAAAATTCTCCTGGACCCGTTTCATTTGGGTCTGAAGGGCTTCGTTGGCATAGGCCTGCATCCGGCTATGGATGGGCGTGATTAGGCGCAATCCATCGGTATAGACATTCCAGGCTCGTCCTTCTGGGTGAGGAACCTCGGCTAAAAGAGATTCTACCTGTTGCCTAAGGTAGGCCAAGAAGTAAGGCGCGGGCCCGTCGTGGTGGTTTTTTTGGCTAAAGTTTAAGTTGAGTGGCAAGCGCTTGAGAGAATCTGCTGTCCAGCGGGAGAACACCAAGTCTTTGTGCATTTGTTCTAAGACCACATTCCGGCGGCCTAAGGCCCGATCAGGATGCTGGCGGGGATTGTAGTAGGTCGTGCCTTTGAGTAGTCCTACCAATAGGGCTGCTTCGGTAGGGCTGAGTTGCTGGGCAGGATGCCCAAAATAGCGGCGGGCAGCACTCTCTATGCCAAATGCATTCTCTCCAAAAGCAACTGTATTAAGGTAGGCAATAAGAATTTCGTTTTTACCCAGGGCTTTTTCTAGACGCTGGGCCAAAATCATTTCCCTGAGTTTATTTAAGGGGAGGGTAAACCAGCCAAAATCTTGGCGTGGATATAGGTTTTTGGCCAATTGCATGGTCAAGGTGCTTCCCCCACCCGCTGCTTCCTCTTGTAACAAAAAACCTTTGATAAAAGCCCTACCCATACTCCACCAATCTACGCCTTGGTGTTCATAGAATCGCACGTCCTCGGTGGCAATCAAAGCCTTTACCAAATGTGGAGATACTTCCTCCAGGCTTACCGGTAACCTCTCTTCCAGGTAGTAAAGTCCCAATACTTGGCCGTCTATGCTGTAAACCTGGGAGGCAGAAGGAACCCCAATGGGACGCAATTCTTCGACTGCTGGCAGTGGTCCCCAGGCTCCCCAGACCATGGCTTGCTGAAGGAGCATCAGATGCAGGAGCGCACAACTGATCGCTGCCAAAGGCAGTGAAAGCCAGGGCTTGGCTTTGATCAAGCGTTTCAAGGCTCGATAAGTTTGGGATGCCAGGCTCTTTAACCAGGGCCAGGTTACACGCTCAGGGATCATCAATGGCTAATTTAACCAAAAAATGACTATGGTGGGAGGCGGGAGACGAGAAGTAAGATGTGGGAAGCGAGATGAATTATAGGGAGGGAATTTGGGGTACGGCGTTGGATCAAGCCTAAATAAGGTTGACAGGTTTGGGTTTTTTGTTCTCCCGTCGCTTCTCATCCAGTAGTCTCTTAGAGGCTCATATGTTTGCAAAAGTGTATGGTATTAAGACTCTTGTCATGTCGAATGAGTCCAAAGAGGTAAACCTATTGGAGGCAAAGTACGCTAGATCGATACTGTTAAACAGATAAGGTCCTCTTTGGTCATCTCCTATAGGCTGAACAGTACTGCAGGTACGGACGCTAGGAGTTGCGATCCTGAATCAAAAGTGAGCATAGTCAACGGGAGGTTTCTCATTCATTCATTTTATCTGAAGGATCTCTAAATCGTAACTACTTACGATCCCAATCAAAGTACCGAAAAAGTACTACATTGAGTTATCC
>CAZFPQ010000395.1:0-5129 GCA_964521065.1 uncultured Bacteroidia bacterium | reverse complement strand
CTCCTGTCCCATCAATCCTTCGGAGATGCCGATGATGCCATTGAGGGGGGTACGCAGCTCATGAGAGGTATTGGCGAGGAACTGATCCTTGAGTTTGTCGACCTGCTGGAGGCGCTGGTTGAGGTCTTCGGAGGCGGCGAGCTTCTCACGTTGTTCCTGGGTGCGCCAGCGGTAGAAGCCATAGGCGGCTACGGCAGCGATGAGCAAGTAGAGCATCCTGGCCAGGGTAGTCCACCACCAGGGTTGGAGGATGGTAATATTGAGGCTGATGGGCTCGCTCCAGTAGCCATCGCCATTCATGGCTTTGACGGAGAAGGTATAGCGGCCGGGAGCGAGGTCAAAGAAGCTGGCCTCGCGTCGATCCCCAGCATCTATCCAGCTTTCGTTGCTAGAGCCCTGCATGCGGTATTGATAGCGCACGCCTTCGGGATAGTTGAAGTGGATGCCTCGGTAGCGGATGGTCAGGCTGTTTTGGTTGTGGGCGAATTCGTAGCGATCCTCGACAGGGAACCAACTGAGATCGAGAAACGAGGTACTGTCCTCGCCTTGGGCAGTGAGGTCCCGGAAGGCCATTCGGGGAGGCATGGTATCGGGCTTGAGGCTGTCGGGGTGGAAATGATATAGATGGGTAAAAATTTCCGACTCAGGGTTCTGCATCCAGGGGATGGTGAGAGAACCATCATCGTGTTTTTTGGCGTAAGTGAAAAATTCATTTTGACCGATTAACAAGGGATCAAAAATAGGAAGACGCCTGGTGGAACCCGTAGCAGGATTGTAGCTAGTAGCCCCTTTTAGTCCAAAAAACCATAAAATGCCATCGGTTGCTTCATAAAGGGTAGTTGAAAAATAGCCTTGGGAGGCAGAAAAGTAGGTTTCTATGATCGGGGTTGAGAAGGTCTGTGCAAATCCAGATGCACTCAGGCCTCTAGATAGGTAAGGCCCTGCAGACCATACTTCTCCATGTCTGTCCACGATCAAGTCACCAAAAGAGGAAAATGTTTCATAAATAAATATGGTTTCAAGACTTTTCCCATTCCATACAAAACAACCCATCCTTTCCTCAAATGCCGTTGCCCAGATGGTATCTTCACCTTGAGAGGTAGCCTTTATGAAAATATTTTCAGGGGGCCCTCCACTCCAGGCCGTAAGCTCGGATGAAAGGTCCGCAACTACTTCATTGTTGAAGATGTTGACCAGCTTTCCCTTGTGTCCAGTAAATAGAATAGAATCGTTTAGCAAGAACGTACTGTTTCGAAAAGATACATATAGCGGAGGTATATTATCGGCGGGGTAAGAGACATCGGTTTTCGACCCTGGATCATACAGCCTAAATTGTTGATAGTTATAGAATAAAATTCGACCATCGCTTAGCTCATCCAAAACAAGCCAATCACTTTGTTCCTGATCAAAGAAACTTCGGCCGTAGTTGATGGCTTCATTCGTTGCAAGCTTGTACTCAATTAGGTTGATTTGATTAAATCCTTGTACTTGGTTGTTAGCTTGTATCCAAAGACTCTCTCCTTTGTCCTTGAATAAGAATACACGTTTTACTGAATCTAGCCCAAAATCATTGAGCCTGATTTCCCGAAAGGGAGAAGAAGAAAGGTTAATCCGATGAAGATAGTGGCTTTGGGTGCCCACCCAAAGGTTGCCAAACCCATCTAGTTCAAGCGACTTGATATCTCTGAATTGGCCCAGATTGCCCATGTAAGAAGTAAGTCGTGGTTCTCCCGACTCCGATATAGGAATGAATGGAGGCTTAAGACAGTGTAATCCTTCCCCAACTCCTCCGAACCAAAGATTTCCCTCAGAATCTCCTATGAGCCCCCTTATTGGTCTGAAATTGGGATATCGGACACCCATTTTGATTCTTTGTAACTGCTTGGTCTCCAAGTTTAAAATCCCTAAGAAATACTCTCCGCTATTATCGCAATAGGCAACCCAGAGATTCAAAGAGTCCTTCATCAGTACCTGACTGACAACCCGATAGTCTAATTCAAGATTTGCATAGAGAACATTTTCAAATTCAACCTTGCCATCATCTCTAAGCTGGATCTGTTGTATGCCTCCCCATCCCAAGGCCCAAAGTCTGTCGAGAGGGTCTTGATACACCCTTGTATCATACAAATGGAAGTTGGAATTGGTATTAGCTGACTCCCAAAGTGAGTCAAACTGATTTTGGCTATACTTGGTCATGGCAAAAGCCTGGACGCCAAACCATTCTGGTAAACCTGGCCCTACCTCGATACTGGGTTCCCTTGGTAAGCGCCAATCTCCAAAGGCATATTGAGCATCTGTCTTGTAGTGTAAGGTATATTCACCCTTGGCCAGCGTCACGTATCCTTTGGTATTGACCAAAGAGCTCGTTTCAACCTTAGCATCATCAAAACTCATTTCCCAAACGACCTTTCCACCAGAGTCCGTAATCCAGCCATAATCTAACCATGACCAATATTCAACCCCCGGTATCCTCCCGACAGAAAACTGACCAAATCCAGCCAATAAAACCAGTTGGGAATCTGCGTCAATCCTAAAGTTTTGTAAGACCGTGGTGTCGTTGGGGACTTCAGTGACAAAAGCCAGCAGTTTACCCTGCCCAACAAGCTCATCTACCATGGATCTGCTTTGTTCCAAAGCAGAGACGGTCGAAATCACTCTCCCTTGTTTAACATCCCCTGAGGGAATGAAAATGATTCGATTGCTGGCCCCAATCCAAATGTTTCCATCTTTGTCCTCGCCAAAACCGAGGTTCGCCCTTCCTAGTTCAGATAAAGAGTCTACCCGAAGGTGCTCATATGCACCAGTTTGGGCATTATACTTTCCAACCCCACCACCTAACATCAACATCCAGTAGTTCCCCTTACTGTCTGGATAGACCTGTTCAATCTGCCTTCCTCTATGGAGGAGTTTATTACCTTTATCCATGCTGAGGGCTTCAAACTCCTGGCCATCAAATCGAAAAATTCCCGTCCAGTTGACTAACCACAGGAGTCCGTTCTTATCCCTTCGGACATGCCCAAAATCATCCATAAAACGTTCCGGCTCCAAGTAGCTGGTAATCTCATGCCCATTTTCATAAAAGACATGGGATTGGGCCAATGAACTGACAGGAAGAAAAAAGACAATCAGTAGCCCTAGAAAGGCTTTTGGGAAAAAGAAACAGGATGGCAAACGCATGACAGGAGGGGATTAAAGACAACCCCTTCAAGATATGGAAACAAATCTAAGGATAAAATAATGCCCCCAATTCCTCAAAACAGGAGGGATCGAAAGTCAAAGAAGAGTTAAGCGGTGAAGAAGTTAAAGGAGTTAAGCCACAGTTCAGCGGGGTTCATTCACCACTTAACTTGCACTTATAGTCTGGCAAAGATCGATTTGTGAAAGGATATGGCCACGGCATAGGCTGTTCAGCTTGATGAGAATCCACTTCCCATGGATTTTCGCTGGCTACACACAGCCGTCTAAGCGTAAATGGAACTTTAGGGAAACCTTCAAGTCTTCTGCCACTTGATAAAAATGAGACCGAGCCAAAAGGGCCTTTCGAAGGCTATCTTGATGAAGGCATAAATAGACGGAATAATCCCCTGATTTGAACAGCCTTGAACCTGCTGGAGTAAGATCGTGAGGTGACATAAATGAGTAAGGGTTAATTGATAAAAAATGACACATCGCGACCCAGATCCTGTACGAGACCGTGTAGGCCCCCTACCCGATCTGGATAGCTAGCAGCAAGGGAAAGTGGTTTTTACAGAAGATGTCTAATCTCTGCTACTAAGATGCATTGGCAGCTGTCACTCCACGGGAGAATTGACTTTTTTGGTTATCCACCCTATTCATGGCATCACTTCGCCTGATAAGGCATACAGGATGCCACAGGTTTCTAGGCATGGGTTCATATCGCCTGGAAGGCTGAGTAAGCCTCACATCGGGGCGATCCCAAGATATTTTGGTCTCTTTTTCGACTAAGAGAGGGAATTGGGGGTGGGTGATAGATATATGGCTTAAGCCCCTTTCTCCGCTAATCGCCATAGGAAAAAGGGGGTTAAGCTCTATGAAATATCCTAAATGGTCTCTACTGCTTGTAAAAGGGAAGAGAGGCAGTCTTCCCAAAACTAGTTACTTTTACCAGGTAAACTCCTGAATGCAACCCTTTTGATCTATTTCAATTTCATCGGTTACAAAGCTCTCATTTATTTGCTGCATCTTGCGGCCTTGTGCGTCAAGGATCAGTATTCCTAATGCCTGTCCATACAGTCCCTCAGGAAGTTTGAGGGTGAGCGCATTACGGGCGGGATTGGGGTATAACTCAAAGGAAGCTGCTGCTAAGCTTCCAATTTCAGTCAAATTGAAGCTTACACAATCCAAGGTATCTACACAGCGTCCTGAACTCACCTGTAAGGAATAACTACCTGCACTATCCGGTTGAAAGAAAAAGCGATTTTCTCCGGGGATGGGGGCAAAATCCTGGTCGCAGTCTAGCCATTGGAGACTAAAATCGGTGTCTCCGATCAACAAGCGGCTTGCACCGACTTGGATGGGGTTGGGATACAAGTTACAGCTGGTCCATAGGCTGTCTCCGTTCCAAATACTGATTTGCCCATTCGCAGTGGGCCAAAAATTATTACAGCAAGCTCCATATCCGGTACTATCATCTAGGAAATCCATCGCAATGATGCTTGTGGTATCAATGAGTTCCCAGGTTTCTCCAAAATCATAAGAAACTGCGGTACCCTCCCTCCCAAATCCAAAATCATTGTGGCCAGCCATTAAAAAGGTCCCCCTAGAGCCTGGGAGGAAATGAGTCGCGGCAACGGTCAGCCCAGACATTCCACTCACCCAAGACTGACCTCCATCTTGGGTAGCAAAATTTACGGTAAATGTATCGGTGAAAGAAAAAGTAAAGTCACCTGCAACCATAAAAGCTTGCCCATTTTTCATAGCCACGATATTTGCCATGATGCCCATGTCACTGAGCGGAGTAGGAATCCTGGTCCAGTTATACCCCATATCCACACTTCGCCAAACCGATCCATCTGAAACTCCTACCATCATGGTATCAGCTATTACAGAATAAGGTAGTGCTATAAGATCAATGTTATTATCCATTTGGATAACTATTCCGATATTGG
>CAZFPQ010000394.1:2928-5131 GCA_964521065.1 uncultured Bacteroidia bacterium | reverse complement strand
ATTTGTACGCCTATTCAGTGGCACTGGGAGTGATCCTGATCCCTATGTCAATTGGGAGGAGGGGAGTGATTTACGCTTTGTTACGACTAATTTTCCCTTTACCTCATTCACGGAACGGATGCGAATCAGTGCAGGTGGACGTCTTGGCATCGGAACCCCAAGCCCCCAAGCGGGTTTTCACCTACAAAACCAACAGATGCTCATGCGGGGGGATTTTGTCAACAGCTATAGTGGCGCCATCCCTGATAGTGGTGCTGGTACCCGCCTAATGTGGGTGCCTGAAAAGGCGGCCTTTAGAGCCGGTTTGGTGAACGGAACCCAATGGGATTTGGCTTCCATGGGCGATTTTTCTGCCGTGGCAGGAGGACTCGACGGAGTAGCCTCTGGGCTTGCTGCTTTCGTAGGGGGAGGGGCTGAGGATACAGCCACAGGAAACTATTCTTTTATAGGAGGCGGGCAAAAGAACCATGCCGTTGGTCCCGAATCATTTGTCGGTGGAGGATTTGACAACACGGCGGTGGGGAATACTTCTTTCATTGGGGGAGGCCTGGGACTGACCGCGCCCTCTTTTGCTGAATCAGTATTTGGCTACTTCAACACCGATTATGTCCCCAGTTCCACCTCGTCCTTTGTGGGAAGTGATCGCCTTTTTGTAGTCGGAAATGGGACGGGAAACGACCCCAGCGACCGAGCAAATGCCCTAACCCTCCTAAAAAATGGGAACCTAGGCCTGGGTACTTCCACGCCTCAAGCTCAGCTACATGTCCAAAGCGGGCAGGTCCTCATGACAGGTGGTTTTGTCAGCAATTACAGCGGGCCCATTCCAGCTAGCGGGATAGGAACCCGCCTAATGTGGATACCGGAAAAAGCTGCTTTTCGGGTCGGGACGGTCAATGGAAACCAATGGGATATGGCCAATATCGGGGACTATTCCGCTGTGGTAGGAGGAGCATCGAGTATTGCCCTAGGAGATTATGCTGCTGTAGTGGGAGGGTTCCAAAATTTTGCCCTTGCAAACGCTTCCTTTGTTGGGGGAGGAGGGGTCATAGGCCAAACTGGGGGAACCCCTACTAGTTTTGGTCCCAACCAAATTCTCGCGGATGGATTTTCCTCCTTTATTGCCGGAGGGAGCAACAACCTCATTTCTGGAAGTAATTCATTCATAGGAGGAGGAAGGTACAATACTGCTGAGGGCATATTTTCCTTTAATGGTGGAGGGTTTCGCAATACCGCTGCTTCCTTTTGTGAAGCGGTCTTTGGGTTGTATGCCGAGGAGTATCCTACAGGAAATACCCCCAATCTCAGCAGCGTTGAAGCGGATGATCGCCTTTTTGTCGTCGGAAATGGAACCTCTTCGACTCGTTCCAATGCCCTGACCATCCTCAAGAACGGGAATGTCGGAGTTGGAGAGAGCAATCCTACCCAAGCAAAACTAGTCGTAGATGGGGTTGCATTCCCAACGCCCATTCCTTCTCCTTATATATATGGTGCTGGGGGAGCCGCGGGTCCTTTTGGCACTACTTTTCCCAACCTATCGGGCTATTTTTCAGGGTTCGTTGCGTCGGAAGCCTTCTTCGCTTTCTCTGACCAGCGCATCAAGGACATCCTGGGGGTAAGTGATAGGGAAGCAGACCTGAGAACTCTCATGGGGATTAAAGTCACCGATTATCGAATGCGAGATACCCTGATCAAGGGCTCCCAGGTCATCAAGAAGGTGATCGCTCAGCAGGTCGCCGATGTCTACCCCCAAGCCGTGACCAGCAACCTAACCGATGTGATCCCCGACATATACCAGCGCGCCGAGGTCCAAGACGGCTGGATCATGCTGGCCACCGACCTTCAGGTCGGGGAGCGGGTGAAACTGATCAGCGAAGAGGGGAATAGGGTGTATAAGGTTATAAGGGTAGAGGAAGGCCGGTTCCAGGTCTCCGGTCTCGCTACTCGCAGTGAAACGGTCTCACCTCTCGCTTCTCAAGTCTTCGTTTACGGCCGCGAGGTAAACGACTTCCACACCGTAGACTACGAAGCCATTGCCATGCTAAACGTCAGCGCCACCCAAGCCCAACAAAAACTGATCGAGGCCCAGCAAGAAGAGATCAAGGCCCTAAAAACCGAGTTACAGGCCCTGAAAAACCTTGAAGCAAGACTTGAGCAATTGGAACAAGGCTTACACGCTGACCTCCAACCCTAGACCGAAAACCCC
>CAZFPQ010000394.1:0-2828 GCA_964521065.1 uncultured Bacteroidia bacterium | reverse complement strand
GCCTTTCACGGGTCTGCTGCCTGTCCCGTACCCAGCTTTACCGTAGGATCAAGGCCCTTACCGGACTGAGTGTATCCCATTATATCCGATCGGTCAGGCTGCGTAGGGCCTGTGAACTGCTCCAGCATCCCGAACTCTCGGTGATGGACGTGGCCTTTATGGTCGGCTTCAACGACCTGAGTTACTTTTACCGTAGCTTTCGTGAGGCCTACCACATGACACCAGGAGAAATGCGGCGGATTTGAGGAAGCTTTTGTCAAAAGAGAAAACCACGGCTTGGCGCCCAATGGGCCTCACAAATGAATGGAATCAGGGAACATCTGGTTTTTGTCGATGCAAACGATTGCACTTGCTGTCAACTTTGCTTTTATTTCAAAAAAACCAATTCCCATTTCCATGAATCTTCGTGTTACTATTCTGCTATTGCTTACGGTGCTTGGGACTTCATTCGGCTTGGCTCAACGAAAAAAAGCCAAAATTGAACCCAGTCCCTCTTTTTCTCCCATTTCTTCAGAGGCCTACCAATCCTTCACCCCCGATGGTGCTTGGTGCTGGTTTTCTGATCCCCGAGCGGTGTATTACGAAGGGGAATACCGACGGACTTACGCTGGCTGGATGGACAGCTATGGCAACGTGGTAATCGGAGCTTATGACCACGATAGCCACCAAATTGAGACCCATATTTTGGCGGAGCGATTTGAAATTGACGACCACGACAACCCTTCCATCCTGATTGATAAAAACGGCTATCTGCATTGCTTTTATGCCAAACACGGAGAAAGGGAAGGCATCCGCATGCGCCGCAGCCTTGGACCCGAGCAGATTGGGGCTTGGGAGCCAGAGCGCATCGTAGGAAAAAATGGCCCCAGCATCGTACGGCAATTTGGGGATCGCTACACCTACGCTAATGTCGCTTACCTCTCGGATGAGGACCGCATGTATTTGTTTTGGCGGAGTACCGATGGCAAGCCTACCTATTCCTACTCCAACGACGGCGGAGATACCTGGACCTTAGGCAAAGTCTTTTTCATGCCCGACCCCATTTATCGCTTTCGGCGTCCATATGTCAAGGTCTCCTCCAATGGCAAAGACAAAATTGGCTTTACCCTGACCGATGGCCATCCCCGGAAGGAAGCGACCAATTCGGTATACTTTACCTATCTCAAAGGCGGATTTTTCTACCGGGCTGACGGGACCAAGCTCAAGTCCTTGGCCGATGCTCCCCTGGCCCCAGCAGATTTAGATGAAGTCTACGATGCGACCGAAGCCAGTGGCAAAGCCTGGGTTTGGGACATCGCTTGGGACGAAGAGGAACGGCCCGTGATTGCCTACGTTCGCTTTCCCAACGATGAATCTCATATCTATCGCTATGGACGCTGGGATGGCGCAAAGTGGATAAGCTACGACCTGATCAATTCCGGAGCTTGGTTTCCCCAAACCCCAGAGGGAAAAGTAGAGCGCGAACCCAATTACTCAGGGGGATTGGCCATCGACCATGAAGATCCCCATGTGCTTTATCTGTCTGTGAAGCGGGACAGCATCTTTGAAATTGAACGCTGGACGACAGAAGATGGGGGGGCAACTTGGACCCAGCAGGCCTTGACCCAAGGATCGAAAAAAGATAACGTACGACCCTTTGCGGTGCGCAACGCCCAAGGAGGAAACCCGCTTCAGGTGCTCTGGATGACCCTCAATTCCTACGAGATCTACACCAAATACCAAACGGCCATCCAGACTTGTTTGCCCTTTGATCGGGCAGGAATAGATCCCCTTTCAGAAAAAGGAATCATGGACCTCTGTGGACAGGTCGCCGACTGGCAAATTTTCAACCCCTTGCCCCGTACCTGGGGCCGCTACGGCGATTACCGCCGCCAGGGCATTGACTGGATTTGGGGAGCTTTCCATACGGGACTATGGGACTATTACCAAAAAAGCGGGGAGACCGTTTTTCGCGACCACATCAAGAACATTGGTTACCATCATAATTGGCGTCCTTACAAGGCCATCTTCAATGCCGACAACCACACCTTTTTTCAGCAAGCCATTGGGTTGTACCAAGAAGACCCTCGGCCTGAGTACATCGATGATTTTCGCTACGTATTAGACATCCACCTGGCCCGAGATCCCCGTGGCCCAGAGAACCTCTACCACAACGCCAAAGACAATCCCTACCACCACGAATGGTGGACTTGGTGCGATGCGCTCTACATGTCTCCTCCGGCCTTCGCCCGGATGTTTGGCCTCACGGGTGACACCGCATACCTCGATTTCGCCATTAAGTACTGGAAGAAAACCTCCGACTTTCTGTACTCCCCCGAGGATTCCCTCTATTACCGGGATTATAACTTCTTCGACAAACTCACCGAAAACGGCAAAAAGATTTTCTGGGGCCGTGGCAATGGCTGGGTGGTAGCCGGTTTGGCGCGCTTTATCCCCTTCATTCCCGAGGGACATCCCGAGCGGGCCTTTTTCGTGGAGCAGTTCCAGGCCATGGCCGCCAAGTTGATCCAGATTCAAGACCCAGGAGACGGCATGTGGCGGGTAAGCCTACTCGATCCCGAGTACCTGGACCAGGGAGAATCCAGCGGAACAGCCTTCTTCACGTGGGCCCTGACCTGGGGCATCAATGCCGGGTTTCTCGATGAAGCCACCTATCGGCCTGCCGTAGAAAAAGCATGGCAGGCCCTCTGCAACAACGTCAACGCCGAAGGCCGCTTGGGCTACGTGCAGCAGGTGGCTGCCAGCCCCTATCCATTTTACGACCATCAATATCACCTCTATGCTTCAGGGGCTTTCCTAGGAGCCGGGATGGAGATGATCAAGTTGAT
>CAZFPQ010000393.1:0-5142 GCA_964521065.1 uncultured Bacteroidia bacterium | reverse complement strand
ATGTAAAAAGGGACTCTACAAGATACACCACAAAGTGAACGAAGTTGGAGAATATACCTGACACTCAAGCCTGCCTTCATAACAGCCCGCATCGGTCATTCCGTAGGGAGTCGATCCCCAGCATGAACTGATTATTTGGTCCAATTGCTGTTGAGTAAGGAAAGGATAAGAAGATTGATCGGAGCCTTCCTGGGGACCCGGGTCGACGCTTTGGAACAGTGCATATTCACCGATGACTGCTTCGCCCTCATATTCGCTGGGGATCTCCCCGGATGTCCCGAGGGCTTCCTTGATTCGTTCGATGATGGGGGCCCATTCGCCATTGGCGTCGACCTGCCAAAATTCTGTGGTAGCAGGAACTTCTATGTTGTGGAGAGAAATCGCATGGGTTTTGGTTCGTAGTACTGCGTGGGCTATATAGGCCTCCGTTAAAGGCACCTCAGAGAATTGTTCAGCTTGGGGAGCAAGCTTGGCCGAATCTGTACAAGCAGCTAACAAAAGGGCAAGGATGGGAAGGATCAATAGCTTTTTCATTGAAATAAAGGTTTGAAGTAAAATTGATTGGGAATGAGCAGTTCGGAACAGCCGTTTGTTTCCGTGTTCAATGGTATCATTTGATGATTCTGAAAAAGCTTACCCCTGATCTTGATTTTTTTTGAAAAAAGTTAGGACTCTTCACCCAATCACTTACTCGAAGCACCTGGGTTCGTTTTGTATGTTGATCCTGGGATGGTCCAAAGATGAAGGTGTCTTTTCCCTGATGGGGAATCTCGCTTACTAGGATCAGGGCCAAGGATCTAAGTATTTTTCTATATTGTTCTGGAAAGATCAAGACCACCGCTATGTCCTCCAGTAGGATAATTGGGCATGAGAAGAACCCGTTTTACAATGCAATCCCCTTCGAAAGGGAGTACAGAGTGGCTGTGGCCAATGCTCCTGTGTTTCCTGGTCAATGGGGTAATGGCAGTAGCCCAGCCTTCCAGCCAACACCCTGAAGGGGCTTATCGCATTTCTCACTTGACTCCCCTCGACGGATTGGTCTCGGGTAAGGTCATTTCCGTGGCCCAGGACAGCATGGGTTACCTATGGATCGGTACCGAAGAAGGCTTGCACCGCTACGATGGGCACGAACTGCAACTATATCAGCATGTTCCAGGCGATAGTACCTCCTTATCCCATAACTCTGCTGAAGTGATCTATCTAGACCGCCAAGGAACCCTTTGGGTGGGGACCTGGGATGGGCTGAATCGCTATGATCCCCGCAAGGATGAGTTTCGGTCTTATCGACATCAGCCCCATGATCCGGCTGGCCTCCCAGGCAGAATGGTGATAGACATCCAGGAGGACAGTTCAGGTAGCTTATGGCTAGCCATTGCAGGTGGCGGGGTGTGTCGCTTTGAACCCGAGACGGAAACCTTTGTGTCTTATCGGTCTAAAGCCACGGACCCTACAGGAGGGAATCCATTTAACCCCTGCCTCCTCTACTTGGATCGGGCAGGTACCCTATGGGTGGGTTCGGGTTCTCCTTGGGATGAGTTTCCCAACCGAGGGGGCCTACATCGATACGATCCAGAGCGGGATGAGTTTGTGGCATATCTACACGATCCCCAGGATCCCTACAGCTTGGTCAACAACGAGATCACCACTCTATACGAAGACAGAAATGGTATCTTTTGGGTGGCTACCTGGGGAGATGGTTTGCAGTTCCTAGACCGGGAATCAGGAAAATTTTATCCAGCTGAAGATAACCCTGTTGGGCAAGACTGGCCTTCTTTGCGGACGAGAAATGGCCAGGGAGGGGGGATTCGTTTTCTCCATGAAGATGCTCAAGGTCAGCTCTGGATTGGTGGATTTCTAGGGGGGCTAGATCGCTATGATCCCTTGACCGGTAACCTTACTCACTATCAGCAAGGCAGTCCTGGACTCCAGGGCATCACTGACTTAGAATTGTGGTCCATATTTGAAGACGCGAATCAGGTGCTTTGGATTAGTACCTGGAACGGTCTCAACAAGCTTGTTTATCAGTCATCCCCTCACAAAGTGATCGGACATTCAGCTGAAAGTGGCTTGGAACTCCATGACCTACAGGTAGAAGCCCTGCTTAGTGACCCAGACGGGCGAGTTTGGGCCGGTACCTGGGCCGGACTGGAGTTGCTCGACCTTGACCAAGGGAACAGTCGCTTGTATGAACTGGAAAATGAGGTAGCAGGTGGAAAAGGCTTATCGAAAATGGTGCTGTGCCTAACCCATGGTCAAAAGGATAATGTTTGGGTTGGCAGTTTGTCACATGGTTTACAGAATTTCAACCTAGAAACAGAAGGCTTTGAGCCCCTACCTCGTCCTGATCCCAATGAGGGCTCTTTGATCAATGACATTTATCAAAGTCCTAGCGGGAATATCTGGGGAATATCTGTTCATGGGATATATGTTTGGAACTCCGCTTTGGGATCTGGCTATTCACCCCCACAACGGCTGGGTACGGATTCTTTGGTGGCTCTTGATATACTGGTCTATCAAGATTCCATGGCTTGGCTTGGGACTGCCTCCGGCTTGTATCACCTCAATCTACAAACCCAAGAGCTGAACTCCTTCCTCACAGGATTTAGCGTAGAAACCATCTTAGAGGGAAATTCGGGTGTACTTTGGGCGGGAACTCAAGGAGATGGACTGTTAAAGGTAGACCTCCAAAGTAAGACCTATACCACGTTTACTACGGCGGAGGGCTTGCCAAGTAATAATATCCGCGGACTTCTGTTGGATCAGAAAGGCAGGTTATGGGTGGCCACTCGAAAAGGAGTTTGCTGGCTTGAGCAGGGCCAAAAATCCCTACAGACTTTTCCTGCCAGCCATGCTCCTAAGATAAGTGAGTTTTTTCCCAGTTCGGCAATAGTCTTGCCCGATGGCAAACTCATGTTTGGGGGAAGGGGAGGGATTCTCCAAATAGATCCCTCTCTCATAAGCCGCGACTCCTTGGCGCCTCGCCCGGTGATTAGCCGCCTAAAAGTTCTTGATCAGGAATTCCGGATGGGACCTGGAAGCGGACCCAACCAGTTCCAGCTAATAGGCCAAGAGGCCAGCTTCGCCCACGACCAAAATGACTTGAGTTTCGAATTTGGGGCCTTGCACTTTGTGCAACCTGAAGAAAATACCTACCGCTACCGCTTAGACCCCATTGAAAAAGACTGGCGGAAGCTAGGAAGCCAACGGGGAGCCATTTATCCCAATCTATCCCCCGGCCGCTATACGTTCCAGGTACAAGCCGCCAATCCCGGTGGCGTATGGAGTAGCGAAACGGCCAGCATGCTGGTCATCATTCGCTCACCCTGGTGGCAGACCATTTGGGCTTACCTCACTTATGGTCTTTTGTCTCTGGGATTACTGTGGACCTTTTTCCGCTTTCAACGCCGGAGGCTGATCCGAAAGGAACGTGCCCGGGTGAACCTGCTTGAGGCCAAATTGAGGGCCGAGGCCGCTGAGGCCCAAGCCCATCAACTACAGGAACTCGATGACGCCAAAGCCCGACTGTACGCCAACATTACCCACGAGTTTCGCACGCCTTTGACGGTTATTTTGGGCATGGCTGAAAGGTTGACGGGGCAGGTGGAGGAGCAGAACCTCATCCTGCGCAACAGTCAACATTTATGGCAACTCATCAACCAATTGCTAGACCTGTCCAAGCTGGAGTCAGGTAAATTGAACTTGCACTTGGTACAGGGAGACATCATTCCCTACTTGCGCTACCTTACGGAGTCTTTTCACTCCCTGGCTCAAGAGAAGAAAATAAGGCTTCACTTTCAGACATCTATCGACACATTGGTGATGGATTATGACGAGCAAAAAATCCAACACCTCGTTTACAACTTAATCTCCAATGCCATAAAATTTACCCCTAATGGAGGCAAGGTCACTGCCCAAGTAAGCCAAACTGTCCATAATGGCCGCTCTTTCCTTTCCCTTCAAATAGCCGATACCGGTGTGGGCATTCAGCCAGGCCAATTGGATCAAATTTTTGACCGCTTCTACCAGGCTGACAATTCCTCTACCCGCCGTGGAGAGGGTACGGGTATTGGCTTAGCCTTGACCAAGGAACTGGTAGAACTCATGCAGGGAGAAATACAGGTAGAAAGTCATCTGGGCATAGGGTCTACCTTTACGCTTCGTCTCCCCATCGCTCTAGACCCTGATACGCCGATAGCGAGTACCGAGACACTAGGTCGACCTGCCACTGTTCAGGCTCACTCAGAAGACAGGGCGCCTCTGGTAAATGGGGGAGAGGAGCACAGCGACAAGCCCGTTTTGGTATTGATCGAAGACAATAGGGACGTGCGGACCTACATCACTCGCTTGCTTCAGGATCGCTATCAACTTTACACGGAAGTAAATGGACAGGCAGGCATTGATCGGGTGATAGAGCTCATACCGGATGTGGTGATCAGCGATGTGATGATGCCAGAGAAGGATGGCTTTGAAGTATGTAAAGTCCTCAAAAGCGATGAGCGAAGCAGCCACATTCCCATCATCTTACTCACGGCTCGGGGAGAAGACCGAGATCGGATCAAAGGATTCTCCCAGGGAGCCGACGCTTACCTCCATAAACCATTTAACCAGGAGGAACTTTTTGTCCGGCTGGCCAAACTCATCGAGTTGCGGCAAACGCTGAAACAAAAATATGCCGATCCGCGCTGGTTGAGTCTGACCTCGGGCCAAGTCAAACCTAGCTTGGAAGATCGCTTTCTCCTCAAGTTGGCTGAAGTGGTACGAGATAATTTGGACAATCCCCACTTCGGGGTAAAAGACCTCTGCGCCGCCGCCCACCTCAGCAACATGCAGGTCAATCGAAAGCTCAAGGCCCTGACCGACAAAACGCCCTCCCGCTTCATCCGTTCGGTACGTCTACAAGAAGCCATCCGCCTGATCAGCACCGAAGGCTACAATGTATCGGAGGCTGCTTATGCAGTGGGCTTCAGCGATCCCAATTATTTTTCTAGGTCCTTTTCTGAAGAGTTTGGCTACCCGCCTAGTGAGCTCGGTGAGTAAAAGACTGCTGTGGATGTTCTGAAGTATGCTTGGGGAATTTATCTCAAGATAAGTCTCCTCATTGGCAGCTTTAGGGGCAAAATCGAAAATTGGAGTAGAAAGTGT
>CAZFPQ010000392.1:396-5207 GCA_964521065.1 uncultured Bacteroidia bacterium | reverse complement strand
ACCAAAACCCAAACAGCCTCTTAAGCAAAGTTACACAATGCACGAGGGTTCGGCTTGCGGGAGCATGGGCTACGGGAAAGAGATTAATCAGCATATAGCCACTTACCCCCTACCTGCTTACCCCGTGTACCAGCTTTCTTCTAGGCCTTCTGCTTAAGGTCTTTATCCTTTATATGGTTTTTTATTCGCTATGAACTTTGAGCCTGGAAAACAGGAAATGACTTCTTGATCAAAGGCGAATTGGGCTCATTATTCCTTTTTTGAATAGCACCACTTTAGGCAGGATGGGGCCAGTTTGATCATTTGAGTAGGTAAGAAAAGCGCGGATTAAGCAGCTTGAGGTTTTTTGATTGGGCTACTCCAGATTTTTGCGCCTCTCATTTTGGGACTAAGGCGGGTATGAATCGTTGCGACTTAGCTTTTACACGAATTTCGTAAAATACCTATATCGAGCCATCGCCACGAATGAATGGACCATTTATTGGACTAGGTAGGCGTTATGAGGGGTCGAATGGCTTGGATTCTTCAGGAAGCTGGTGGGCCAAAGATGCAAGTTTTTTTACCCAAGCAATATCGGCATGAAAATGGTAATTATCGCCGTGTAACCAAATGAGTCAACCATCTGATTGCTAGGGTTTAGCAAGGTCTAAAGTGGCGTATATTCGCACTTTGGGCAGGTAAGATTTTCGTAAAAGCCGAAGCGTCTTAGGGCGATCTGTAGCCAGGGCGTTGTGAATGGTCCATTTTCTAGGTTGAATGGCCTAGGAGGTAGGGTTAGCGGGCTTGCCGGCATTACTTATCTCAGGGGGTTTGGCACGGTTATGGTAAAGATTAATACGACCTTTTCAAAGAGAGGATCACAAGGTTTCTGAAAGTATGAAGGCCATTTATAAGCTTACTTTGCTTGTCTCGATATTATGGTTAAGCTTGGGTGTAGCTAAAGCCCAATCCCCAGAGGTGGTGCTGGATCAAGTAACCCGTAGCTTAACAAACCCTAGGGCGGTAGATCAAATCGGACAATATTTTGAAGATCGCGTAGAGATCTCCCTGCTTGGCAAGCGCCAAGCCTACAGCCGTACCCAAGCTCAATACGTCTTAGGGCAGTTTGTAGCTGATTATGGAATTGGGCGTTTTAACCTGATTCAAAAAGGACAGACCAGCGATACCATCTATGCCGTAGGAGAATGTCAAACCGCGGGTGGAAATGTAGAAGTCAACATATTCATTCGCTTGTCCTCTGGTCGAGTTAGTGAGATGCAATTCGAACGAAGGTGAGTTCCCCGTTTTAGGCCTGTTTACTTGAACCTTGCACAGCGATTCTGATTCCGTATCAGAATCGCTGTTTTCTTTTGGCTTAGAGGCTGTTTGGATTTATCTTTTGCTGCCTAAACTTGTCTTGCTACGGGTACTTGGGATCAAGGACCCCAAGTAGGAGCCTGACTGCACCGATTTTTCTCGAAAAATCCTGCTATTCCTCCCCAAATCTGCCTGCCAGAACCAAAAAATCCGACTTTTGAGCTCGAAATACCCAAACCCAGACAGCCTCTTAAAAAAATGAACTAAGGGCGGTGAGATCTGCATACATTGAGATATATTGAAGCCCGCTGTACGGGTGTATCTTTGTGAACCATTTCCTTGCATCAAGTCTGCTATTCATGATAGATTTTCTGAATCACTCCGAGACCCAACGAATCATTGAAAACGGCCTTAAAGAAGACATCGGGCCAGGCGATTTTACCACCCTATCCACAGTGCCGACTGGCCACAAGGCTTCTGCTCGATGCCTCATCAAAGAGGAGGGCATCGTGGCAGGAGTAGCGGCGGCATACCGAGTCCTGGCAACGGTAGATGCTGAGCTCAAGGTGGAAGCTTTCATTGAAGATGGGAAGGCTGTCAAACCCGGAGACGAAGTATTTCACGTGCACGGGGATCCGCGTTCCATTCTGCAAGCCGAACGCTTGCTGCTAAACATCATGCAGCGGATGAGTGGCATAGCCACGGCTACCCAGAGAGCGGTTTCTCAGCTAGCGGGAACTTCTTGCCGCATCTTGGATACCCGGAAAACCACTCCCCTTTTTCGCCATTTTGAAAAGTGGGCGGTTCATCTGGGAGGCGGAGTCAATCACCGTTTTGGCCTATATGACATGGTTATGATCAAAGATAACCACATTGACTACGCGGGTTCGATCGAAGAGGCCCTTCATTCATGTAAAAACTACCTCAAAGCCAATGGGCTAGACCTCGCCATCGAGATAGAAACCCGGGACCTCGATGAAGTTCAGCAGGTACTGGATGCCGGAGGAGCAGATCGCATCATGCTTGACAACATGGACTTGGGCATGATGACACAGGCCGTGAACATGATCAAGGGACAAGCCGAAACCGAGGCTTCGGGTGGCATCACTTGGGACAAACTTCCCGGCGTGGCGGCGACTGGGGTGGATTTCATATCCATGGGAGCCCTTACCCATACCATTGATAGCCTTGACATCAGCCTAAAGGCATTGTGAGCGTGACTAAGCCTCTTTTAAATGTTTGAACAGTCGCTCTCGGTTTATGTCGAAGGCGATTCCTGAGGCCATCACCAAACAATATACTTTCTCCTCGTCCATGGTATACACTGCCCAGCCTTTGGCTTTTACCAATTCCAAGAGTTCAGGTCCCTGGGCATGCTGGAAATGGAAGAAGAAAGTAGTACTGTACAAAGTCTCTTGACTTTTGGATTTGGGGTCGTTAACCGTCCAGTCTTGAGTCCGATGGTCGCGCAGTGTCAGCCATTCCATGGGAATGAAGAGGGCTACTTCCGATTGTTCCAAGCTAGTCAGAGAGTCTAAGCCAGCTTCATTGAGCTCTTGACCGACAACGACGGTAACCCTGGCTCCTTGGTATAGGGCAAGTCCAGGGCTTAGCGCTTGTTGAGAGGGAAAGTCGGGCAAAAGAGTGGACATACGGGTGATAGAGTTTGATTGAAAATAAAACGATTGGCAAGGGGGATCGAAGGGTATGGGGTATGATGGGGTACGGAAGTACGGGGTAAAACCCCCAAATTCCTTAACTCTTTAACTCTTTAACTTTTTAACTCCTCTTAACTCCTCCCTACCTCTCTCTTCCTCATATTCCTACTGCCTTAGCAGGAGCATTAGATAGCATACGGGTCAGTCGCTCCGCATCTCTACGGATGACATACAGCAAGCCCCCTGCCGTATAGCAATCGTATCCAATGAAAAACAAGTCGGGTTGCTCCGCTATTTGCCAGCTTTTAGGGACTCCATTGTGGTCAAAGATGCCCTGGGTATCTACCAAGAATTCCTCGATGGCTGCTTTGTAGCCGGTGGCCAAAACGACTGCGTCAAAATCTTCTGATTGATCATTACCAAAAGTCACTCCTTGGGCATGGAACTGCTGGATTTCAGGAAAGACTTTGATCTTACCTGATTTAATTAAGTCCACCGTACCCACGTCGATCACGGGCGTTTTGCCCGTAATGCGCAGCTGAGCGGCAGGAGCCATGTTCGGCGTTTCAATGCCATAAGCACTGAGGTCCCCCACGGTGAGTCGAGCGGTGAGCTTGCCCAATGCATCTCCTAACCAGTTTGGAAGCTTAGCCAGCATAATGGCTGTTTTCTGGACGGGCCGGCCGATGGGGTCTCGCAAAATAACATTGACGGGGCCCCGCACCGAAAGGGCAGAACGCGCTCCTTGCTCCGCCAGGTCTGCGGCAATTTCCGCTCCCGTATTACCCATTCCAACTACTAAGACCTTCTTATCCTTGAAGTCCTGGCCCCGGCGATAGGCTCGACTATGGATCAGCTGCCCTTGGTAGGATTCCATGCCCGGCCATTGAGGCTGGTGCGGGCGGCGATTAAATCCTGTGGCAACGATGACGCGCTGCGCCTGATAAACCGTTCCTTGAAGAGTTTCTACCCGCCAACCTTGGTCTGCTCGCTCTACCCGAGATACTTCCTGGCCATAGTGGGGCTTGATTTGCATTTCCCTGGCGTAGTTATCCATGTACTCAGCCACCAAATGGCGGGGTACATATTGGGGATAATCAGCTGGAAAGGGCTTGTGCGGGAGGTGAGAAAGCTCTTTGACCGTGTGTAAGTGCAGGCGGTCGTAGTGATGATGCCAAGCGTGGGCCACTTGCTGGCTGGCCTCGACCAAGGTATAAGGGATGTGTGCTTTGGTGAAGCTGCCTGCAACCGCCAATCCCGCTGGGCCACCTCCGATGATCAGGTTCTCCGTTAAATGCATGAGTTTTTGCTAGCTAGTAGTAGGTCTATCGTCGAATTTCGTGATTTTATTGAATTATGCCTAGCTTGACGCCCAAACTTATCACTCCTCGTGCGTCGACATATCCCCAATGCTATCACCCTCAGCAACCTCTTTTTTGGGGTGCTGGCCATCATTGCAGTTATCCAAGGGGCCTGGTCATGGACCCTAGGTTTGGTCGGGATGGCGCTGATTGCCGACTTTTTGGATGGCTTGGTGGCGAGATGGTTGGGCGTATCTTCGCCGATGGGAAAGGAGCTGGACTCGCTGGCTGACATGGTGAGTTTTGGCGTGGTCCCTGCCCTGGTGATGGCTCAGTTAGCAGGATTAGGAGAATGGCTTGACAATTCTTCAGCCGAGACCTCTTCCTTTTTGACTTATTTTGATCTAGTAGCTGCCTTGCTGATTGCCCCCTTTTCAGGGCTTCGATTGGCTCGGTTCAACCTAGATACTCGGCAGAGCGATCAGTTTATCGGGTTGCCGACCCCCGCCAATGGGGCACTAGTTCTCTCATTCTGGGTGATCAGCTTTACGCAGCC
>CAZFPQ010000392.1:0-374 GCA_964521065.1 uncultured Bacteroidia bacterium | reverse complement strand
TAATCAACCAGGGGTAGTGGGGGGGATAAGCCTGCTTTTATGTTATCTGCTCAATGCAGAACTGCCCCTCCTAGCCTTGAAGTTCAAAAGCTTGGCCTGGGCCCCCAATCGCTTTAGGTACCTCCTGATCATCGGCTCACTGCTGTGTTTGATCTTATTTCAAGAGCTGGGTGTTCCGCTGGTATTTGCTTGGTATCTGGGGCTATCTCTCTGGGCTAGCTGGAGGAGCAAAGCCAAGGCCTAGCCATAGGCCTCGGCTGCCAACTTGAAGGTCTGAACGTGGGCATTTACCGTGTCTGCTACACGTTCCGAATATCCCCCACCCATGGAAATGGCCAAGGGAATTTGATGTGTGACACAGAGGCCAATGACCA
>CAZFPQ010000391.1:0-5233 GCA_964521065.1 uncultured Bacteroidia bacterium | reverse complement strand
AAAACGGCTGCAGTGAGTATGGTCTGGCTCATTTTGGTGTACCTTTTCCACACCTTGGGCGAACTTTGCCTCTCTCCGGTAGCCCTGTCTTACGTGAGTAAGCTGGTTCCTGGCCGCATGATCGCGTTCATGTTTGGCATCTGGTATCTGGCTGTAGCTATCGGGATGAAGTTGGCTGGGGTATTTGGTGAAGCCTCCGAAAGCATCGCGGCTGAAAATGGACTGAGTTACTTCTTCTGGATACTGACAGCTATTTCCGTCGCACTAAGTGCTGTCGCAATCCTGTTGGCTCCAGTGATTAAAAAGCGGATGCACGGCATCCACTAGGGAAGTTAGAGGCGGGAAGCGGGATGTGAGAAGCGGGATAAGAAACCTATTGGATCTTGTTCGTTTGAGGACGAACGAGATCCTTCTTTTTGATAGCCCCAATCAGCTAGTCTTAGACTCAGCACTAAGTTCAGCTTCTTCGGCGGATCCATTTGACCCAGGATGATCATCAGAAGGAGTATCCTGATCTTGGTCAAGCTCTTCTTCACTTACGCCATCTAAACCCACGGTAGGGGCCTTTCTCCGTCCATACACCCGGCGTAGCCAGCGGGGCAGCAAGGGAATGCCGATGAATAAGTAGGGGTAATAGGTAATCAAGCGCCAAAGCACCGCCAGGATCAGCACCATGCCCTCTGGTGAAAACTCCTGCATCAAGGGCCGGAAAGCTCCCTCAGCAAAGCCTGAGCCACCTGGTGTCGGGGAAACCAACATGACCTGGAACATCACCACTTGCCGCGCAAAGGCTTCTAAGTGTTCCCAAATCGTCAAGCCCGTAAACATGGCCAACACGGCATTGAGGACGAGGTATCGTCCCATCCAGGCCGCAAAGGTGGCTACCCATCCCCAAAGCCAAAACTGGGCAGGTTTGCCACGATATTCTCGCGAGGCTACCAAGAGATCATCGGCCAGTTGAGCCGCATCATCTTTCCAACGGCGTAGCAACCTCCCTCTGAACAAGCGCTTGATCAAGTCAGAGGTCCAATCAGGCTTGATGAACAAGGCCAAGGCCAAGAAAGAGGTATAGAGAATCAATACTCCATAAGCAATCCAAAACGCCACGGCTAGCCCCGTTCCAATGGTAGAAGCTTGCCCACTAATGGGATCAAAAATGGAGTGATAACTGACAAACAGGAGCAGCAACGGTAGGATGATGATGTAAAACAGCTCATCCAAGAAAATGGTAATGAAGACAATGGCCGTGGACTTTCCCGCTGAAATTTTCTCTTTGACCAACATAAAAATGGCCAAAGCAGATCCTCCCACCACCGATGGAGTCATGGCCGATGCAAACTCCCAAAGCAGGGTAATTTCAAGGGAATTTCGCCAACTAAGCCTCTTCTCTGTCAAAATCCGCATGCGCCAGGTGTAGCCCAGATCCCGAGCCATCATAAAGATGACCCCTACCATGAGCCAGCCCAGCATCTGAGGCTGCCAATCAATGTCCGTGATGAAATTGATGTCTTCTTGACGGACCTTGTAGATGGCATACACCAATACCGAGATCCCTATGAGAACGGGGATGATCAGCCGACTAAATCGGAACTCTTTCAGGATTTCGTTGTCTCGGTTGGAATTCGCCATATATAATTAAGCCAGGACCGCTGCCCTGGCGCCTTTTGTCAGTCAAACTATGGGCCAAAGATAATGCCTGAGATTGGTTTTTATGGTCCGACAACCGACCTCAAGTGGTTTACTAGCACTTGTACGGCCTTATACATGTGCTTGTTATTAGGAATAATTAAATCGGCAATTTGTTTGCTTGGAGCGACAAATTGCTCGTACATCGGGGCCACAAAACGCTCATAGTCCCGCAAAATGCTCTCCATGCTGTAGCCTCTTTCGGAGATATCCCGCTTTAGGCGACGGCCGATTTTGATGTGCTCTTGTGCATCTACAAAGACTTTGAGGTCTTGAATTTGAGCCAAAGGTTCGTGATACAAGACAAAAAGTCCTTCCACAATCATCAAAGAAGCAGGCTTCATCA
This sequence comes from uncultured Bacteroidia bacterium, assembly GCA_964521065.1. Classification (GTDB taxonomy): domain Bacteria; phylum Bacteroidota; class Bacteroidia; order J057; family J057; genus CAYVAP01. Next base: position 3,201 of record CAZFPQ010000391.1, on the reverse strand, counting down.
CGATGGTTTTGGGGACCTTATTGGGATTATTGAAGGTATATTCCTGGAGTTCAATACTTTCTCCGGCAATCAGACGCTTGACATCCTGAGTCAGCAAGTCCAACCTGATGGCATCAGGGTGGTCAAAGTTAATGAGTCCATCTGCCTCTTTGCGCTGCTCTCCACGCTTTTTGTAATAGTTGTCCTGCGAGATCAGGGTAACTTCTCCCTCTGGAAAAGTACTCATCAACTGACGCAGCAAAAAAGTTTTACCACTGGCACTACCGCCGGATATACCGAGGATGTAAGGTTTAGGCAAAATATGATGGATTACGAATGAAAGATATTAGATACAAACCTAGGCCTGAGACTTCAAGAAATCTACGAATTTCTGGGTCGCACGGGCTCGGTGAGAAATGGCCTTCTTTCTCTCTGGGCTCATTTCTGCAAAGGTCTGGGATTCATTTTCAGGAATAAAAATGGGATCATAGCCAAATCCTCCTTCGCCACGGGGGGTATCGATGATTTCCCCATCAATCCGGCCCTCAAAAGTCCATTCATTTTCGCCATCTACCAATGCAATGACGGTCGCAAAATAGGCCCTTCGGTTTTCCTGCCCGGCCATCGCACCCAGCATTTTTTCGACGTTGTCCTGATAGGTAGCCTGTGGTCCCGCATAGCGCGCTGAATACACTCCTGGGGCTCCACCCAAGGCCTCTACCATGAGACCTGAGTCATCTGCAAAACAAGGCAAGCCAGAGGCTTGATGAAAAGCCCTGGCTTTCAGTAAAGCATTACCGGTCAAGGTATCTTCCGTTTCGTCTGGATCCAGCTCTATTCCCAAATCCGCCAAGCTTCGCACCTGGATTTGGTCTCCGATGATCAGGCGTACCTCACGGATCTTGTCCTGGTTATTGGTACCAAAGAGTAATTCTTTCATGTCAGCGAAGATACATCACTGAGCAAAAAGGATGAAGAGGAATGCGTAGAAAGGGGTATGGAGGTATGAGGAATTCACCTTTATCTCTCAACTCTCAAACTCCCAAGCTCTTAACTACTTCACTTGGGACATGATGATCCGGTCAAACATCCGGTCACTCACCCATTTGCGGATAAACATCATGGGCTTAGCAAATTTACCGGCGGCGTAGCGGGTCTTGGGGCGACTCGCATTAACGGCCTTAGACACGAGATCGGAGATCACGCTGGCTGGAGAACCATCACCTTTTTCATATGCTTCTTTGGTGGCATTGCCGATGGACTGGGCCATTTTGCTGTAAGCAGTATTGCCAGAGCGTTCCATCATGGGGCCCATCATTACGTCGCCAAATTCCGTCACGATGGCGCCAGGCTCGATGATGACGACATCTATGCCAAATGGGTTCAATTCCAAGCGAAGGCAATCTGACCAGCCTTCCAGTGCATGCTTGGTGGCGTGATACCATGCTCCCAGTGGCGTGTAAATCTTGCCTCCCATGGAAGACATGTTAATGATGGTTCCGCTCTTTTTCTCGCGCATAGCTGGGAGAAAAAGCTGGGTCAAGCGAGCTAGGCCAAACAAGTTGACCTCAAATTGACGGCGGGCGTCATCGATAGTGGTGTCTTCCATGGCGCCATAAATGGCGTATCCCGCATTGTTGACCAGTACATCTAGGCTACCGTGCGCACTTAGGATCGTGTCGGCCACAGCTTGTACCTCTTCCTCAACGGTGATGTCCATCTTCAGCGGGTGGGCACCTTGAGCTTTGAGGTCATCCATTTTTTCGACCCGACGAGCGGCAACATAGACGGTATGTCCCTCTTTGATCAGTTGCTGTGCGGTGGCTTTGCCTATGCCGGATGAGGCTCCGGTAACCAATATGACTTTGCTCATTTTAATTAAGCTTGAGGTAATTTTTTGATTGATGAGGCAAAGGTAAAGGTCATTTCCACTATCTGCTTGCCTGTCGCAGTCAAATTTGCTTGTCTAAAAATGTCATGCGGCAGAATCTTTGACTTCGGTAGGTGTACGCCCAAATTCTTTCTTAAAAGATCGACTGAAATGAGCCAGATCTTCGAAACCAAGATCCAGGTAGATATCTGAAGCCCGCCGATCAGTCAGCAACAAAAGTTCCCGCGCTTTGTGCAGGCGTCTTTTCATGATCCACTTGTGGGGAGATTCGCTGAAGATGGCTTTGAACTCTCGATTGAAAGTGGAAAGGCTGCGCCCTGACATCTTCGCCAAGCGATCCAGTGAAAGATTATACTGGTAATTGTGATTCATGAAATCGGCGAGATCCGCCCGCTGAGGCTGAGCGAATTGCCGAAATATCCCTAAGTACTCAGGATGATGATGGATGATGCCCATCAAGGCCTCTTGAGTCTTGAGTTTCAACATGGCCCGATCTAACTCCGTATTTTCCTTGATATAGCTAATGATGCTTTGAAAAAAGCCCTTCAGGATGGGGTTGGGTTCGATCAGGAGCACTTTGGCATCTATGGGGGCATGGGGCTGGCTAGGAAAATTCTGAATGACCTCTTCTATGAATTCATCCTGAAGCACGAAGGCATAAGTCACTGCTCCCGTCTCATGCTCCCCCCAGGTCTTGAAACAATTGGCCGGAGTGTACTTTCTGATCAGGCCAAAATTTTGGGGGTGAATGCAAAACAGCTGCTGTCCCGTGCGGACGTTGAACTGTCCCTGCTCCATCAATACCAGCACATTGCTGGGATAATACATGCTTTGTTCACTGGAATCATGCGATTCTATGGATGCCGCAATTTGCATCCCTTCGCTCTCTATCACCGTCATCGTTCTAGCCATGGCAATTCGATTTGGCTACAAAGATAGGTCACAGTTCAGTTATTTACTTGCCTCCACGTGTCAGACTACTTGCTTCTAACGGTCATTTTTCCCCCCATTCGAAACATCTCCACTCCCAGCGGCAGAAAGCAATTGGCCTAACTGGTCCCTGGCGATTTGTTCCCCTCCCAGCCATTCAAGTTCTATCGGCAAATAGTACACAGGGAGAGGCCGATTAGACAACTGCTCCAATCGGGGATAGAGTCTTGTACTGTCCTTCTCTGTGCAGAGCAAAGCGGTAGCCCCTTGAGTCTGAGCACGTGCATGCAACTGATCCATATCCACCGAGGTAAAAGGGTGGTGATCAGGAAAAAATTGTTCCCCAACCACTTTCAAACCTTCCGATTTCACCTGATCGGCAAATGCATCAGGATTGCCAA
>CAZFPQ010000390.1:0-5282 GCA_964521065.1 uncultured Bacteroidia bacterium | reverse complement strand
CCTTAACTCCCTTAACTCCCTTAACTCCCTTAACTCCCTTAACTCCATTAACTCCATTAACTCCATTAACTCCATTAACATTTAACTCCTTTCCCTTGAACTTTTTAGCTTTATGCCTCTTAATGGTAGAAGATGGAAAAAAAGATCAATATCATCGGAGCTGGACTCGCAGGATCACTTATGTCCGTATATCTCGCACAAAAGGGATTTGAAGTAGCAGTTTTTGAAAGACGTGGCGATATGCGTAGCTCCCACTGGGCAGGAGGAAGGTCTATCAACCTTGCTTTGTCTGCTCGGGGCATAAAAGCACTGCGTGAGACGGACATGCTAGAAGAGATCATGCCTCTAGCTCTTCCCATGTATGGACGCATGATGCATGGTACCCAAGGCGATCTTACTTTTCAGCCTTATAGCCATGATCCCCAAGAATGCATCTATTCGGTTTCAAGGGCAGAACTCAACATCCGCCTGATGAACAAAGCGGAAGCCCATCCCCAAGTCAATTTTCATTTTCACCAACGCTGTGAAGACCTTGATCTAGATACGGGACAGCTTACCTTGAAAAACGAACAGACTGGCGAGCTATGGCAGCCACCCATCACCCGGAGTATCGCGACTGATGGGGCGTTTTCGGGAGTCCGATATGCCATGCAAAAAATGCCACGCTTCAACTTCTCCCAGCAATATCTCAGTCATGGCTACAAAGAACTCACCATCCCACCTGGTCCAGACGGTGACTTTGCCATGAAGTCCGATGCCCTGCATATCTGGCCTCGGGGAGAATACATGATGATTGCCTTGCCCAATCCTGATCGGACCTTCACCTGCACCCTGTTTTTCCCCTATGAGGGCCAAAATAGTTTTGCGAGTCTGGACCAGGCCGAAAAGGTCCAGGCCTTCTTCGAAGCCCAGTTCCCAGATGCAGTGCCGTTAATGCCCGACCTGCTAAGCGAATATGAAGAAAACCCCATCGGCTCACTGGTTACCATCAGGTGCTGGCCTTGGCGACTAAAAGACCGCATTGCATTGGTAGGAGACAGCTCTCACGCCATCGTCCCATTCTTTGGACAAGGAATGAATGCCGCTTTCGAAGACTGCACTGTGCTGGCCCAACAGATTGATCAGCATGGCGCGAATTGGGAACAAGTTTTTGATTCCTATCAACAAGAGCGCAAAGCCAACGCAGATGCCATAGCTGACATGGCACTGGAAAACTACATTGAAATGAGGGACTCGGTAGCTGATGAACGCTTTCTCTTCCGCAAGGCAGTGGAACATCACCTGGAACAGCACCTCGAAGATTATCGAAGCCGTTATGAACTGGTAAGTTTTACCACGCTACCTTATGCCCAGGCCTACCGCAGGGGTTTACTGAACCAAGAAATTCTATCCCGACTCACCATAGATCTGCAAGATCCCCATGCAGTAGACCTAGACTTGGCCAAACGACTGGTGGAAGAGTACTATGGCTGAGTCACTTCCTTGACAAAGGATACGATGCTTTCTACCAGTTCAGGCACTAGGGGCAAATCGGGATTGGAATACGTAGTCATGTTAGCCATTCGGTCTTCAGGAGCAGCTTTTAGAACATGATTCATGCCCTCGATGACTTGATAACGAGTCTCGTCGGCTTGATCCTTTCTGGCCTCTTTGAGGAACTCGGCCTCACTTACCGCAACTTGAATATCGGTGGTTCCTTGAAGGATTAACACGGGTATTTCTAACGCTTGGATTTCCTCTTGGGGGTTATACGCAAACCAAGAAATCAAATACGGCTGAACACTGGGCCTAAATAGACTCGCCAACATAGGGCTTACTTCCTCTACCGTTTTGCCAGCCTTGAGGCTATCAATGATGGGATCAGTAATCGCTGTGAGTTGAGGCCCTTGGGCACTTAGCTGCGATTTTAACACTTCATCTGCGGGTCGCCCTGCACCTGCAAGAGAAATAAATCCTACCGTGGGACTCTTCTGGGTCGCCACCATGCCAATCAAGGAACCTTCGCTGTGCCCCAACATCAAGACAGGCCCTAGATCTTGATTTTCTTTGAGCCAATTCAGCCATGCTGCTGCGTCTTCGATGTAGTTTTCAAAGCGCAGTTCCGATTCCGACACAGCTGCCCCAGTACTCTGAGCTACACCCCGCTTATCGATCCTCAAACTGGCTATCCCCTGCTGATACAGCGCTTCTGCCAGCATTTTTAAGGAATTGTTTTTCATCATCGGGTTGTTACCGTCACGGTCGGTAGGTCCTGAGCCTGGGTGGATCAACACCACTGGGGGGGTATCACGCTCTTTGGGAATAAGCAGGGTCCCGTGCAAGGTATCACCTTGGTTAATCAGCATGGCGGGCCTTCCCGCGGGAGTATTTTGTGCCCAAAGTACTCCCGTGCCCAAAAGGACGAAGGAAATAATCAATAGATAGGTACGGATCATGTTTCAATATATTTAGACAAATGCCTAAATAACCTACGCATGAAAACCCAGGATAGTTAGACAAACTTCTAAATATTATACTGCAATATGATCAAGCTCTCAGCTTCCAAGGCAATACCCCTACCACGACTACGCGTTCCCCAGTGCCGACGACTCTGCTTTGGTGGCAGTTTGGGCCTGGCCCTTCCTAGGTTGCTTAGCCTTAGTCGCCACCTTGGCAGAATCTTTGGTCAACCTCTCATTGAGTAGGATGGCATCATCTGCTCCAATGTGATCGGTAGACACCACCATTGCCAACTGATCTCCATCTTTTCCCTCAAAACGGAGAATCGCCTCTGGGGTATACCAATTTGATCCAATCCAAGCTACCGAATCGAGTTCTGAAAGTTTCAACACTGATTTTCGGGATTCCAGGCTTCCTCGCCACAGATAGCTATAGAGCGATAGCGTTCCCTCTTCCTCATCAATTTGATATGAGGTCATGACCCGAGTGCGGCCTAGCTTACGCCCAGCATAAACCAGCAACGCCACAGCTGCCACGGCCATGACAAAGGCCGGCAAGCCGCTTACTTGGCCAAGGAAAGCAATGACTAGGAAAGCAATGAGGGTTTGTGGGCCACAAACCGCCTTGATAACCTGAAAGGCAGTAGGCTTTTTCATAGTAGTCAACAAGTCGTTTAGGTTAGAAAATAAAAAGACAGCTGAGAGGGGAAATTGTTAGTTCTGTTGTCAAAATTTTCTCGATCGCCATCGTCTCTTTTTAGAATTTTCTTACTTGCGGATTTTGATCAGGTGGTTTCGGCTAACGCAATACTTTGGGCCATTCGCGATGCAGTAATAGCAGCTATCCCTTTGGTCCATCAATATCCAAAAGGTGCTCACTACTTTTGTTTCAGGTCAAAAACCCGACAAAGATGGAAAAACAGAAAATCGCCATCATAGGCGTAAAGTACTGGCCCTCAAGGGGTGGGGTGAGTCGGGTAGTAGAAGACACGGTAATTCAACTTAGAAATCAGTTTGAGTTCACCATCTACTGCTATGCTCATCCACAGGCAGCCACCCACCTTAGTGGAGTGAATGTCATTCAGATTCCTGAAAAGTCCATGGGGGTAATAGGCGTATTCAATTTCTATCGAGAATGCGTCAACCACGCCCTCCACGAGGGTGACTTTGATTTGATCCATCTACACAAAATAGACGCGGCGTACTTCCTCCCACAACTTACCCAACGCTACCCTGTCATTGCGACCTCACATGAATCGCCTTATAAGCGAGATAAGTGGTCAAACTTTACCAAGCAATATTTCCGTGCCATGGAACGGCGATTCATGAACGCCGAAGCAACGCTTACTTGCATTTCTAGGCCTTTGGTGGATTACTATGAGCAACATTACCCCCGGCGGGTCACTTACATCCCAAATGGCGTCGATGCTCAGCTCTCTCCTGATCACGAAGGAGCGGAAGCAATTTTGGCCTCTGAAGGAATTCATGAACCTTTCATTTTCTTTGCTGCCCGTAGGGTGATGAGCACCAAAGGAGCACACCATTTATTAGAAGCCCTCAAGCAAATCGATTATCGGGGCAATGTGGTGATCGCAGGAGACACTCGACAAGTGCCTGCCTACACCCGACGCCTCCTTGAACAAGCCCGTGGCCTCAATGTCCACTTTATCGGATATATCGCGGAGAAATCTATCCTGATGGCATTGGTTCAAAAAGCTGAGGTATTTGTCTTCCCATCTGAGGTAGAAGGCATGTCCGTGATGCTCCTTGAAGTCGCCAGCCTCGGGACTCCGGTAATTGCCAGTGATATCCCAGAAAATACGGCCGTTTTTAGTGAAGGGGAATTGCTGTTTTTCCGCAGCCAGGATGCCCGAGACCTTTCTCAAAAGTTAGCTTGGTCCTTTCGTCATGCCAAGGAGATGCAACAAATGGCCATTCGAGCTCGGCGTCGGGTACAAACCGAATACAACCGAGAAATCATCGCCCAGCGCTACGCCATGCTTTACCGCCAGGGTCACCCAGTGATGGTGTAAGAGGAGAGGTTGAGAGTTTGGGAATTTGAGAGGTGGAGACAAAATATCATCTATTAAGTAGGTAGGCACAGGAAAACCAGCAATCGGAGTAAGGGAATACCGGGTATGTGGTAATCATTCATATAACCACAGCTCCGGGGACCATCGCTCTAGCAAGAGCACTTCTGACCAAGTGGATGCCGTTAATTGATTGTCAAAAACTTGTATCACCTCCTCACAGCTCGATATCCCAACAATTACTTAAACTCTATCAAAGTAGCTCCATTTCCATAGCGAACGGGATCTCCATTGCTAACCGCTTTTACATGCGGATTGGCCGCCAGTTTCTTCCGAACCTCCTTGCGCAGTACACCTTCCCCTACCCCATGAATGATCACCATGCTTTGGTAGTTTTCTAAGAGGGCCTGGTTCAAAGCCTTTTCGAAGTGGTCTAACTGAACCTTTAACATTTGGCTCTTGGCTAACTCGAATGGGCGCTTCACCAGTTCTTCGATGTGCAAATCTACCTCTACTTGTTGCTTGCGCTCTACTGGCTTTTCCGCCTTTTTGATTTTGATGAATTCACTTTTTGCAATTTTGTCAATGTCCTGGGTTTGTTTGTCTTCTCTGAGAGAAAAAGCCCAAGCTTCTGTTTTCAGGGCTGGCAAAAAGCGAGGGGGTGTCTGAAGGCGTCCTTTGTTCCAAGGCAACTCCTTTACCAGAGGGAGATGTGGGTGCCCTCGACCTGGGACAAAAGACAAGAGCTGAAAGTGAAAGGCCTTGACCGAATTCAATTCTGCCTTGGGCAAAGAAAACAACCTAAAAAATTCTC
>CAZFPQ010000389.1:0-5337 GCA_964521065.1 uncultured Bacteroidia bacterium | reverse complement strand
AGTCCAATATGGACTCAGGCATGTTCATGCCTATGCAGGCGGCGGCGGCTAAAGCCTTAGGCAATAGCTACCAATGGCACGCCGAACGGAATGAGGTCTATGCTTATCGTCGTCAATTGGCCGAGCGCATGCTCAAGGTCTTGGGCTGCGAGTTTCGCAGCGATCAGGTAGGCATGTTTGTTTGGGCCAAGGTGCCTGCTCAAGTAGAAAGTGGAGCTTGGTTCAGCGATTGGGTACTCGAACAGTCTAGCGTGTTCATTGCCCCTGGATTCATCTTTGGGAGTCAAGGGGAGCGTTACGTACGGATTTCTTTGTGTGCCCCTACGGCGCAAATGGAACAAGCCCTAGAAAGGTTGAATTCGCTGGTAGTCAAGGGTTAGGAAAGCTGAAGTCATGGTAGTTAGCATTATTGGATTGGGATTGATTGGGGGGTCTTTGGCCAAAGACTTACGAGCCAATGGCTTTGCCAGCCACCTTATCGGGGTAGACGAATCAGTGCAGCATCGGGAGGATGCCTTGAGTTTGGAGTTGGTGGATGAGGTGAAACCTCTCAAGGAGGCCTGCATGATGGCAGACCTGGTGGTCTTGGCCATTCCTGTAGGGGCTGTGCCAGAGGTGTTTTGGCAGGCTTTGGATCATATCCGACCTGGGGCGGTGGTGGTGGACATGGGCTCGACCAAGGAAGTAATTGCCCAGCGAATTTCCACCCATCCACGCCGCTCCCGCGCGGTACTGGGACATCCCATGGCGGGAACTGAGTTCAGCGGGCCTCAGGCAGCGATCAATCATCTTTTCTTCAAAAAAGCCGCCATTATTTGCGACCGCGAGGTCAGTGATCCTGATGCAGTAAGCTTGGTCGAGCGCCTATTCAAAAGCTTGTTCATGCGTCTGCTTTACATGAATAGCCAAGAGCATGACCTCCACGTGGCCTACGTGTCCCACGTATCCCACATCAGTTCTTTTGTATTGGCCTTGACCGTATTGGAAAAAGAGCAAAGCGAAGCCAATATCTTCAACCTTGCTTCGGGAGGTTTTGCCTCCACTGCACGCTTGGCCAAAAGCTCGCCCCGTATGTGGGCCGATGTCTACCAACAAAATTCCCGCAACTTGATCGATGTCCTAGATAGCTACCTCGATAAGATGAAGCTGTTTCGTGACTTGATTGACCAAGGGAATTATTCGGAGACTTATCAAATGATGAAAGAAGCCAACGAAATCAAGCGAATATTGTCTTGAGATTTTGAGGTAACGAGAGTTTGAGACCATGAGAGTTGAGGGTGAAAAGAAAGAAGGGGCTGAAAAAAGCATGAGCGGCTTATGACTTGGCTAGATCTTACCAAGACTCTCCATATCCCAAGCTCTTAACGTCTCACTGTCTCAACATCTCAAACTCACACTATCTAACCAATGAAAGAACTAGAAATCGTACCGATGCGAGAATGGGGCCTAGGTCTTGGAGATCAGGTCAATATCAGTGGCCCCTGCAGCGCAGAAACTCCCGAGCAGGTCATGGAAACGGCTTTAGGGGTTGCGAAGCACTCTGACGTGCACATCTTGCGGGCAGGCATCTGGAAGCCTCGCACCCGCCCCAATAGCTTTGAAGGGGTAGGGACGGTAGGCTTGAAGTGGCTCAAAGAAGCGGGCCAAGCCACGGGATTGCCTGTATGTGTAGAGGTCGCCAACGTCAAGCATGTCTACGAAGCCCTACGCAATGGCATCGACATCCTGTGGTTGGGTGCCCGGACGACCACAAATCCTTTTGCGGTGCAGGAAATTGCGGATGCCTTGGAAGGGGTAGATATCCCAGTGATGATCAAGAATCCGGTGAATCCAGATTTGAGCCTTTGGATGGGTGCTTTTGAGCGTATCCAGCGGGCGGGCATCACCAAGTTGGCCGCCATCCACCGCGGGTTTTCCACCTATGAACCCAGCCGCTACCGCAACAAACCTCAGTGGGAAATTCCCATCGAGCTCAAGCGCAGCCATCCTGACTTGCCCCTGATCTGCGATCCCAGCCATATTTGCGGTCGTCGCGATCTGCTGATGACGGTTTCTCAGAAAGCCTTGGACCTCAACTTTGATGGCCTCATGATTGAATCTCACATCAATCCGGATAAGGCTCTCAGCGACGCCAAGCAGCAGGTAACCCCGGATCGCCTCCGAGAGATGTTGGATGCCTTGGTCCATCGCCATCAAGAAATCGACAACCCCCAGTTCCTCAATAAGCTGGAACTGCTGCGCGAAGAGATTGACGATTTGGACCATCAGTTGATCAGCATTTTGGGCCAGCGCATGAAGATCGCCGACCAAATCGGGCAATACAAAAAGGAGAACAACATCACCATCCTACAGTCTTCCCGCTGGAGCGAAATCATCGCTGACCGGGTGGCCTTTGCCCAGAATCTTGACCTCAGCGCAGACATCATCACCGAGATTTTGCAGATGGTGCACAAGGAGTCCATCCGGCATCAGACCCGCGTGATGAACGTGGCTGAAGTGAAGGAGAAGAAGGAAGGATAGGAATTCTCGCGGTGGGTAGTTTGCGCCGCTATGGGTAGTCCCCGAACTACCCACCGCGGGAAGAAATTGTTGGGATGCTTCGTTCGCCTGGGTTTCCAAACCCAGGCGAACTTGAGTGTTCCCGTCTCCGAACGGGACTTGGCTCAACGACATGAAGCCAAACTCCGAGCATCCCTACGCAATCACCATCTGCAAGGTCTTTAGATGCGGGGAGCATCCTTAATGGAATGACCGTTTGAACCAATCCTGGCAGATCTATACGGCTAAGTTGATTTTGTGTATCTTCACTTTAAAGATTCTTTTTATGACAGATCCGGCTCAACGTAAACTCGCCCTAATCGATCTAATCATGCACATTCATGACGATGCCTTGCTACAGGCTATCGAGCGGCAGACGTTTGAGTTGGTGAGTGATACTTTACAACGGCCCAATCCCTTTGAAGGAGTTACGACAATCCGTGCGGGGGTTTCTCTAGAACAAATTAAACTTGAGCAGGGCACTCAACGCCTGAATTATTCCCATTTTCAAACGCTAGCCCGAAAAGTCGAATTGGTAGACTCAATAGATGAGTTGCTAGAGGATCTCAATGCTTGATGGTTTCGCCATGAATTATCTTTTAGATACCAATATGGTGCTGATATATACGCGTGAGTCTCCCATGACTCGGCGTATTGAGCAAGACTTGACTTTGTTTGACGGTACCAATGATTTGTTTATTTCTGTGGTTACGGTTGCGGAAATTGAATCTCTTATGTTACAGCGTCGATATGGTGAGAAGAAGCGAGAAAGCTTCCGTAAACTTTTATCGAATCTTTCAATTATTGACGTCAATATCCAGGAGATAATCACTCGGTACGCAGAAATTGATGCCTACAGTCAAGGGAAGCACCCGACTAGGACCCTTCCAAGTTCCTCCCGAAACATGGGAAAAAACGACCTTTGGATAGCTGCCACCAGTAGTCATTACGAATTGGTTTTGGTAACGACCGATCAGGATTTTAGCCATCTGGAATCAAGCTTTCTATCGCTTATTCGAGTGGATATTGAAGACTATCGGTAGACAAAAAGACCATTCTACGCAGTACATGGCCTCAGGAATTCAAAAAGAATAGTTCGCCTGGGTTTCCAAACCCAGGCGAACTTGAGTGTTCCCGTCTCCGAACGGGACTTGGCTCTAAGTGCTTGATTTTGAAGCCTGATTACTGAATCTTCATTCTTGAATTCTTCCTTCATCGGTGATCCTGGCAGCTTTGTATGAACCAACTAGAACATATGTTAGTAAACATAAAGTGAGCTGCTATCCCTAGTTATGATCAAGAATCGGTAACTCTTCATGCAAAGCGCCCTCTTCGACTTCATCTCCCAGTACATCACCCTTTCTCCCCCAGAAAAAGAGGCCATGATTGATTTAGACCTCTTCAAAACCGCGAGCAAGGGCAGCATCCTGCTTCAGGAGGGACAAATATCCAAGCAAAGCTACTTTGTGCTCAAGGGCTGCATCAGGGTCTATTACGTGATCGAAGGGGAAGAGAAGACCACCGCCTTCTACACCGAAATGCAGGGCGTCACGCCCAATTGTGTGCTGACTGGATCAGCTTCTGAATACTATGTGGCTTGTGTGGAGGACTCGATCTTGGCAGTATCTGATCCGAGCATGGAAGACGAAATTTTTGAAAAGTTTCCCAAGTTCGAGACCATGTGCCGACTGCTTTCGGATGAGTTATTGGCCGAGCAAAAAGTTAGCCTAGATTCCTTCAAGACCTCTTCCCCTGAGCAGCGCTACCTGAAAATGCTGGCAAAACGCCCAGATCTCATTCGGCGGGTGCCTCAGTATCAATTGGCCAGTTACTTAGGCATCACTCCTCAGTCTTTGAGCCGCTTGCGAGGGAGGCTTACCGAGAAGAAAAAATGAGCCCCCCTCGCTTTGTTAACTTAAGTGAACGAGATCCCGTTTCTGGAAGCTCAGTTTTGCATCAGACTTTTAACTCAAAACAACATCAAGATGCAAAACAAGATCACGGCCCTCCTTGGACTGCTCATCCTAACATTCTCCACGGTAGCTCAAGCGCAATACAGCGAAGCAGACAGTACCTATCCACGCTATTTCTTAGGGAGCACCTTTTTTATGCTGGGTAACTTCGCTCCTAGTAATCCGCCCGATTTCGTGCAGCTGAATGTGGGCTATCGCCTCAACAAAAAGGACGTGATTTCCCTTGAAACCAAGACCTGGAAATATGCGTGGTCCCTCGGCATTCCTTACGGGCCCTCTTGGGAAGCCCCCGAAGAAGAGTTCCCTGGCTTTATTCGCGAATTTGGCGTGGCCTTCGTTTACCAGCGTTTTTGGTGGAAAGGCTTGTACACGGGTATCCACGTGATGAACGCATGGCAGCGCTTTGTGGACTCCGAAGGGGAGAAAATTGGCAATGGCTTTCAGCTATTCAATACCTATCGCCTGGGTTATCATTTCAAGCTCTTCAAAGATCGTTGCTTCATCGAACCCTCGGTGGCGATCACACATCGTCCTTTTCAGACCGAGATGCCAGCTGGTTTCAGAGAGCTCAATGACCAATGGTCCAAATTTTTCTTCGGTGAGCCTGGACTGCATTTTGGGGTGAATTTCTAGGGAGAGGTTGAGATAATTGAGAGTAGGGGTAGATAACTTCTACCCCTACGTGAACAGGGTGATTCTTATCCCGCCTCCTGCTTCTCGCCTCTCGCCTCTCGCCTCCCACTTCACACCTCTCAAATCCCTTTGATCAGGATCGCCATCAGTTCCATCAGCAGCGCAATGCCCATGTGTACCCATACCCCGCCTA
>CAZFPQ010000388.1:0-5383 GCA_964521065.1 uncultured Bacteroidia bacterium | reverse complement strand
ATCAGCCCCATCACATCCTCAATGGGTTTTTCTAGCTTGAAGTCTAGGTATTCCAGTTCAACCTTTCCAGCCTCAATTTTAGAGAAGTCGAGTATGTTGTTGATGACGGATAAAAGGGTCTCTCCACCTTGCCGTATGGTGTTTACCAGGTCAGTTTGTTCCAGATCAAGGCTTGTTCCTTCTAGCAAGCCACATACCCCAACTACCGCATTCAGCGGCGTCCGAATTTCGTGACTCATGGTCGACAAAAACTCTGATTTGGCCTTTGAGGCCATTTCAGCTTTGGTCTTAGCGCGCCTCAACTCTATTTCGGCAGACTTGCGCTTGGTTATGTCCCGTTGGATGGATGCGAAATGGGTGACTTCGCCCTTATCATTGCGGACAAAGGTCATGATCATGTTTACCCAGAATACCTCGCCATTCTTTTTGTAATTCTTCAGTTCTATTTGAATATTTTCCTCATTGGCGAGGGCTAGGCGGATTTTGTCAAGATCAGAGATGTCGGTGTCAGGACCTTGGAACATCTTGGGTGATTTGCCCATAATCTCTTCCAGGGTATACCCCGTCATTTCTTCATGGGCAGGGTTGGCGTATAGGATTTTTTGCTCTTGAGAACTGAGTTGTGGGGTCGTTATCAGAATGGAATCTCCTGCTGATTCGACTACAGATTGGAAGAGCCGTAGCTCGTCCATCCGGTGCTTCCTTTCGGTAATATCATAATTGAGCCCAATTACCCTCTTGGGTTCTCCGGCGGCATTGCGTAATACCGTTGCCTCAGAGGCAATGGTGCGGGTAGATCCACCAGGCATCACGATGTCAAACTCCATGTTGAGCTCTTTTTCTCCTCGCAGTGCCATCCCTAGCTCTTCTTGAGCCATTTGAAGGGAGTCTGGATGTAAGGTAGACGCCCAGGCATCGTATGCGCCAGAGAAATCTTCCTTTTTCACCCCATAGAGATGGTACATGGCCTCATCCCAGAAAAGCTTATTTTCACTTGGGTAATAATCCCATACCCCCATCTTGCCGGCTTTGGTTGCCATCTGCAGGCGATGATTGAGGTCTTTAAGTCTCTTCTCAGCCTCATACTGCTGAGTTATATCCTGAAAGACCCCCATCAGTTGCACGATCTCCCCATTAACATGTATTGGGTGGCCAATGGCTCGTACGATTAACTCTCTGCCTTTGGCGGTAGTAAAGCGGCAAACTAAGTCACAATCAATGCCCTCTGTAATGCATTGTTCTAATGCTTTGACGAGCCTGGGCCTATCTTCTGGATGATAAAAATCAATCCCATTTGCCTTATTATGATCAAAGTCCAAAGGGACTTCATGGATATGATAAACTTCTTCGGTCCAAGTCGTATTGCCCGTAGCCACGTCCAATACCCAGCCTCCAGTTTTGGCTATTTTTTGTGTTTCCTTGAACATGATCTCCTGCCGTTGCCATTCCTTTTCTCGAAGGACTAGCTCGCTCATGTCCTGTTGCCTGATAACCCAATGAGAAAGTGAGCCGTCCCCACTTAGGACGGGAGTCAGCTGCATCTTAGCCCAGCATGGTTCTCCGTCTTTTTGGTGGCTGTAAAGCTCTATCTGAGCAGAGGAGTGGCTAGCTAAGGCTTGATCCAACTTTGTTTGTTGAGCAAGACCTGACTCGTCCTCTGCTTGCAAAAAGCAGCTTAAGTGTTTTCCTATTAACTCCTCTTCTGCATATCTCGTGAACGATTCTAAGGGTCCATGAAGGTTAAGAATATGGCCTGATTCATCTGCGATCAGAATGAGATCTTCCGTTGCTTCTAAGGCCCTTTGCATGAGGTGAGACGGCTCTGGTAGGGCCTGTGGTTCCAACATGACCACATAGGTGGCGGGTTTGTTATCTGCTGCGGGGCAAAAGATTGCTTCCAACTCAAGATCCAATGCGGTTTGGCGACTAAGCCGAGCACGACAGGAAAAAGACTGTTTCTCACCAAGTAGGGCAATTCCCGCTGCTAGCGATTGATTGACGATCCGGGCATGATCTAGAACCAAGCCATCCATGAAGATATTCTGCCCGCTTGCAGCGTCCCCCCAAATCTGCTCAAAGGCATCATTGAATTCAAGGATGATGCCGTTTAGTGTGATCTGTACAAATGGCTTAGAAAGAGAAGCGGCAATCTGAAAAAAAGACTTAGACATATACTCGCGGAATAGAGTGAAGTCAGGTTGTACTGCTTACCGTAAGGTGCTGGCGTTGCCCTCAAATTAGAGGGCGTGGCAACTTGATCAGGATATATGCTTTATGATCAAGTTGGGAGAATTTCCATAAGGCAAAATAAGAGCTAAGCGAGCAAGAATCCGGACTATTCCAAGGCTTATACAACGGTGCTTTTGTCTTACTTGGGGGGCAAGGAAGTTGGTGTAGTTATGGGGATTTTATATATAAAAAATAAGTTATGACTGAGATTAATGTGTGTTATTATCAGGGACTTACCTTCTAGTCAAAGCTTTTTTCATTTCGACTCGGAGTAACCATGTAAAGGCAATGATGGCTCTCGCCCAGCCGCTCAGGTGAGTATATCAGGATGCTCCTTACATCTCATCTTGGTGGTTTGGAGGAAGGTGAAAGAGGAGATTGGCTTATTCGCAGGAGGGTGAAATGAGGCTAAGGGCTGGGGCGAAATTGTAGGCTGCTTAGGGGTTTGAGGAGTCTAAGGAATAGGAAAAAATATCAAGCAAAAGTGCATAGTTTTTTTTGACTGTTACTAAGGTCAAGCCCGTGCCGGGGTTGGGCTGCATTTGGGGCATTGGAGTGGTTTGGGGGGCTGGCCTAACATGCAGAAGTTTTGGCCTACCCTTATTTAAAAGTTGGGGCCGGTATAGCCTGCGAAATCCCGCTTGTCGAAGATGCCGCAAAGCGGTGCGGGAAAAGTGACACTGCTATTGGTTAAGACTAAAATTTTGCTAAAGTCCAGCTGACCTCATCGATCCTAGAGCGAGAGCCTGCGATTACGTTTCTACGCCTTTAGGTTACTAAAGGTAAACCTAATCTCAGATCACATGCTCAAAAATTTCCTTTACGCTTTTGGCCTATTCTTTCTCCCACTTTGCTTGTCAGCACAGGACTGGACCTTGCAAAACCCCCTCACAGATCCCATTACCCTACGTGATGTCTACATCGACACTACTGGATTTGGTTGGACCGGAGGGGAGGGGGGAAAACTCTTCTACACCACTGATTTTGGCCAAAGCTGGATTGACCGGAGCCTACCTGAGACTTTCGGGACAATTGAATACCTCGATTATGTACCCGGCTCTAATGGGATGCACCTGGTCGTCGCGGGTGGGGAGACCGCTTACAGTCTCGATGCCGGGCAGACCTGGACGGAAGTGGCGATTACAGGGATCACCACCGGAGCCTTTAAAGGGCTGAACGCCCAAGCCGATACGGCCATCTACTTGATCAGCAATCAAGGTCTTCTGTTCAAAAGTGCCGATGGAGGCATGAGTTGGAACCAGGTTGCGCTGCCGGTTCAGATTGAATGGAGGAGCATCGATTTTCTCGATGCCAACCAAGGCTGGCTGGGCTCGCGTGACGGCGACATCCTACATACAAGCGACGGAGGGCAAAGTTGGACCGTGCTACACGATACGACCTTTGGCAATGCCGTCTATCTTGATTTTCTCAATGCACAGGTCGGCTTTATGTCCATGGATAAGAGTTTCTTCAAAACACAGGACGGCGGCCTTACCTGGGATACCCTGGCAAAGGGGGTGCACACCTTCGCCATCAACGACCTCGTGGCCATCAACGAAATGGACATCCTGGTTACCCAGGGAGCAAAGGTTGCGGTGACCCATGATGGCGGCCTCAATTGGGTGTCTGAGTTCAACCATCCCTATATCGGCACGGGAAATTGGGGCCTCCATGCCCACCCTGATGGAAAAGTATGGGCTGCTAATCGCTGGCGTAGTCTCCTTTACACTTCCGATGCCGGCGACAGTTGGGTAGACCTATTCCCGGCTTTTAAGGGGTTCTTAGGAGAAATCGATGCCTATGATGGCAAGAATATCCTGGCTGCTGGGTCGCGCAGCATGATGATTCGCAGTCAAAACAGCGGCCTAGATTGGGAAGAACTCACGCTCAATCTTCCCCCCGACTTGAGTGCTCAAGGGCTAGAAATGCTATCCGATAGCGTGTACATATTGATCAGTGCCAATGGATTTTATAGCAGCCGCGATGCCGGGCAGACGTGGAGCCAGGATACGTCACTTAGCAATGGCATTCTCCGGATGTTGACGGCAGATCCTTTGGGGAACCTATACGCTTTGCACTCTATGGGGAACCTATACCGCTCCACAGATTCTGGGCATTCTTGGGTGGCCATCCCTATCCCTGGCACCCAAAGCCGCAGTACGGCCTGGCTCAACAGCGATGTGGGCATGCTGACCGCCAGTGCCGGTCGGGTATTTCGGACTCAGGATGGTGGCACGACCTGGGATACGGTGCAGACGGGGGCTTCTTCTACCTTGGATCCCATTACCTGGGCCAGCGAGCAGGAGGTATGGGTCCTGCGCTCGGGCTTTTCTGATTCGGCCTTGTATAGCGCTGATGCTGGGCTGACCTGGACCAACATGGCCCTTCCACGCCGGATGAGCTGGAGGCGATTGGAGTTTCAGGATAGCCTAAACGGATGGATCGTGGGAGGAAATTCAACGCAAGGCTATATCGCCGAGACCCGGGATGGCGGGCAGACTTGGACCGAGGTCCGTACGGGTTTTTTATCCTACTTCGATGTAAGCATACCGGTCGTGTCCGATACCCTTATGGTTTGGGCCTGTGGCAGCGGTGGAGCCATTGAATTTTTGGGCACCATAGATACCTCTACCAATGACACAAGCGGTACTACCTCCATTTGGAGCCAAGCAGCTAGCGACTGGAAGGTTTATCCCAATCCCAGCCAAGGGTCAATCTCTTTTTTGACGCCTTTTGGAACGGGGCAGCCGCTTAGCTTGCAAGTGTTTGATTTACAGGGACACCAACGCTCTGCATATAACTGGAGTGAGGTGCCTCAGGCATTTGACTTGAGCCACCTCCCGAGTGGCTGGTACCTACTGCGGATGCACCAAGGCAATCGGACAGCCTTCCGGCGATGGAAGAAGGAGTAAGTGGAAGATGGCTGGAAGGCTGCCTAAGAAATATGAGCCTCCGCTGTCTGAAGTCTACGGTTGACTAAGAGGCTGTTTGGATGTTGAGTTTACGGCCTAAACTTGTCTTTTTTGAACCTGACTGCGCCGATTTTTCTCGAAATAGCCCGCTATTCCTCCCAAAATCTGCTTGTCAGAACCAAAAAATCCAGCGTTTGGGCTCGAAACACCAAAACCCAAACAGCCTCTAAACCTGATAGATG
>CAZFPQ010000387.1:0-5397 GCA_964521065.1 uncultured Bacteroidia bacterium | reverse complement strand
TGGTGGCTATAGCTCAGTTGGTTAGAGCACCAGATTGTGGTTCTGGGGGTCGCCGGTTCGAATCCGGTTAGCCACCCTCCCAAAAGCTTCGAGGTTTCTCGAAGCTTTTTTTATTTATTGGATTTATCTAGCTTCCTCTGATTTCTCCTTAAGCCTGTAAAAGGGAAGTAGGCATCTTTCTATTACACCTGTTAGTGCCAAACTAGGAGTCTACACCATAAACTAATCACTTACTAATTCATGAGATTTTCAAAGGTTTTTATTCTCCCCTTAGCTTTTCTAGTCCTATGTTCCACCCCCTTCTTAGGCTTCGCACAAACAGATGAAGACCTGCAGGAGATGTATATGCAGGAATTGGAAAAACGCCAATGGGATCCCGAAGTTGATTCGGATGGAGACGTTCAGTTTACCTACCAGGACCGTACCTATTTCATAGAAACCAATGAAGATGATCTAGAGTACTTCCGCCTAGTATTACCTAATATTTGGCCCATTGAGTCTCATAAAGAAGCCATAGAAGTCATCATGGCCTGTGACGATGTAAATAATAGTGTAAAAGTCGCCAGAGCCTACACAGTAGACGACAATGTATGGATTGAAGCAGATATATTTATCATCAAACCCAGAGACTTCAAAGATGTCTTGGATCGCTGTTTAGAAACGGTGGACCTGGCAGTTGATACTTTTGTCGAATCAATGCAGGGGGAATAATAATTTTCCAGCGCTGAACCAGGTTTACAAGCCTAGTTTTTTTCGCTGCTCCATTCGTTTCTCTTTCATGTATTCTCCATGCTTGGGGTGATTGCAGTTTTTTCTGGGATCACCCCTCAATGCTTTACATGAAGAAAGCGTCAATGCCCCAACAAAGGCTACGATCATTAAAAATAGGGTCCAGCGTCTAGAATTCTTCATAAGCTATAAGTGAAGGAGATTTTGATAAATATACAACCATGTCTCCTCAGTCCCCCAACAACCTTATTTAGAATCTTGCTCTTCTAGAAGTTCTAAGTTTTCAAATGGCTTAATGATGCTGATAAGTTCTTCTTGGAATGCTTCCAATGCTTCAGGAGCACCAAACCTGTTCAACACTCTTTTTTCTTTTCCGTTTAGGCGGATATAAGTAGTAAAGGAAGGAAGGTCGGAGAGATCGCGGTTGTCATAGCGATCTTCTAATTCGAAAAACCCAGATGACTTGATGGCTTTTAGCAGGCTTTGTTGAGTGGGTAGACTAAGTTGTTTTACATACTCCCCTATCGGCACATTTCGATACCCATTGAAGGATAGTTTACCTTCCGGATTAACTTGAAGGGAATAAACTTGGCACTGGCCAAAGCAAGAACCTTTATTCATCTTTAGAAGAAAATCTCCAGGCAGGGCTCCGCGGCTTTGGGCTCCTTGCTCAGATTTACAGCCCCAAGTAACGGACAGTAGAATTAGGGCTCCCAGTAAAAAAGTGGAGCGCTGAAGAAATAAGGACATAGTTATAGAGATCTTTTTGCTAAGCTCAACCCAGCTCTAAGGAAATTCGCTTGCGAATCTCGGTTACACTTTGCTTGAACTGCTTGTCAGTTGTCACCAGATCATTTACAGTTTGAATAGCATGAATAACGGTAGAGTGGTCCCTGCCACCAAAGTGTAACCCAATCGATTTCAACGAATGCCGGGTCATTTCTTTCGCGAAAAACATAGCAATCTGCCTAGCCTGAACAATCTGACGCTTGCGGGTCTTGGCTTTTAGTTGATCCACTTCAATGGAAAAATGTTCCCCAACGATCCGCTGGATTGCTTCTATGGTAATCTCTCTAGACAGGTTGTCTACGAAATTCTGAAGCATTGATTTAGCCAATTGGATATCGACCTCTCTACGATTGAGAGAGCTTTGAGCTAAAAGCTTGATGAGGGCTCCTTCCAGCTCCCTGACATTGGTAGTAATATTATGAGCAATAAAGTCAACTACTTCTTCACCAAAGGCAATGCCGTTTTGGTTCATTTTGCTTTTGAGGATCTCCTTCCGCGTATCAAAGCTTGGGACGACCATGTTGGCATTTAGTCCCCACTTAAACCGAGACAACAACCTCTCCTCCATGCCATCCATTTCATTGGGAGACCTATCAGAAGCTAGTACTATCTGCTTTCCAGATTGACGCAGGTGATTGAACACATGGAAAAAATTTTCCTGGGTCTTTTCCTTTCCAGCCATGAACTGGATGTCATCTACCAGCAACACATCAATCATTTGATAGAAGTTCATAAAATCATTTACGGTGCCTTTCCGCACAGCTTCTACGAACTGATTGATAAACCTTTCTGAGGATATGTAGAGAACGGCCCGACGTGGGGTGTTCTCTTTGATCGCATTACCTATTGCTTGGAGCAAATGAGATTTCCCCAACCCTACCCCGCTATAAATAAATAGTGGGTTGTAAGCCGTAACACCTGGTTTATTAGATACAGCGAAGCCAGCCGCTCGGGCTAGCCGGTTGCAATCCCCCTCAATAAACGTATCAAAGGTATAACTCGCGTTGAGGTTAGACTCCACCTCAAATTTACGGATACCTGGAATCACAAAGGGATTGGGAACAGACCTCTCTTGGTTGATTTGTCGATTTAAAGACTGTTGATTAACCTGGCTATAATGCCCAGGAATCGGTGATGATCCATTTGGCTGGGGAGGCTGTCCGTTGTTCTGATAGACATGGCTACTACTGGTGCGGTTTTCAACAACAATGGCATATTCCAGGCGGCCATTGGGGCCGAGGGTAGCATGAACAGCTTCTTTCAGAAGTGCCACAAAGTGTTCTTCCAACCATTCATAAAAAAACTGGCTAGGCACCTCAATGGTCAAGACCCCTTGTTCAAGTTTCACTGGTTTAATCGGTCTAAACCAAGTGTCAAAGCTTTGAGGGGGAATCCTATCCCGAATGAGTTGAAGACAGCCATCCCACACGTCAACGTAGGTCGTCGTCATCCTTTCACAATACTAATTTCGTTCGTACTAATGGGCATTATTGTTTAATAAGCCCCACCCTTTTTCCATAAAGTGCAAGAATAAACCTGCGAAAAAAAAGGAAGAAATAAAACTTGTCAGCCTCTAATTTTTTACAGTAAAACAAGCATAAATGCTATCTGGTTGAGTCCCAATAATTTCAACATCGCCACATGTAAAAAATACTTTCAAGGCACATACATATCGAAAAGAGCCGAGTATAAAACAAATAGAATTAACTGAAAATCAAATAGTTACACTAACCAATTTTATATCAACCCCAAAACAAGTGGAACAACACCCAAAGCTTAGTACCACAATCCACAAATTCCATACAACAACATAACCAAAGAATGGATTTTACCAACACCATCATTCCACAGGTACCTTCACCAGTCTCTTTAGCGTATTTTGCTAACAGAATTACCCTTACCCACTAGTCCTCGCTAGGCTCTTTGAGTAAAAAGTATTGTTGAACCTCTTGTTTGATAACAAAGATGGCTTTTTGATACATCATGTTGTTGCTAGCCCCAACTCTTTCTAACATCTTTCTAGCCAACAAACTTCCTTTTTCCTCAGGGTTGAGCCCTTCGGACGACTGATGAACCAGCGCAATCACTTCTTCTTTGGCCTGTTGAAGAAGGGTCCATCCCTGGAAACCAATATAAAGCTGTTGGACCAAATTATGTTCATACTCAGAACGAACCTGGCTGATCAATTCTGCCCGTAGCTCTTGAACAGTCTTGTTCACAGCGGAATGCCTAGACAATAGCTGCTCTGGACTAATTCGTTCTAGAAAAAGAATAGCTCGCTCATGAGCCGCTAACTTAAGCGGTAAATGTTGCCTAAGTACATCTTCCCTCAAACGAAAGTTTCGCTCCCCCTGCTCTTTACGAATTTGGCTTTCAACCATATATCGCATTCCAATCAATACCAAAACGGCAGGCACTGCATACTTAAGTACCTCGCCTATTATTTCTGCTATTTCCATAACGTGTCGATCTATTCAAAATTACCTTTCCTCAGAATTTTATAGCCCAACCCAACGTTGCACTTCCCTGAAAGTATCAGGGTCAATTTGGTGGCCTAACCACTGACAACGGATTACCCGCTGAGCTTGACTTTGGGGGGCAATATCTTCGAAGTATTGATAGCTGATTTGAGGGTCCACGACCTCATCCTTCTCTCCAATTACCACCCAACGTCTGGGACATCCTATACGATTCTCAAGCTGAATGTTTGCATTCTCTCGGCCAAAATATACCGCTGGATTAAAAAGCAGACAAGGCAAGCCAAGTTCTTCACCTAACCAAAACCCCATTAGGCCTCCAAGTGAGCTTCCGACAATGAACTCTACCTGCTCGCCTTTGGCATACTGCTTTAGCTTAAGGTAAGAGCTGGGTTCAGTCCGATAATCAAGATGTAAGGCAAAAACTTGATGTCCATTTGATTCTAAACTGCTGATCCGCTCAGGGTTAGGCCTGCTGTCTAAGCCATGGATGTAAAGAATACGCATGATATTTATCTGGTTTTGATCCAGAAAATTAAGGAAACATGGTTAATTTGACCGGAAAATAACCCAATGCTTTCGCTACGTCCATTTGCTGCTGTTTTTGTTTTGGTCGGACTCTTTTCTTGTGCGGGCCCTAGACAAATTTCCGCTGAACAAAAGCGGGAAGCCAAGTTTCTTTTCCACGAGGGGCGAAGATACAGCAAAGCTTGGGACCTTGCTGAGATTTATGATCCCTATCAAGGCGGAATCAGCATCATACAAGCCAACAAAGCAAAGGAACAGCTCATTTTCTTTCAAGATGGTGACTTCATTCGTTTTGATGCCTTTAATTACAGCGAGGGGAAATGGACGTTGAATGAAGACCGCAAGCAACTATTGCTTGAGTATCGAATGCTGAATAACCAACTATACCCCAAAGACCAAGGTCAAGCATTTTCATTTGAATTGCTGGTACACCAACCTGATAGCCTTGTGCTGGGTATCATGGGGCGTCATGGCCAAGTTGAATATCGCTATCAATCTCGACCCGTAACGCCATAAATATGGGGAGGAAAAGATTATCCCTCCATCAATATCAAGAGGGCATAAAAAAGCAGGACCGCATAATTCTTAGTCAAGCAATCACCTTGGTAGAAAGTAATCGCGGCAGTGATCGCCAGTTGGCGGGTGAGCTCCTTGAGTCTTTAATGCCATTTACAGGCCAGTCATACCGCATCGGTATCACAGGCGTACCAGGGGTAGGGAAAAGTAGTTTTATCGATGCATTTGGAAGCTTCCTAACTAGCCTTGGCAAGAAAGTAGCAGTACTCGCTATCGATCCATCGAGCCAAGTATCTCAGGGAAGTATTCTAGGAGATAAAACTCGCATGGAAAGGCTTTCACATGACCCGAGGGCCTA
>CAZFPQ010000386.1:0-5457 GCA_964521065.1 uncultured Bacteroidia bacterium | reverse complement strand
GATATAAAGGTGAATGAATACAGCAACATACCCCGTACTCCTGTACCCCGATTACTGTTTTTCTTATGTCCGCTTACTTAGCTTTTTTCTTCCACCTATACGCTACTTGATTTTGCTATGAAAAAGATTGCCGTTCTACTAGCTCTGATTGCCTGTTCTCATTTCCCTTACCAGGGGCTCTGCCAGACCAGCTCCTACTGGCAGCAGTTCTTGGATGGCCAATCAGAGAGCATCACTGATTTTTCTTATGCCGGATACCACTTTGGCGAAGCTAACCTGCCTTCATTAGCAGAGCTGCCTATCTTCAAAGTGGAAGATTATGGGGCCATTCCTGGGGACGAAAAATCCGACTTGAGTGCCATCAACAAAGCGATAGCTGCCGCCGAGGCGGCAAAGGGAGGAGTGATCCTGTTTGAGACTGGAACCTATCTTATCCAAGAAGCTCAGGATAATGGGGAAAGAATCATGATATCCTCCAGCAAAATCGTACTCAAGGGTCAGGGAAGTGGAAAGGATGGCACCACTCTCTTCATGCGCATGCCTTTAGAACCAGCAGATCCCAAAAAGCTCTGGTCTATCCCGGCCATGATAGAATTTAAAGGAAAAAATGCCAGCAGATCTATAGGAACCCTCTCTAAATCCGTGAGGATTGGAAGCTATGAGATGACTTTTTCCAAAGCACATGGACTGAAACCCGGTGATATAGTCAAAATCTCTACTCAAGGAACTTTTTTGAATGAGCGCATGCTCTATGGTAAAGGGACCCGCGACAAGTGGACCAACATCAATGAAAAAGGGCCATATGTCAATGAGCTCAATCAGGTCGCAAAGGTCAAAGGGAAAACAGTCATTTTCCGGGCCCCTTTGCTCCTCGACATGAATCCTGGAGAGGAGTGGGAGATCGAAAAGGTGAGTCTTCTAGCTAATTGTGGGTTTGAGGATATCCGCTTTGCAGGCAACTTCCAAGAGGAGTTTGTGCATCACAAAAATGCCCTTCACGATGGAGGTTATACGGGCGTAAGCATGACTAGGACCATCAACTCATGGGTGGATAATTGTGTATTTGTAGACGTCAGTCGAGCCGTATCTTTTGGTAGCTCCCTTTGTGGGACCATACTTAACTGTGAGGTACACGGTAACGGAGGTCATGGCAGTTTCGGCATGTCTCGGAGCTCCCGGGGTCTCATTGCCTACTGCGCTGACTCGGCCAATCAGTGGCACGGCCCAAATTCTTCCCATGGTTCGGTAGGGACAGTCGTACTAGGCTTTGATGGACTCAACCGCGGCATTGATCTCCATGCGGCTTTTCCCCGCTTCACCCTCTTTGACGACTGTGAGATGGCTGGCTTCGATGGAGACTCGGTGGGGCGAGCTAGCCACGGAGGCAACTACATCAATCTTCCCAATCACTTGGAAGGCCTGGTTTTTTGGAATTTTAAGCAAACGGATCGACCTAGACCAGATTTCAACTTTTGGGATTTGATGGAGGATACTCCAAATGATCTGTATGGGCCACTGACTGCCATTGATCCCATTTTGGTAGGTTATCAAGGAAAGGGTACCTCTTTTGTCCCTGAAAATGTAGGAGGCATCGAATCTTGGGGAAAAAGGGTGGATCCGCATTCCTTATACTTGGCTCAGCTCAAGGCAAGAGGTAAAGAGATTCCCCATCACCTTGCTGAACAGGAAAAGGGGAGGCGGAATCAGTAGCATCAAAGTCGAGGGAAGGCTCCAATACGTTTATCCCCAGATCTAAGCTTTTTACAGGCAAACAGACAGCGAAAATCCAAAAACTCAGGCTAGAAGCCTTGAGTCAGGGGAGCGCATGGGACTCATACTTCCTTTTACACTACCCGTTTTCTGCGGACGGAATGCTCAATTCTCAAATTAACTCTACGTTTAACACATTTCTAATGAATCATTTGCATAGCAAAACCCTCCCTGCGCTGTTGGGACTCCTATTTTTGTGGACCAACAGCATAGCCCAAGTCGACACATTATTCCTAGACCCTTCTGGCAATGGAACCCAAGGCGACTCAGTCACTTTTGACTCCTCCCGATTTGACATTGACATGTCTGGAAACATTACCTATGCCCTTATTGGGGATGAGGACTGGGAGAATGTTTCTGGCACCACCGACGAAAGCCCCTTCTTTGGTCAAAGTTTTGGCTTGTATTGGGGAGGCATGAACCAAGCCGATACCAGTACTGGGGCGATCATCCAAGCTGGCGGCATTCACCGGCCAGGAAACGGAAACTTAGGCGTCACCGGAGGGGGAAGCAATGGGATAGAGCCAGGCGAAGGGTTGTATTTTGGTTTAGATCTACGGGGCTTGCCCAGCAACGTATCCGTAAAATTTGTTGGAATCACCACTGGCTTTCTATCAACCAATGACGAACCCGCCAAGGTCATCGATGCTTCAGATAGCAGCAATGCCCTTCTTATTACGCGCCTTGATCCGGACCAAGTGGATATCTCCGCGCTAGATATTCACTTGAATGGGGGAGAAGTAGAGGAACAATTGTTTTCCGTGGTCCACGTCGGGACAGGAGGGGCTTGGCGAATAACAGGCATTACCCTCGCCTTTAGCTCCTCCCCCACTCCGATCAATACTCCACCGACCATTAGCAATCCACTCAGTGATCTCACCCTAAAACTAGATAGTGCGCTTAGATTGGATGTCAGCACCGTTTTCACTGACGCAGATGGAGATTCGCTCACCCTGACGGCCCTCAGTGGAGACCCAAGCATCTATACGGCTAACTTGAACGGTGACTCTTTGACCTTAAGTCCCATGGGACTGGGCATGGCCAGTTTGACCCTCTCGGCTAGTGATGGCTCAGATACCACAGAACTGGTGGTCAATGTCACCGTCATCCCAAGTCCTTCTCTCAATCAAAGTCCCGTGGTGGCCAACGCTCCTGGGGACCTCACCTTACAAGTAGACAGCCTATTGGCCCTCGATGCATCTGATGTTTTTACGGATCCAGATGGGGACTCACTTATCCTGATAGTCACTAGCAGCGACCCAAGCATTGCGACTGCCAAGCTCAGCAACGACAGCCTCATTGTATCAGGAATCGCCATCGGGTCGACATCCTTGATCTTATCAGCCAGTGATGGGCGAGACACCACCGATTTATCCATTGCGGTCACGGTAGAGACCACCACCGACCTAGCCGAATATCCATTTAGCTTTTCGGTCTATCCCAATCCTGTAAGGGATGTAGCTAGGATCGACCTTTTCGGGTCTATCTATTCAAAAACATCCTTCTCAATCATCAACCATGAAGGGCAGGTCATGCAATCCAAATCCATGGATCTTGGTGCAAGTAAGCAGCAGCATGAACTGGATCTTCGTAGACTGCCCTCAGGAATTTATTTTCTACAGATTAAAGGGGCTGGCTATACGGCCATTAAGCAAATAATAAAGGAATAAGCACTTGGACAAAAGAAATCGGGGTATGGCGGTATGGGCTATGGATATAAGGAAGAATCAATACAGCAACGTACCCCGTACTCCCATACCCAGATTACCGCACCTCTTTTGTCCGCTAGATTAGTAGTCTAAGGTTCGAGTATGTTGAATGGCCGTCTTTTACGAGGCGGCCTTTGCCTAGTTAGATTCTCTGGCTTCTGTTTAGTTGTGATGATAGGTGGCCCAAAATCAAGTTTCAGGAAGCGATCATATGGACTGCCAGCACCCTGGTGTCAAAAGCTTGACATGAGAAGGAAGATTCTATTTCTACCCTATTTCTACCTCATGAACGATTCCAATACCCACTTTCCATTTATCCCTAGGTACACCAGGCGATTGGGGACTATTTGAAACGCTTATCGTACGATTGTTCAAGAGGAATTAGAAAAAATCTATTCAATTAGGGTGAAAGGATTTTTCAACTAATACTCAATTCTATTTAACATGTTTAAACGCTACAACCCACAGGGGGCCACGCAGGCCACCCTGATCCTAAGCTGCTTGCTCTTATTTTTTGCTACTACTCCTCTACACGCCCAGCTACCTAATCTCCCCGCTTGGAAAATCAACCGCTGGAATGATGCAGGAGTTAATGGAGGCATCCCCTCTATACCCTCTTCATTTAATAGCAGCAACTCGGTGACCGTAACGACCAAAACCAACGCCGGGATACAGAGTGCCATCGCCACAGCCAAGTCGGCTAACAAAAGCTGGGTCTACCTTCCGAATGGGAACTACAACTTTACAGGCCAGGTCAACATGGAACCAGGCATCTCTTTGGTCGGTCAAAGTCGTTCTGGGGTGAAGATCTACATCAAGTTTAATGGCGGCAATGGCATTTCCTTTTACAACGACAACAATTGTGGAATCTACCGCATGACCATCAATGGGCGTTTCCCTAAGCCAGGCGGTGGTTTTTATGTTAGCCCCACCAACAAATGGGGCTGTAGTTCCTGCAATGAATTGCCCGCAGTCACCAACAACAGTGTCAAGATCAATCAATCAAGTAATTGTTGGATCGACGATGTAACCATCAATAACAGTGGACGCCATCCGATTGTATTAGGTGCCTCCGCAAACCACAACACGGTAAGAAATTGCTACATCAAGGGTGCCTTTAACAAAGGAGGAGGAGCCAATGGGTATTTCTTCATCATGGGAAAAGACAACCTCATCACCCAGTGTGGTGCCACCCAAATCCGGCATATTTCTATCCAGGGAACTTCTGCCGAATTCAACGTAGTGTATGACAACAATTTTGAGCAAGAGGTCAGTTTTCACGCCAAAGACAAAGGCAACAACCTGATCGAGAAAAACACCATCACCTTGCCCAGTGACATGCCCGACCGTTATTATGCCATCATGGGTACCTGGTCTACGGACCACGATATGTCCCTGAATGATAACTACCTCAATCGAAACAATTGTATCGAAAACAACCACGGTGGAGCCAGGCTCTACGGCGGCCAATGGTGGTGGTCTAGTGGAAAGGTTTTCAAAGGTCCATTAGATGGCAAAAAAGAAGCCGTAGCGGCTGGCAGAAGCTACGACCACACCCAAAACTTCGATGCAGGATTCAGCCGACCATCTGGTGTCTTTATTTATACCAGTAGCAGTTCCAGCCGCTTAGCTCGTCCGCAAGTGGATGCGAGTTTGGCGGAGCAGCGCATTCAGGTCTATCCCAACCCAGTGGCTAGGATTGTGAACCTTGTGCTTCCCCGAGAAATGGAACGGGTTGAGATCACCCTTTTTGACTTGCTAGGCAAGGAAATTTATTCCGTGCAGGAATTGGACAGTCAAGACGCCAACATCACCTTTAAGCTAGGCTCAGAAGTCAAATCTGGTGTCTACATATTGGTGGCGCAAGATGGCTCTGCGACCTACACAACTAGGTTATGGGTCGATAACTGATCGATGGAAATAAGACCATGTTTGGGAGTTTCTCCTTCGTTCTTTGAAGAAATGGTAATCAGCCAGT
>CAZFPQ010000385.1:0-5483 GCA_964521065.1 uncultured Bacteroidia bacterium | reverse complement strand
AACTCTGTCCTCAGCCCCCATACTCCCTTGCAAACGCTCAGCTCTCTATCCCTGGATGAGGTTTGCCCTTCTCCACATAGTACTTCAACTCATCGGCGAGCTGCTGAAAGGAAGCCGTTAAGCCCATGTGGATCTTGGCTGCCATCTCCTCGGTAAGCTCCATCTTGGGTTCCATGATGCTGTCCATATGGACCACAGTTCCTTCGGCCGTTTCTGTTAAATACCAAGTAGAAGCTGCTCGCTTGGCAATAGGAGGTGCTCCTTGGGTGATTTCATAGGAAAGAGAAAAAGCCGCCGGATCGAAAGCTGTTAATTCCTGAATGGTGTTTCCTCGGTCCGTGGTGGTATCCCGGTGGGAATAGGCTAGTCCTTCAAACTTGGGCTCCCCACCGGGTTGAGAGGTCTTGAAATTGCTTGACCAGAGGTGAGCCTGTGCAAATTGTTGTCCCATGATCTCCCATACCTCTGCGATGGGTCTGTTGATCCTTGCTTGTACCTTGATTTCCATGTTCTAAAAATTTAATTCATGTATCGCTTGGATTCATGATGAGAAAGTTTGTGACATGGTTTTCCGGAAAAAATGAGCTACCAGGGCGTAAGGAGCTGTAAATCAATGTGTCTGGAAAGAAGATTTTTTTTTTCGGCTTAAGTTTGATTGGGCCTGCTTTTTGGAGTCCCTGGGCCTCTCAGGCAGAAAGGATCAGAGTCCACTTGCAAGGGAGTGATTCCCCAACAAGGTTTAAGGTGTCTTCATCGACTGAGCCTCATGGTGCCTGCTTATGAGGGGCACTAAGCACCTGGACGGAATAAGTCGGAGTAAGGCCTACGGAGTTATGGTAAAAGAATCAATAGTTGCCACCACAGAGCCCGTACCCCGTACCCCGATGGCCGTTTTCTTTTAGCTCTAGTCAGAGCCTAGGGACGGACTTGGGCCAAGCCATGGATCCAAGTTTCTACGCTTTGGAATATCTTATTCTCTTCGTCTGTCCTCAGGAATTCAAAAATGGGCAAGTCTTCGCTGTGAACGGAGAAGAGAAACATGCCAAGGAACAACCTGTATTCGTCTATGAATACAAAAGGCCCACTGTAGAGTCTGTCGGTGAGCAAGAGTTGAAAATTTTCAGGATACCTATCGAGCTTTTCGTTGACGGATTTGGTCAGCTTTTCACTGGGGTTGTCTATGTCCAAAATCGCCTTGCGCTGTCTGTATACTTCAGAGCTGGGATGGGCTAATATGAGGGTTACCTCATGTCCCTGCTCAAGGCAATAGTCAATGGCTTTTTCCCATTTGTGGTCCCTATTTCTGATGAAAAAGCTGTCATGGACGACCAAGGACTTGGATACCGTCTTGATTGCTTGTTCGGAAATGTAGCTGTTCTGATTTTGCCTTTCTTTCCATATGGTCCCAAATAGCTCCCGATCTCTGGCCAGGTTTACCTTTAGGAATTCCAATACCTGATTGGAAAGCTGATTCCGCATCCGATCCTTCTGCTCCTGAGACAAAACGCCTTTGAGTTCTTCTTGGACGAGGTTTGAATACTGCGATTTGAGCAAGATGACTTCGTCTCTTTGGCCGGCAAAAGATGTTTCTAGGATATTTAATGCCTCGCCTAAATCGGCATCTTTGATATGCTGTTTGATTCGATCTGCGAACGCTTCCATGTCTTTTGCCTGGTTAAAACTGTGGCCTAAATCTTATTTGCTTAGCTGCAATCAGACCTGCTTCCTTTGCTTCTAGAATCTGTTTGGTCCTCTGTAATCCCTCCATTATCTCCTCCTGGCCAAAGCTTTTGTAGGGGTTGAGCTAGGGCACGGATACCGGTTTTTCAAAAGATACTACATTTTGCCTTTCCTTTAAGGGGCTTCCAAAACTTCCCCTACGCTCTCGATTTCTCTTGCTATCTTAGCTACATGTGGCGCGACTTGCTCAACTTTATCAAAATTTCCCGGCCGCTAAATGTCTTGATCTCCTTCCTGTCTTTTGCGGTGGGCTGCTACTTGGTACACGACAAATCCTTGCGCTTTTTGGTGGACCTGCCTTTTTGGGGGACGGGGCTGACCATCGCAGTGATTGCCGCCACGGGCTACTGGATCAACGACGTCTACGACTTTCGCATCGATCGGGTCAACCGACCCCGTACCACCATCGTGAATGCCAAGCTCTCGGTCAAGAAAGTGCTGACGGTCTACTTCGTGACCAACATGGCCATCCTCCTGTTTTCTCTGACCTACCTCGGCTGGTACTTGGGCATGATCAACATTACCTTCATCAACTTCGTGTCCGTACTGATGCTCTTCATCTATGCCAGTTGGCTCAAGCGGGTCAGCGTAGCGGGTAACTTGGTCATCTCCTTCATGATTGCCTTGGTCTTGATCCTCGCCTACTATCTCTACCACGAAATCAATCTTTCCCTGATCTGGGCCATTGTCTTTGCCTTTGAGATCACCCTGATTCGCGAGATTACCAAGGACGTACAAGATATCCGAGGTGATTTGCAGTTCAGCCTGCGGACCCTGCCCATACAAATTGGCATCACCCAGACGCGTAAGGTTCTGCTGCTGCTGTACCTGATTTTTTTGCTGTCTACCTACCTACCTTTCATTGAGGCTCAGTGGCGCATGGGACAATGGCTCTGGCCCTATTTGGCCCTATCGGTGCTGCTGGTACAACTTCCTTGCCTCTATCTCATTCGACTGATGTGGCGATCTGAGGAGCCAGAAGACTTTGGGATTCAAAGCAATATGCTGAAAGTTTTGATGTTGACTGGACTGATAACCTTGTTTTTCCTGCGCTGAATTTTGCGTAATTTTGAACTAGGGGCTGATACCAAATAGTCTCCTTTCCCATCCCAAGCCGTCCTGCTCATTCACCGTGATTAAATTTTGCCATGAAGCGAATTACTTTGCCTGGCTTTTTGCTCCTGCTCTTGGGGCTTCCTGTAGGGCTTTTGGCCCAAGACGTATCAGAGTTGCTGGCCCGTGAAATGGTGCTCAAGCAAAAGTCTCTGCTCATCCAAACCGATGACATGAGTCCCGAAGAAATGCGGGTTCAAAAGGCCATGGTCGAATTGACGAATGGGGCCGCTCCAGGCTACTTCCGCGATGACAAAGACTACGAACGCATTCAATTTCTTTTGGATACGGTTTGGGTAGATCCTGAAGGTTACGGCTTCCTGGACGAACTAGGAGGGCTGCTTGAAAGCTACCTCACCCGTTTTCAAACCGAAAACTTCACCCGCGACTACAACTTCATTTGGATGCTGGGACGGGTCAAGCAAGAACTGGGCGATACCGCTTTGGCTGCCCTGTATTACCAATTGGCAGAGCTACATAACCACAGCCCTGAGCGCGAAGCTTACCTAGATAGTCTTCTAGCTAAGACCAAAAGTGAGTGGGTAAGCATTGAGGAGTACTACAAACTCCTGCAAATCCGCAAGCGGGTAGATACCCTGCTGAAAGATCCCAAAATCAAGGTACGCATGGGCGAAACGGTCAATTCCGCCGACCCCGATTATGCCCCGCACATGCACCGCTCAGACAGCGTCTTGATCTTTACCTCGCGCCGAGATACTTCGGGCGCCAATCCCGCTGATGTGGTTGACCCCTTTGGGCAGCACAACGAAGACCTCTACGTCTCTGAATACAACATCTTTCAACGCGACTGGGACCCGGCCCATGCCGACCCCTTTCGAGATAGCGTCAACAGCGAATTCAACGAAGGCTCTGCCTGTCTATCGGCCGATGCCAAGACCTTGTACTTCACCCGTTGCCATCCCACTGAAGGCGTGGGCAACTGCGACCTCTATCAGGCTACCTATGACCCCGTGACTCAGACCTTCATTCGGGTGCGCAACCTAGGCACCAAGGTCAATTCTCCCGCTTGGGACTCTCAGCCCCACGTATCGAGCGATGGCAAGGCATTGTTCTTCGTGTCCAGCCGTCGGGGTGGCTATGGCGGTACCGACCTCTATGTTTCCTATTTTGATAGCACCGATCAGAGTTGGGGGCAAGCCGTAAACCTTGGTCCTTTGATCAACACTGCGGCCAGCGAGATCACCCCCTACTATTTGGCTGACAAGGCGACCCTCTACTTTAGCTCGACCGGTCAGCTGTTCAGTTACGAGGGGCATGACATCTACAAGTCGCATTGGCTGGGTGACCGTTGGGAACTGCCTAAAAACGTTGGTCCTCTGATCAATGATGGAGGGCATCAGGAGTACTTTTCCATTTCTGGCGATGGTCGCTACATCTATTACGCCAACTCCGAATCCGGCAGTGAAAAGCGAGTCAACCAGAATTACGATCTGTTCTCTTTTCCCATGCCCATGGAGGCACGCGCCGATGCCAATGCCCTGCTCAAAGGAGTACTGCGGGATTCGGTGACGGGGTATCCTTTGGTAGGCCGGGTGATTGTGGTGGATTTGGAAAAAGGCGTGGAGGTTACCCCCAAGGTGATCAACGACAGTGGCTATTTCGAATTCAAGCTGATCAACAACCGCCGTTATCGACTCTATGTAGTAGGCGATAACTATCTGACCATCCGCCAAAACTTCCGCATGAAGGGAGATACGACCTTCAATCTTTTTACCCAGAGCTTTGAGGTCGGGAAGCCTTTTGTGTTTGAGAAGCTGGAATTCAAAAGCAACAGCGCCAAGCTGAGTGCAAGTTTGAAACCCAACCTGGACCATTTGGTCCGCTTCCTCAACAATTATCCCCAGTTCAAACTGATCATTGAGGGCCATACCGACTCCGATGGCAATCCAGATAAGAACCTGCAGCTTTCTAAAGAGCGGGCCAATCGAATACGAGATTACTTGGTTCGCAAGGGAAGCTTTGATCCCAATCGGATTAGCAGCCAAGGCTACGGAGAGACCCGTCCCCTCGTTCCCAATGACACTGAAGAACACAAAGCTCAAAACCGTCGGGTGGAATTCAAATTGGTCGTAGATGAAACCTACGAAGGAGAAATCTACTGGCCGACCGAAGAAGAGTTCTTCTTTGACAAAGATCCGACCATTGTGGAGGACCCAGAGTTTGACGACGAGTTTGACTGGACCGACGTTGAAGAAGAGGGCTGGACAGAAGAGTCATTGAAGGAAGACGAGCCCATTGGCGACATCCTAGACCCAGGTCAGGAATTGGATACCATGATCCTAGAATCCTTGAAAGAGGAAGCCAAACAGGAGGAAAAAAAGAAAGCCGGGTCTCAGGGGGACAGTGGGGAATAATGGCGTGTATTTGGTGGGGCTACGGTAGGTATTCACTTGCACAAACCCCAACCCCTCAACGTTATTCCGCTCGACCCGACTCTCACGGGTAGCACTGGTACTGCGGAGTGTATGAAATTGGCCCTGGCAAGATCTCTCTTCACTTCGTTCGTCGAGATGACTGGAGGGAGAGAGAGGATTACCTATTGACTTTGGGCTCTCACATTAGCAGCAGATACAACCCTCCTGCAAGCATGCCCCCCACAATCGGCGCGA
>CAZFPQ010000384.1:0-5488 GCA_964521065.1 uncultured Bacteroidia bacterium | reverse complement strand
ATCGAGGCCGTCTTGCCAGCCATGCCAATAGACTTAAGGCCAGATTAAATACAACTTGACGTTCTAGAATTTTTTTCATGCCCCCAAAGCTTTTATATGCTGGGTGAGAAGGGATTGGTAATAGTCCTTGTCTACGTATCGTTCGTGTCGGAGAGAGTTGATGTAGCGATTCTTTCCCTTGAGCTTGAGTTGCCGTTCTTTTTTTTGCAGGACAAACTTCCGATAGCTAAGACTGCCTCGTTCTTGCGCTTGGAGGTAAGCAGCGATCAGTTCTCCCTGTTGGCTCAAGAGGCCAAAAATGGCTGAGGAAACCTCTATTCCCCCGACAAAAAAGAGATTTTCATATCGTTTGGAGAACACCTCAAGATAAAGATCGATTTCCCGATTCTTTTCGCTCTGATCTAATAACTGTTTGTCCAAAAAAGGAAAGACGCGCCGATAGCCTGTAGCCGCAATTACCAAATCAATTTCTTCGCGACTACCGTCCTCAAAGGTTACCAAATTCCCCTCAAAAGAAACCACATCCTTCTTCGCTTTAATGTCGCCGTGCCCCAAATAATGCAGTAATCGGTTGTTCATGATAGGGTGAGACTCCATGAGCTTATGATCTGGCTTAGGTAGTCCAAAGCGCTCTAGGTTGCCCACCAAGACCTTGTTGAGCAAAAATTCCGAGATCAAGGTGTCCAACTTCTTGTTAGGAAGACCAAACCGTTTTTTGAACAGATCTGTAGGCATGCCCATGGAGTACTTAGGAATGAAGTAGTATCCCCTGCGTAGGCTAATGAAAGCGGCTTTGGCTTCCCGTGCGGCGTCGCATGCTATGTCACAACCGGAATTGCCGGCTCCAATGATCAACACTCTTTTGTCTCGCAGGGAGCTGGGATCCTTGTAATCAAAGCTGTGGATCATCTCTCCCTCAAAATCCCCTTGAAAGGAAGGGAGATGCTGATGCCAAGTAATGCCCGTGGCACAGATAACCCCACGATACTTTCGCTGACGCTGATCATCAAAGGTGACCTGCCATTCTGTAGCGAGGGGTTCGATTCGCAAAACTCTGGTTTGGAAGCGGAAATAGGGCTCTAACTGATGATGCTGAGCGTAACTTTCCAAATAAGCCTGTACCAGGGCATGGCTGGGGTAATCGGGGTAGTCGTCTGGCATGGGGTAGCCATGAAAGCCGGATAAGGTTTTCGAGGAGATAAAGTGAGCGGATTGATACATAGGTGTCTCCGCTCGATGGATATCCCAAATACCTCCTACTTTATCTCCCGCATCTACTACTTCAAATGGGATCGCTGCTTTCTTTAGGGCTGCCGCTGTCGCAAGTCCTGCTGGCCCAGCTCCGATGATGAGATATGTTGACGTGTTCACTCTAGTTGGATCGAAAGGTACTTGACAAAGCTAGCCTCGGTGCCTGTTCGAATCTGTGACATAAATCAATAAAAAGCTGGTCAATAAAAGGCTGGTGATCCCTTGAATCAACATAGGTTTATCGCTTTGACCTAATCCGGCTAAGGGTTTCACGGGTAATGCCAAGGTAGCTGGCGAGGTGCTTATTGGGAATTTGTTGAATCAAGCGAGGCTCTTGCTCGAGAATTGCTTGATACTTTTCAGCGGCAGAGTGAGTTTGAATTTGAAACAAGCGCCGCTCAAGTTGAAGGGTATAAGCTAGGGTGAAATGATGGACGATGGACTCTACCAGTGGGTGGTCATTTTGGAGTTGAGTAAACTCTTGGCGACTGATCTGATAGAGTTGGCCATCACTGAGCATTTCAATGCTTTCGTAACTCGGGTGACCAGGAAAAAAACTGGTAAAGGAGGTGATAAACTCATCTTTGAAGCCAAACCAGGTGGTGATGTCATGCCCGTTTCGGATAGAATAAGAGCGCGTGATTCCTTCTATTAAAAAGTATAAATATTGACAAGTCTTGTCTTGGGTAAGTAGGTGTTCTCCCTTTTGCTTCTTGACTAAATAAAACGAGTCAGCAATCAAGGCCAGATCTTCCTGGCTGAGCTGAGGCCGGTGGGCTTGGACAAAACGAACTAAAGGGTTCATGAGGGTTCCATGTAATAATCCTTTTAGAAATATAGCCATTCCTGGCAAGCATGACTCCTCCATCCCCTCTGGTGGGGGAGGGCAAATACATTGGCGTGAATCGGAATATGGACGGGTGGACTAGGGAAAGCTTTGCCACTCATTAAGGGCTTTTTGAAAGGGAAGGTCTTGGTTTTCGCTGCTGTTGTTGCTCGTCCTAAGTTTCCCCCTTTCATTCACTCTAGTCAAAAAAAAAGACCCTTCAGAAGAGGGTCGATTAACTGTAGCTTATGAAAAGGGCCTAACTAGACCATCTCTTCATCACCAGGCAAGTGCCACTGAGTATAGTGACGTTGACGTTCGCTGTCTTGAGTCATCTTGAGCTGCTTGCGAGTCCGTAATTTTCGGTTGCGAAGTTTAGCTGAAGAACTCTTCGGGCGAGGAGTGTATTTCTTCATCTTAATGAACTGTTAGTAGATTGAATGACAATATAGTAAAACTTGTCATATTTTGAAAATAAGTGGAAAATATGGATAGTAAATTATGCATTCTTCAAAGGAATGGCCAAAAAATTGCAGAGAAGTATTTCGCATTTATGAAGCAATTTGATTTCCGAATGTATAAATTTTAGTCTTTTTGGCTAAAAAAAAACTTATTTGACTATATAATCGCATTTTTTCTTGTGGGTACTTGGGGATGATGCTGGAACAGAAGGCTATTTCTGTATTTTCGATTATTGATTGTGTACTTAAAAACCCATCAGCATATTTTTGAGTATTTATCAGTTTTTTATAAAAAACCATACAAAAGATAGAAAATGTTTAAATGAT
The DNA here is from genome assembly GCA_964521065.1 of uncultured Bacteroidia bacterium. Lineage (GTDB taxonomy): Bacteria > Bacteroidota > Bacteroidia > J057 > J057 > CAYVAP01. The sequence goes on along the minus strand of CAZFPQ010000384.1, from coordinate 2,623 downwards.
GCTAAGTTGAGCTTTCTCTTACTATTCATCGGCCTTGAGAACGCACACAGGGTTATGAGAGCCTGTAGCTCAGCCAGCCTAATGGTGAAAATTGCCTTGGTATGAGTAAAGAGAAAAACCTAAGCTCATGAACTCATTCAGTCCATGTATTAGCTTGGGAATTCAAATGTCAGTGGCTCATCTGGTTAGACCCTTTCGCTTAGCAATAGATGGTGGTTAGTGCCGGACGACTTAAGAAAACTTATTTTTGAACCAAACCGAGGCTGGAAGAATCAGTTAAACAAAGGAGACTTCCATTTCAGCACCAAATCTTTCCGAGGTCAATACCAGACAGGACTAACCCTGTGAGATCTTGAAGCTCTTTGCTGGGATTGAATTTTTCGCCTTCAGTTAAATCACAACCCTAATGTGGATAAATTTTACCGACGCCTTTAAGTCGATCCAGGACAAAATCTCTGGCTGGACGATAGACTTGGTCACCATGCTGCCCAATGCTCTGGTAGCCCTGGTTATCGTCATTTTATTTGCCATTCTATCTCGGCTGGTGCGCAAGGGAGTCAATAAAACCCTAAGTCGCTTTTCCCACCAGACCGCCCTTAACCGCTTGATCGCCAATCTCTCAAATCTCTTGGTGATATCCATCGGAATTTTGCTTGCGCTAAGTGCATTGAACATGGAAGGTGTGATCAGTACTGCCCTGGCGGGGGCCGGAATCATTGGTATTGCCCTTGGTTTTGCCTTTCAAGAAATTACCGCGAACTTCTTTTCAGGCATCATCCTTGCCGTACGGCAACCCTTCAGGGTCGGGAGTTGGCTGGAAACTAATGGGCACTATGGTGTAGCCACTCATATCGATTTATGGACCACCATTATCCGTAATCCACAAGGCCAGCAGGTCATCATCCCCAACAAAGACGTTCTTCAAAATATATTGATCAATTACTCGCGTGGGCGGAGAAGAATTGACTTAAATGTCGGGGTATCCTATGGAGATGACCTCTCGAAGGTCAAATCGGTGGTATTGGACACCTTGTCTCACCATCCACAAAAGGTCGAAGGCAGTGAAATTGAGTTTTATTACCAGGAATTTGGCAGCAGCTCTATCAATTTCACTGTGATGTTCTGGATCAATTTCAAAAAAGAAGGAGACTATCTTTCTGCAAAGAGCGAGGCCATCATACGCCTGAAATCTGCTTTTGACGGAGCAGGCGTGACCATTCCCTTTCCCATTACGACCCTAGACTTTGGCATCAAAGGAGGAGAAAAGCTGTCGAGCATGTTGACCGAGTCCCCAGGGCCCTATCTGAGGGGCTAAGGAAGTCGATTTTGCTTTGTAAAAACGGGATCAATCTAATAACAACATGATGAATTCTATAATAGCTCGTTTACTATCCAATGATTCAGTAGACATTGAGATCGTAGCTTTATATTACCTGTTCGCCCTGTTGATCCTACTCTTGTCCTTCGCCTTGGGGTACTTCTTGAATGGGGTATGCTTTTGGGCTATCAAGCGGATCCAACAAAAAAAAGAGACTCTTTTTCTTAGTTCTGTCCATCGACATTTGCGGATTCCCATGAGTTGGGTAGGCCCTTTTTTGATGGGGATGATAACTCTTGAACTACAGCCTTGGCCAAGCGAAGGCGCCCGATTATTCATCGAAATAGGCCTTAGAATTATGTTGCTGCTGCTGGCAGGTTGGACCTTGGTTGAATCCACGGCGGTTATCGGAGACTTGGTTCGCAAGCATTATGATTTAGCTCAAGAAGACAATTTGAGTAACCGAAAAATCATCACCCAGCTCCAGTTCATTCGCCGAATTGCAACGGCAATCATTATTTTCCTCACCATATGCTTGATCTTGCTTCAGTTTGAGGAGGTTCGTCGCTTAGGTGAAGGCCTGCTCACTTCTGCTGGGGTAGCTGGCATCATCATCGGTTTTGCGGCCCAAAAATCACTGTCGAACCTGCTGGCAGGTTTCCAAATAGCCTTTACTCAACCCATTCGCATTGATGATGCCGTAATTGTCGAAGGGGAGTGGGGGCAGATTGAAGAGATCACCCTCACCTATGTGGTAGTACGGATTTGGGATAAGCGTCGCTTGATTTTGCCTTTGAACTATTTCATCGAAAAGCCCTTTCAAAACTGGACCCGAACCTCCGCAGACCTGACCGGGGTGGTATATCTTTACACCGATTACCAGGTTCCTGTGGAAGCCATTCGCCAAGAGTTGGCCAGACTCCTCCAGCAGCATACACTATGGGACGGCAAAGCAATGGCGGTACAAATGACAGATGCTCAGGCAGATGTGGTCCAGCTGCGCCTGCTAATGGGAGCTCGCAATGCTTCTCAAGCATTCGACTTGCGCTGCGACATCCGAGAGGCCATGGTTAGTTTTATCCGCTCAACTTACCCCCGTAGTTTACCTAGAACCCGTATAGAGATGGCTCCAGAGAAGATAGGTTGAGTCCTTGAAAAACCGAAGGAAAGCGGCCTCAAGCGTACAAGGTATGAGCTGGAAATGGGTTGAGAAGTGAAATGGTCGAAAAGGTTAAGAATTTGATAATCAGTTTTTAACTCCCTTAACTCCCTTAACTCCCTTAACTCCCTTAACTCCCTTAACTC
>CAZFPQ010000383.1:0-5538 GCA_964521065.1 uncultured Bacteroidia bacterium | reverse complement strand
AAGACAAGTTTTGGCCGTAAAGGAAAAACCCAAACAGCCTCTTAATGAGCTAGGAATAGCCATTGCGTTTCAACCCTGAACAGATTTTTTTATCTTCTAAAGGAAAAAGAGGATAGTTTCTGCTTGCGGTCTCACCTCTCTTGCAAAATTCTAACACAGGAAAACCACCGATCAATGGAACTCATCATCAAACTTCTCATCAACGCCGTTGCGGTCCTTGCGGCTGCCTACCTCATGAAAGGGGTCGAAGTCAAAGGTTTTGTCAACGCTTTGATTGCGGCTGCCCTTTTGGCTTTAGGAAATGCCTTTGTCAAGCCCATCCTCGTATTCATCAGCATTCCCATTACCATCATCACCTTGGGACTCTTTCTTTTGGTGATCAATGGCGTGATCATTTGGCTAGTGAGTCGAGTCATGTCTGGCTTTCACGTCAAGGACTTTTGGACCGCTGTGATCATGGGAGTCGTGCTATGGCTCATTAATATGATCTTGTTTGCTGTTTTCTAGTCAAACTGGGCAATCGAGAGTTGTAAAAATAAGATGTCGGACGTTCTCAAACGTCCGACATCTTATTTTTTGCTAATCCTCCTCCCCAATTTCATCAATCTGCTTGTTTAGCGGTTCCTCTTTTTTTCGTCCAAAAGTAGGATCCAAGCCACGCCAGATAAAATAGGCGACCACCATGCCTGGGACTGTGCTGAGCATGACCCACAAGAAAAAGCCGTCATACCCTAAGGCTGCTTGGATATAGCCACTCACCAATCCCGGCAACATCATGCCCAGCGCCATGAATCCAGTGCCGATGGCATAGTGGGCGGTTTGATGTTTGCCCTGGGCAACGTAGAGGAGATAAAGTAGAAAAGCCGTGAACCCAAAGCCATAGCCGAACTTCTCCACTGCTACCGCTAGCGTCACCCAACCTGAAGAGACGGGCGCAAAAATCGCCAGCAACCAGTAGCCCAGATTGGGGAGATTCATGGCTAGAATCATGGGCCAAAACCAAGCTTTCAGCCCTTTGCGAGAGGCCAAAATTCCCCCCATGATTCCGCCCGCAACCAAGGCCAGTACGCCGACCGTTCCATTGATCCAGCCTACCTCAGCTGTGCTCAGGCTAAGTCCACCCGCAGCGCTGTCGTCTAGTAAGAAGGGAGCAGCCAACTTTACCAGCTGTGCTTCCCCCAGTCGATATAGGAGTAGGAAGGCTAGGATGAGGGCGATGCCTGGCTTTTGAAAAAAACTGACGAAGGAGTTCAGCATCTCCTGAGAGAGTGCTTTGCGGTCGCCTGCTCGATCCGATACGGGCTTGGGGAGGGCCCATCGGTGATAAAGGGTAAGCGCAGTAAAAACCAAGGCGGCAGCTACAAAAACCCAATGCCAAGCGGCGGCATAGTCGTGAAATTCAGGGTCTTCTCCCGCGAGGTAGCCCGCCAGGATGAGCATGCCGCCTTCTCCCGCCCACATGGCTATGCGATAAAAGGTGCTTCGAAATCCTACGTAAAAAGCTTGCTGCTGATCATCTAGCCCCAGCATGTAAAAGCCATCAGCGGCAATGTCATGAGTAGCAGAGGTGATGGCCATGAGCCAGAGAAAGGCCAGCGTGAGCTGAACAAAGTTGTCACTAGCCAAACTGATCCCCACTCCGAGCAAACCTAAAGCAATCAAGCCTTGGGTCGCCCAGACCCATTCCCGACGGGTGCGCAAGGTATCTACCAGGGGACTCCATAGCGGCTTGAGTACCCAAGGCAAATAAAGGCTGCTGGTATACAACGCCAGTTCCTCATTGCTCAAACCGAGGTTCTTGTACATAACGCCCGCCACGGTCATCACCACGACATAGGGCAGGCCCTCTGCAAAGTACAAACTTGGGACCCAGCTTAGGGCTGCGGACCGATTGGAAGGCGAATTCTGCTTTGATTCAGGCATGGAAGGTCGTTGGGTCAAAAATTAGGTTCAGGCTTTCCCCCGGTGAGACATTTAGCCATTGCGTTACCAGGTCTTGATAATGGGTGCGCATCTCCGCCAAACGAATGGCGTTGAGGGTTTGGGGAAAAGGCAAGCCCTTGGCCGACAAAGCCTCTTTCAAAAAGCGCATGAAATCCTCAGTTGCCATAGGGGATCCTCTTTCTGCATCTAATTGATTGATGATGAATTCCGTTTGGAGAGATTCAATCGGTAAATTCTCTGGCCGTAAGGGGAGGGGACGCTTTTCCCCAGGAGCTTCAAAATCGGCTGGCTTATATCCTTCATCTATCAAACCCCAAAAGGCTCGCTTGAATTGAAGGGTATTTTCTACCGCAAAATGGGCTAGGTCATGGGTGTCAAAATGATACTGGATGGGATAATATCCCTCACTGCCATTGCTGCGGCGAAAGTGGATGCTGCCTCCCCCGTTTTTGTTCTTTTTGAATTGGATGGCTAGGGCCATGGATGTGTGGTTGGATAATGAATGCTCTGCATGCCGTTGGAGTAGATAATCTCCACCCCTATGACCTTTTATCTCGTATAGCTTATCTCGCCTCTCGCCTCTCGCCTCTCATAGCGAAGCGAACCCTAAAGCGGCCGGTTGAGGTAATCGTCCAAGTTGAGTCGCTGGTGCTGATAGGGCTCATCGAATAGGGGAGAGCTGATCAGGAAATCTGCAGTGGCTCGATTGGTTGCCGTAGGCAAGTTATACATGGTGGCAATGCGGAGCAGGGCTTTGACGTCTACATCGTGAGGTTGGGGAGTCATGGGATCCCAAAAGAACACGAAGAGATGTACGCGGCCTTCTGCAATTCGAGCTCCTAATTGCTGGTCGCCTCCGAGGGGACCAGATTTGAGCCGCTCCACTTGCAAGCCACTTTGGCCATTTTCTCTTAGCTTTTGCTCCATTATTTCCTGGACCAGGCGACCTGTGGTGCCGGTGCAGACCAAGTCGTGACGATGGAGCTTCTCCCAATTATAGCCTACCCAGTCAACTAAGTCTTGTTTACAGGCGTCATGCGCTACTAGGGCGATACATTTGCTCATGATGTGGTGGTGGATTTCTCGGCAAAAGATAGGCTATTTGTAGAGGGAAACAAAGGGGGCAAAATGCTGGCCCGGCGACGAATTGTCTTTCTTTGTGTCCATAACTTTCTCCCTTCAAAGTTTAAGCAATGAGAATATTGACGATGGTCCTGTTTGCAGGATTCTTGGCTATGACTTGCCAAAATAAAACTCCCCAAGTGAGCGAGGAAATCCCCCTCGATGCCCAGCAAATTGTCGACCGGGCTATCCTAGCTCATGGCGGAGATGCCTACCAAGAGCAGCAGATCGCCTTTGACTTCCGGGAAAAACACTACGAAGCCACCTTGAATGGGGGCCGGTTTTCCTACCTGCGTCAGTTTGAAACAGAGGATGGCCTCATTTCAGATCGACTAGACAATGACGGTTTTACGAGGTATCTGGAGGGGGAAGTGCTCCCCATTGCAGATAGCATGGCCGATAAATACGCCAACAGCGTCAATTCTGTCATCTACTTTGCCTTATTGCCCTACTTCCTAAATGACAGAGCAGCAAACAAAAGTTTGTTGGGGTATTCCAAACTTGATAGCACCGATTACTATTTGATCAAAGTGACCTTTGACGAAGAAGGCGGGGGCAAAGACTTCGATGATGAATTTCTGTATTGGGTCCATCCACAGACTTTTTTAATTGATCATCTCGCTTATAGCTACGCGGTAGATGGAGGAGGACTTCGGTTCCGAAAAGGATACGCACCCCGAGTAATGGGGGGAATTCGGTTCCTCGATTTCATCAATTATAAAGCGGATCACCACCGCTTCGAATTGGGCCAGCTTGACAGTCTGTATCAGGCTGGTGGCCTGACTGAACTTTCCCGAATTGAGCTAACTAAGCTTAACGTAACCCCGTTTTCTCCTGCAGAAGATCAGACTGGGTTGTGAGGTCGATTCCTTCATCCCCTTGCTGGTAGGGGACATAGGTCAAAATGAACTGCAACATCTCATCGGTGGTGCGCATGGATCCATTTCTTTCCGCGACCAGTTGAGGAGGATCATGTGGATTGTTGGGGTTGTCAGTGGTATTGTCGTAGGTGGCAGCCACTTCAATGACCGATCCTGAGGGGAGGTGTAGTGGGCTAGGAAAGGTATAAAAGTATTGCCAGCGGAAATCCCATTTGGGAATGTGAATGAGCGGGATGGTATCTCGGTTTGGGCTCAGGGCCCAAGCTTTGAATGAGGTTCCCAATAAGTGCATATGCGGATTGAGCGTCAAAAGCGAAATATCTTCGCGAATGACGGCTCGGGTTCGAAAGCTCATCACTGTATCGGGTGGGATGATCAGTGGCGGTACAATGTCGGATATGCCTAAAGTTCCCAACTGAATTTCCATGGTAGGACGCTGTGGAGGAGTGGGGGCAAAAAATACATTGAAACGGGAGCGGTCGAAGGTATCAACAGGGATAGGTCCGTAATGCAAATCGTTGAGCAAAAAGGCACCTTGGGCCCGCAGGCGATACCCACCCAAACCGGCTGGGTAGAGAGCGGGCTCCACACCTGGGAGGTAGTTGCACACCAATGGAGTCAGTTCGGGGTAGGTGCCATCGTCATTGAGTAAGCCCAACTGAGGGTAGGCTTCATCGTTGGCCACGGTTTCCCGGTCTAAATACCAAATGTCATTGCCTGGATCAAGTTTTCGTCCGGGTTCATAGCTGATCAAGTGGCCATTCATGTGGTGGACAGCCTTGCGGTTTCCTGGAATAAACTCTATGGCACGGATGAAGGTATCTTGGGAGATGCGATAAGGCAGCTTGACGTAGAGAAACTTATCTTGATTGTTTCCTTTGATAGGAATGGCCTCTGTCATCTCGATCACCAAATCTGGCTTTCCCAAGTAGGACGAGTCTGAATACTGGGGAGGGGTAGGGGTGAGGGCAGGGTTTCCCTCGGGGGCTCCCAGTTCATGCCACTTCTGGATGAGGGCTATTTCACGCTCGCTTAGGATTTTTTCATTGGCAAAATGCCGGTAGCTAGGATCTGCAGGCCAAGGAGGCATGTATCGAATTCCGGTGACATGGGCGACCATTCTAGATCGCTTGCTGACGTCGTGATAGCTAATGAGGCTAAAGGGCCCCGCGCTGTTTGGGCGGTGGCAGGGCATGCAGTTGTGGTGCACAATGGGAGCAATGTGCTCTGCAAAGGTCACCGATTCAGGAAGCTCTCCCTGAGTGCTAGTCGCATCAGGGGATTTGTCACAGCTCCAAGCCAAGGCGATTATTGCCCAAACCAGTACAATCCATCCCCTTTGCATAATCAATCCATTTATTTTTAAGTCAAATAAATAAAAAGCATCTGAGCCCCCAAGTGCCTACAAAAAACAATGCTACTTGTCTGGTAAAAATGAATGATGAGGTTTTCTTTTTTTTCGGCTGAATGGAGAAAATCAAATAGAAGCTTGCTTCGTTGTGCTTACAGGAAAACTACTCATTTAAGCTTCACTTGGCTAAGAAACTGTTTGGGTTTTGGCCGTAAACTCAACATCCAGACAGCTTCTTAG
>CAZFPQ010000382.1:0-5585 GCA_964521065.1 uncultured Bacteroidia bacterium | reverse complement strand
CGCATAGAGGCACTGGAGGCAGAGAATGAAGCGTTGAGGGTCAAGGTCCAACAACTACAAAGCCTGGAAGTTCGCCTATTGAAACTGGAAGCGAGCCTTTCTACTGACTCTCAGCTCGTGAGCAGGCCCGAATAAAAAAGCGGGATAGATACCAGGTTGAACCCTGCCCTCCTTCTGCTTGGAAGGAGGACTTTTTTTGATCATAATCCTGTATTTAGATAGGCTCACATTCCAGCAGAATTCTGTACCTTAGACTTTCCGAAAATCGTAAGCAACCCATGAAACACAGAATTCAGTCAGACTGGAACTGAGTTTCTTTGTCCCGTAGTGTTTCGTTCCCTGTTTCCATGATCTTCCTGTATGAGAGTTGGTCCTGTATTTCTGCTGTTCTTGCTGCTCGGTGTCATTTCGCTACACGCCCAGCCAGCCCTCGATTCTCTACGAAGGGTAGCGTCAGATGAGCATCAGGCTGCCAGTGCCCGCATGGAGGCCATGAATACCCTGGCCAACCACTACCTCCATACCTCCATCGATAGCATGCGCCTTTTTGGGGAGCAGGAACTCGAGCTCGCTCAGACTTCAGGAGATCAACTTGCCGAAGGTAGGGCGAAACAGGTTTTAGGAACATCCTATGTCATCAGTGGCAGGGTAGAAGAAGGCATAACGTACCTCAGAGAAGGCATGAGCCTGAGCAAGGCGGTGGATAATTCCCCCATGGTCGGAAAAACCTCCTTCGAACTAGGCGGGGCCTTCCTGGCACAGGGAGACATGGACAGTGCCAGATACTACTTTCAGCAAGCCCTGACGATTCATGAAACAAATGGAAACCAACGGGCTATGGCATCTGCGCTAGGGGCCCTTGGGACGCTATCCAACCAGCTAAGTGAATTTGACCAGGCGCATGCCTACTTTGTGCGAGCCATCGCAGTATTTGAACAACTGGAAGATCAGCGGGCTCAGGGAATGATGTATCGACAACTTGCCTTTATCTATGTCACCCGTAGCCAGTATGAAGAGGGACTAGCCTATTGCAAGCAAAGTCTCAGCTTATTTGAAGAAATCCAGGATCAAAGAGAGGCGGCTAACACCCTGACCACTATAGGCCTCACCTTCTTTTATCAATCCCAATATGACAGCGCTCGCTGGTATCATCTCAAGAGTCTGGAGATCCACGAATCGCTTCAGGACAAACGGGGCATGTCCTATGCATACGGGAACCTCGGCCTGGTAGATAACAAAGCAGGAAACGCCGCCAAAGCCATAGAAAACTATGAGAAAAGTCTTCGCCTAAAGGAGGAATTGGGAGACAAAAGGGGGATTGCGACTTCTTTGCAAAGCCTAAGTAAGATCTATGAGGATCTCGAAGACTATTCTCTGGCGCTGAAATTTGCCCAAAGAAGTTTTCAAATTTTTGAAGAGTTGGGCAATACATTCAAGATGGCAGTCATCTTACGAAACATTTCCATGGCTCACATGCAAATGGAAGATTACCCTCTAGCCAGGACCACTGCCCAGCAGAGCCTGGAAATTTGCAGAAAATTGGGCCTGGTCCATGAAGAAGCACAGACTCATCTTGTCATGGGAGCTATTCTCAAAAGTGAGGGGAAGCCAGATTCTGCCGTCCTTGCCTATCAAACGACCCTGAGTCTCACCGATGAAGAGAGGGGTCTTATTACCGTGAAAAGCGCCAACCTAAGCCTGGCCAGACTGGCCCTGGAAGCGGAGGATTGGCCCAATGCCATCAGGTATGCCCGCTCCGTCCTTGAATTGAAACCGGGCAGCACCTCGGCTACCCTCACTCGGAATGCGGCTGACATTTTGTGGCAAAGCATGGCCGCAACTGGTCAAAAAGCCAAAGCCTTTGACTATTATCAGCTCTACATTCAGATGCGAGACAGCATCGCCAGCATTGATAACCAACGAGCGGCCATCCGCTATGAATTCACACAACAGGCCCAGGCAGATAGCCTAACCAATGCTGCCCTGCTTACCGCTGAAATAGAGGAAAACAAGCGCCGTAGGACCTTTTCTTATTTTCTCCTCGTGGGGTTGGGGATTACCTTCCTGTTTGGATTGATCCTGTTCAATCGATTTCGATTGACTGCTCGGCAAAAGGCCATCATCGAAGACGAAAAACGCAAATTGGATCAGGCCAATTCTGAGCTCAACCACGCCAATCAGAAGCTCACGGAACTGGACAATTTCAAATCCCAGTTCTTCACCAACATTTCTCACGAATTTCGCACCCCCCTGACCGTTATTACTGGGATGACTGAACAAATGGAGCAGCAGCCAGACAAATGGCAGAAAAAAGGCCTCGCCCTGATTGATCGCAATGCCCGCGGCCTCCTCCATTTGATCAACCAGATTCTGGACCTGCGAAAACTGGAATCAGGTAACCTGAGCCTCCATCCCATTCAAGGAGATGTCATTCAGGCGCTTCGCCTGAGCTTGGCGTCCTTTGAATCTATGGCGGAGAGCAAAGATATTGAGTTGGTGTTTAGCCCAGAAGAGCCCTTCCTACAGATGGATTTTGACCCGGAAAAGTTGGGGCAAATCACCAATAACCTGCTCTCCAATGCCATCAAATTTACCTCTGAAGGAGGATACATCAGCCTGCGGAGCTTTTGTAAGGCAGAGAATCAATTGGTGATAGAAGTCCAGGATTCCGGGCGTGGCATTCCTACAGAAAAGCTCCCCTATATATTTGACCGCTTTTATCAGGTAGATGCCAGCGATACCCGCCAGGGGGAAGGGACCGGCGTAGGTCTTTCGCTGACCAAAGAGTTGGTACAGCTCATGGGAGGCAAAATTTCGGTAGAAAGTACAGATGGAGAGGGAAGTACTTTTACCCTCTGCCTACCGATCACCCGCCAAGCAGAGATCAGGGAGGCCATGATGTCCTTGCCTAGTTCAGAGCCTTTGATCAGTGCTACCTTTCCAGTCGCTACCCCTTCCAAAGAGGAACGTCCACGTCTGCTGATCGTCGAAGATAATGTGGATATTGTCTCTTATCTCTACAGCATTCTAGAAGATCGATATGAACTCTCCTCGGCCCCAGATGGGCAGTCTGGTATAGCAGCAGCCCTAGAGCAGGTTCCCGACCTGATCATTACGGATGTGATGATGCCCGAAAAAAATGGCTATGAAGTCACTGAAACGCTGAAGTTAGACGAGCGAAGCAGCCACATCCCCATCCTGATGCTGACCGCCAAAGCAGATGCGGACTCTCGGCTAGAAGGCTACAAGCGTGGGGCCGATACTTTTCTAGCCAAGCCCTTCAACCAAGAGGAATTACTGGTCCGCTTGGATAACCTGCTAAAGATTCGCCAAAAACTGCAACAACGCTACCAATCAGGGGCAGCACTCCCCCCGCCACAAGCTGAGCAACCCGAAGTCGAGCAGGAAGACGCATTTATCCAGAAGGTCAGGGACGCAGTCTTAGCGAATTTGGATAACGCCAATTACAAGGGGACGGCCCTTTGTGAGGACTTGAGCATCAGCAGAACGAACCTGCACCGCAAAATCAAAGCATTGACGGGACAGACTACGACCTATTTCATTCGGTCCATCCGCCTAGAGCAGGCCAAGTCCTTGTTGTTACAGGAAGACATGCAGGTCGCAGAGGTGGCTTACAGCACTGGCTTCAACGATCCTGCCTACTTCAACCGGGTCTTTAGCGAGCTATACCAACAGTCGCCAGGTGAGTGGCGAGACACCCAACTGAACTCATCTTGAGACAAAGTTGGCCTTTGGGGCCTGTATTAGCTACGTGGAACAATAGTCCAATCATCTTTTGAAAAAGTCCAATCCGAGCTAACCCTCGATCCAGAGCTTTGGGACCATCAACTAATCCCACAAAAAGATGAAACGATTATTGGCATTTCTTCTCAGTTTCAGTTGCCTCTTCGCAGTCCAAGTCCAAGCCCAAACCGAAGGGGTCAGTATCAATACCACCGGAAACGCCCCCAATCCCAGCGCCATGCTGGAGGTGGAAAGCGCCAACAAAGGCTTCCTCATGCCTCGCATGGATAGCACCAGTCGCAAGGCTATCCTTAATCCTGCGCCGGGCTTAATGGTATATGACAGCACGACCCAGGGTTTTTGGTACTATGATGCAGGCTGGCAGGACCTAGGAGTTGGTGACAACCTGGGTCAACACATTGCTCAGAAAAACCTCCAACTAAACGGCTACTGGTTGAGTCAGGATGGAGACGCCGAAGGCTTATTTGTTGACTCGATTGGGAGAATTGGACTAGGGACCGGCTCCCCCCTGGAGCAGTTAGAAGTCAACGGAGCGATCAGAGTTGGAGATACTGATTCTCTGAATGAAGGTGCGGTCCGGTACACGGGTCTGGATTTTGAGGGATATGACGGAATGGAATGGAAATCTTTTACCAAGGGAGCGTATGATGCGTTGATCACCGCTGAAGACAGCATCTTTGTTGATCAGACACATGCGACGAATTCAGGTTATGTGGAAAGTGCTAATAGTCTTTATAGTCTTTGGCAGTCATTTACTGCTTTACACACAGGAAATTTAGATTCTATTGTACCCCACCTTAATATATTAAGCACTACACCTTTGACCATCACATATAATTTGTACGAAGGGGAAGGGACAGGTGGGAATTTGTTGAAGAGTGGGAATATCCAGCTCCCGATTACCAATGGCCAGAGTATCGAGCGTTGGGTACCTCTTTTTGACAACAGCTCTGTAACCGTAATGGAAGGATTAAAATATACAATTGAAATATGGGGGCTTGAAAGCTATGGGCAGAGCAAAAGAGCAGGGTGGACTTATGGCCCTGATCTCTATAATGGGGGACAACCGGATATCCCATTTTATGATTTTATGTTACGCTGGTCAATACACAAGAAAGCAGGTACAATTACCGCTCCTGCCTTTGTAGGAGACGGGTCTGGTCTGACGAACCTCCCCTCTGATGCTGACGATCTGGGAAATCATACTGCCACCCAAAATATATCTTTGGGCAATCATTTTCTCTCAGGGGACGGAGATAACGAGGGGGTTTTTGTGGATAACACAGGCAATGTAGGTATCGGCATCTCAACCCCTACCCGTGGCAAAGTCGAGATTGTAGGTTCCCAGAGCCATCAACTTGGTACCTATGGGTTTTTGAACCCCGACGGCAGCACCAACACCTTCTCCCCTAGTGCTCCTTCTCCTTATTCCCTCTATGTCTCTAATCGCATCGCGGCTTCTCACTTCAACGCGCACTCTGATATGCGGATCAAAGCCATTCAGGGAATATCTGATAGAGAGACTGACCTGACGACCTTGATGCAGATCGAAATCACCGATTATACCATGCGCGATACCCTTTCGCATGGACATGTTTTGAACAAAAAAGTCATCGCCCAGCAAGTTGCCGATGTATATCCCCAAGCAGTGACGACCGACCTCACTGACGTGATCCCCGACATCTACCAGCGCGCCGAGCTACAAGACGGCTGGATCATGCTGGCTACCGATCTACAGGTTGGCGAGCGCGTCAAAATCATCACCGAGGAAGGGGCTAAGGTGTACGGGGTAAGTAAGGTGGAGGCAAATCGCTTTCAAG
>CAZFPQ010000381.1:0-5712 GCA_964521065.1 uncultured Bacteroidia bacterium | reverse complement strand
CACATTCAGGCGCCGTAGGCAAGTTAGTTTTGCCCGACGGAGACAGATTTACAAAATATGGAAACGCTACGGACTTGCTGGGGTTGCTTTCCTATCGCCAGTCATATCCCCCATGCTTGCCGTTGGAATTGCGGTCTCTTTCCAGGAAAGTCGCCGCAGGGTGGTTACCTACGTAGGAATTGCCGTTAGTGCTTGGGCTTTTGTGTTTGCAACATTGCGAGAAACCGTCTTGATGGTCATTGAGACGATCCAGCAAACCTCTCTGTGAACAGGCATTCGAAGCTTGAGAGGGGATACCTTGAGGTGAATCGGCCTAGAGGCTAAAAAGAGGCTCCATTCTTTATCTTTTGCCCACCTTTATGCCATTTTTCCTGAGATAAAATAAAATCGGGGAACCGATACTTGATTTCGGCTCCCCGATACTAGTCATCCGATGGCCCGCTACAGGTGCCTTTCAGAGTGGTAGCTTGAGCGCACCAAGGGGCCGCTTTCTACGTACTTTAGCCCCATTTCCAACCCGATCTCCCGGTAGTGGGCAAAAAGATCAGGATGTACAAATTCATGCACAGGCAAGTGCATTTTAGTAGGCTGAAGGTATTGGCCAATGGTTACGACGTCACAGCCATGATTGGCCAGATCTCGCATGATCTCATATACCTCCTCGACTGTTTCGCCTAGTCCCACCATGAAGCCAGACTTGGTCCGACAGCCGGCGTCCTTGGTTCGCTGGATTTGCTCCAAGCTACGGTCATACTTAGCCTGAGGCCGCACCCTGCGGTACAAACGCTTGACCGTCTCCATGTTATGTGAGACAATCTCAGGATTTTCATCCAGAATGAGCTGAAGTGCCTCCCAGTTGCCCTTCACATCAGGTATCAAGGTTTCTATGGTCGTCCCGGGAGACTGGCGCCGCACTTGACGCACCGTTTCTGCCCATATGTTCATCCCGCGATCCTTTTGCTCATCTCGGTTTACAGAAGTCAATACGGCATGCTTTACACCCATTTTCTTGACGGCCTGACCCACCCGATAAGGTTCAAAGGTATCTAGCGTATCTGGACGCCCAGTAGCTACTGCACAGAAAGAACAAGATCGGGTACAGGTATTGCCCAAAATCATAAAGGTGGCCGTTCCTGCCCCCCAGCATTCCCCCATATTGGGACAACGGGCACTTTCGCAAACAGTATGCAGCGAGTGGGTGTCGATGATGGAACGAACGTCGGTATAGGCCTTGCCATAGGGTAACTTCACCCTAAGCCATTTGGGGCGAGGCCCATTTCCAGGTGCATTGTTGGCAGTTAAATCCGAAACTATGGTTGCTGACATAATATGTCTCCGTATGAATTAAAGGCCTTGCATAAAGGCAGTGAAACCACAAACTTAGAGCCTCAGTAACTAGCCTTAAGCAACTCATCTTTTTGGCCGTTTTGGCGCCCCAGGCAGAAAGGAAGTTGTCCTAAGCTCTCAAGTCTTCTTAGCAAAGGTACAACGTTTTTGCCATATGAAAGTTTGAGATTTACCAACGAGACCCCAAGACAAAGGCCACAGAGGCTGAGGCAAAAAATTGTTGGTTGCTCACTTGGCTGGTTTCAACGATAAGAGGAATTTCATTGGCAAAACCGTCGAGGTGAAATCCGACTCGAATCCCATTGACATAGCCATCCAATGCGGCTAGGTCAAGCAGTGCGTAGCCGCCCACCGTTCCTCCTACTTGTAAAGTTGGATTAAAGGGAGCCTGAGAGAAAGTTGCCCTTCCTCTGATATTGAAGAAGTTATGAATATCTGGGTCATAAGCTTCAGCAGTCACGTCGCAAGATTGTCCGCTTGTACTGCTACGGCAGACCGCCAGGTAATAGGGATTTAGCAAGCCAATGGCAGGCCCAGCCCAGACCCCTATGCGGACTTCGATGGGATTGTGGTGGCTAAGGGGGATGGCCGCCCAATCGAGCCCGATATTTGGATTAACCAAGGTGAGGGCATTGAGCTTCCCATAGACGTAGCGTCGTCCTCGATCTGGTCTAACAGGGTCAATCCTAGCCTCGTGATTGTCCTTTAGCTGCCGTAGCTCCAGACCAATCCGAAGTTGGCGCCGAGGCCCTCCCATGGCATAGGCCAAGTCTATCCCCAATCCATGGCTGCTCATGACCCCAGACACTAAGAAGGAGCCGCTACGGGCAGGAGCAGATTCATCCGAGACCTGAGCTGATATAGGAGTCCAAATCAGCAGGCCAAAGCAGGCTAGGGTTAACCAATATTTGACCTGGGAACAAGTAAATGAGAAGATGTCTAACATGCCTTTTGTCGCCTTTTATCAAAAATAATCATTCCTATCACCAAGTCCGAAGGGGGGCTTCATAATTGCCCATCCCCCCATCATTGCAGTACAAGGACATTGATTTCAATCTACAGCTTACAACAAGGGAACTCGAGCTACATAGTAGTTCTCCTCTTGGCCAAACTGGGGTTCTTCTGCTTCTAGGTAGTGATATCTCTGCTTGAGGTTTTCCAGGCCTATTCCTGTCGACTCGACTTGGTCTTGCCGAGGCTGATAGTTGTTGCGTACCGTAAACCAACCCGGCTCAGCCAAAAGCTCCACGGTCAGCGGCTGATCTTTGCTGATAACATTGTGTTTGATGGCATTTTCTACTAGTAGTTGCAGGGTCAAGGGAGGAAGTTGGGCATAGCGTTGATCTGGGGGGATTTCTACATATAGCTGTAGACTGTTGCCAAAACGGATCTGGTGTAGAAAAATAAAACTCTTAATAAAGTTGAGCTCTTCCTCCAAATCTACCCTTTCTTGATCCTTGAGGTCAAGCACATAGCGGTATACTTTCGTCAATTTAACTACAAAGTTCTCGGCCAGATCAGGATCGTCGTGCACCAAGTCTAAGAGCACATTCAGGCTATTGAACAAGAAGTGGGGGTTGACCTGGTTTTTCAGGGTCTCAAACTGAGAGAGCAGCCTGGCTCGTTTTTCTTTTTCTTTTTCAAGCAGCAAAAGCTGTTTCTCGGCCTGTAAGCTCCGATTTTCGGTCTTGAATCGATAGGCTTCAAAAGCTTTTTGCAACACCAGCTCTAACTCTTCGTGCTTCCAAGGCTTGGTCACGTAGTAGTATATTTGCCCTTTGTTGATGGCATCAATGATCGCCTGCACATCGCTATAGCCCGTCAAAACCATGCGAATAGGTGTGGGAAACTCCTCGATTAGCTTTTCACAGAGTTCAACTCCAGTCATCCCTGGCATGCGCTGATCAGTAATGATCAGCTGCACATCATTTTTTCGGAGCAGTGCTATTGCCTCCTCACCGCTCTGAGCGAGGTGTATCTCATACTTTTTCCTAAAGCTCGCTCGGAATGCAATGAGGTTCTGCCTTTCATCGTCAACGTATAGAATCGCAGGTTTAGACATATATTCGTTCAGCTATGCGGCAAAAATATTAGCTTTGTGATACAATAAGCCTTGCCAGATGAAAAAGATTCTAAGCTATATACTCACTCCTGTCCACTTAGTTTACTTTGGCTTAGTACTCGTGGTATTCCACGCTTACCAGTGGGTTGCACTCAAGTTAGGAGGCTATGCCTGGCATAAGCGCTCGGTGGACTACTTAAACCTTTTCCTACAGTCATCCTTGTTGATCCTCGGTAGTCGCGTGCGATTTAGAGGGCACGAAAATCTTCCTACGGATCGCCCTCTCATCATCGTTGCGAATCACCAAAGTCTACACGACATCTCCCCCTTCTTCTGGAATATGAGGAAGCACCACGTAAAGTTTGTGTCTAAGATCGAACTTGGAAAAGGAATTCCTAGCGTTTCCTACAACTTGCGCCATGGAGGGTCCGTGCTCATCAACCGTAAGAATCCCCGCCAAGCCTTACCTGCCCTTAAAGCTTTTGGGGAGTACATCGAGAAAAACAACTATGCTGCCGTCATTTTTCCTGAAGGTACCCGTAGCCGCAATGGAGCACCCAAAGCATTTTCTACCAAAGGCCTAAGTGCCTTGATCAAGTACGCTCCCTCTGCCCTGATTGTGCCCGTAACCATCAATCACAGCTGGCGCCTTCAACTTGGCTTTCCTATGGATGTAGGGGTACAACCTACCTGGACCGTGCACCCCCCCATAGAACCCAATGGTAGAACCCCCTTGGTCATCATAGAGGAAGTAGAACAAATCATCAAGGAGGGAATCGTGGTGCCTACCCAAGAACAAGTCACCCAAGCTTGAGCCTTGGCGTCTCCAGACGACCTAGCATAAGCCTTAACACGACATTAACAGACTTTAACTCCGCATTAACCTCCCCGTAAGCTTATTTCCTCTACTTTTGAATTGTAGCGATTAGGTTCTAAAAGTTTGGTTAACGCACTCGTTCTAGTTCTGTTTTCATAGCAATGGGAGTCGCCGTAGCAGCGACTCCTTCTTTTTTTGAGATGTCGGGATATTGGGAGTTTGAGACCTTGAGAAGTGATAGACCAGGATTCTAAAGCACGGTACCAAAGGCTAGTTCCAATCTAGCTCTCTTAGCCTCTTAACATCCCGGGCTCTCAGCGTCTCAGACTTTCAGTATCTCAAACTCTCTCTCCTCAGAACTTTACGCCAGAGTAAGTCAAATCCATTTTGATAGAGGCTCAGGGTAAAGCGAAGGATGCCACGTAATTCCACCCCGATTTCACGTTTTAAAACCACCAAACTACCTGCCACAATGATCAAGTAGGTGCCAATGCTGGCGTAGGCAGCACCCATGGTTCCAAAGTACCTGATCAAGAAATAGTTCAGGAATAGGTTGAGCCCAGTCCCCCCGATGAGTAGCCAAAATTGGTAGCGCGGCTTGCCTATGGACTCCACAATGGTACCAAACTGCCGTGAGAAAGGGAGCAGCAAGGCATAAAACATCACTACTTGTAGCACGGGAACGGCGTCAAGATAACGGGCGCCTGCAATCAAGGTAAGCACCCATTCAGAAAACATTACCACGAAAATGACTCCTGGTATCACCATGGCCAGGATCACTCCTACAGATCGCTCATAAAGTCTCGCTATAGATTCTTTGCCTTGGTCCTGCATTTTGCGAGCGCTTTGGGGAAACACTATTGCGGCTATCGCTTGGATAGGAACTTCTACGAGGTGAGCTACGCGCATGGCCGTGCTATAACTGGCTACTCCAACCGGAGAGACCAAGATCCCTAGCAAAACTTGATCAATGCTTTTGATCAGGGTGGTACTCAGGAAGGTACCTACCACCCACTTTCCGTACGCGATGATTTCTTTGATACGTTCCCAACTAAGACCAGGAGCGAAATTGGCATACTTTCTACCCGTAAACGCCGCGGCCAATGCTCCTGCAACGATGCTTGCTAGGTGGGCATAAACCAGGTGCGTTAGGTTCATGCGATGGCGGGCAAAGAAATAGAGATAGGCCACACAGGCAAACAAAAAGAATTGGCGAATCGCATTGGTCCAAAAAGTTCCCTGAAACTTGAGATGGGCTTGCTGTACAGACAAAAAATGATGGTAAAAGCTCATCGCAAAGGTAGCCGGGATGTAAACCAACAAAAGGTCATCCAAAGGCTTAAGATTCCAAAAACGCCCCGCAACAAATGCAATGAGAAGCAGCAATCCTGTGCTTAGAAAGCTATGGGATAAACTCAGCGTAAGTGAGGCCGTTGAGATTTCCCCTTTTTCTGTAATAGCAGCGCATTTCGACTAAACAGTTTTA
>CAZFPQ010000380.1:0-5732 GCA_964521065.1 uncultured Bacteroidia bacterium | reverse complement strand
ACTTTAATGGCGTATGTAAAAATGTTTAACAATTTAATTTAAAAATTAAACATATTTCCCAATTAATGCCATTAAAATCAAGCAATAGTCTAAATTATTCTACGAACTCTTCTGCAAGACAAGATTTCTATCATGAGATGAAAATCGATAAGCGGATACCTAAGTATGCGGTGATTGGGGGGAGTTTGACTGCTCTATTGCTCATTATGTATTTTCTCATTGCCTCAGCTTTTGACTTTAAGGAGATCGTTGAGCTGCGCTATTTCAATATTTTGATCTTGTCTTTGGGCATATTTGCTACTCAATATTTATTTCATCATCACGCAAAGGAAAGGCTAACCAATTATCTCAATGGCATAGCCTTAGGTATGGGGACAGGACTTCTCGCGGGGGTTACGTTTTCATTGTTTTTCTATGGATTCTTGAAATTTGCCGCCCCTGATTTTGGGCTGGTTTTGAGAGAGGTAGTGCCATTTAA
Source organism: uncultured Bacteroidia bacterium (assembly GCA_964521065.1). Taxonomy (GTDB): domain Bacteria; phylum Bacteroidota; class Bacteroidia; order J057; family J057; genus CAYVAP01. The sequence continues at coordinate 5,254 of CAZFPQ010000380.1, read as the reverse complement.
ATCTCTAAGCGTCGAATTGCTTGCCTTGATCTCATTCGTAGAGACTCTACTACCCAGCTTCATGGCTACCTTCATATCTCTCCAATTTTTCAAAAATGTAGATGATATCTAGTCTTAAATAATGACGGTAGAAAACATATGGCCTTTTATTTTTTGTTAGCCTGAGCTTATTGGCAGAGCCCCAGTTTTTCTTTAATGATAGATAACAGTTAAGGTTTGGGGAGGAAAAGCTTAGTTGGCATCTTTGGGGCGCAAATAATGATCTCATGTTAACTGTGTATTTGATCCGCCATGCCGAGAGTGAAGGCAATGTCAATCATCACCTAATCGGCGGGCAGTCCAATCACCTCCCATTGACCGAAAGGGGCGTGGAACAGGCCCAGCTGCTAGGAGCTAGGCTAAAAAAAGAAGCCTTGAAATTCGATGCATGGTGGACCAGTACCGCCCTCAGAGCCAGGCATACCGCAGAGTTAGTTTCTGAAGGCATGGAAATAGGAGCGGATTTGATGGAAACCCCCGCTTTACTAGAAGTAAGCCAAGGGAAATGGGAAGGAGAAATTCGAAGCAGCATCTACACGGAGGAGGTCAAAGCCCAATTTCTCGCCGATCCACTCCACTTTAAGGCTCCTGAGGGAGAGTCTATTCAGGAGGTTCAAGACCGAATGTTTAAATGGCTGGAGCAATTAACGGAGCTAGATACACCAGGAAGCAATCGAATGATTGCTGCTTTTAGTCACGGGTTTGCCATTCGATGCTTGATGGTCTACCTCATGGGGGCTGAAGCAGGGGCCGCTCGAAGAGCCGTGACCGATAATACCTCCCTCACGGTGCTGCGTTTCAATGGAGGGCAGTGGATGCTGGAGCGTTCTAATGACCACTCTCACTTGGCGGGAAAACAAAAAATTGAGCATTACGGTTAGCCGAACGTATTCATTTCTTAAGGAATACCTTATATGAGCGAATTAAGCCAGCTCTTGGTCCAGTGGAAAAAACAACTCCGCCAGCTAGAGCCTCAAATTGGTCGAACTCCATTGGTCCGTATTAACCAACTTTGGACCAAACCAGGGGTGGAGGTGTATGCCAAACTAGAGTGGGAACAATTGGGGCAAAGTGTCAAAAGCAGGCCTGCTTTCCGGATGATCAGCCAGGCCATCGAGGAAGAAGTATTGGTGCCAGGTAAACGAATATTTGACTCCACCAGTGGGAACACAGGGATTGCCTATGCGGCAATAGGGGCATACCTGGGAGTGCCCTGTACCATTGTGATGCCTGAAGACGCCAGCGAAGAGCGTAAAACCATCCTCAGAGCTTTGGGCGCAGAACTACTGCTGGTCAGTTCCGAGTGGACCAGCAATGAAGTCATGGATTATACCCAAGAGCTGGCTGCCAAACATGCCGATGAATATTGTTACCTCAATCAGTATGACAATCCTGCCAATTGGCAAGCTCATTACTTCGGGACGGGGGTAGAAATTTATGAGCAAACCCAAGGACGAGTTACCCACTTCGTGAGTTCTTTAGGTACTTGTGGGACTTTTTCGGGGGTGGCCAAGTTTTTCCAAGATCAACACCCCCACGTAACATCCATCGGCCTTCATCCCGATGTGGCGGACCATGGCTTAGATGGGTGGAAACACCTAGCGAGCTCTCGACATCCTGGGATTTATATGCCAGAATTGGCCCAAGGAGATGTGGTAGTGAGTACAGAGGAGGCATATGATTGGATGGGAAAACTGGCTTCTCAAGAAGGGCTGCTCGTGAGTCCCTCTTCGGCCGGAGCACTGGCTGGGGCCATCAAGGTCGCTCAAGAGCTAGATACTGGGGTGGTGGTTACGGTATTTCCAGATGATTCAGCCAAATATGGAGCTGTTTATCGGGAGTTGTTTGGCTAGGTGTGGCTATTCTTGCTTAGATGTTATCCCTCGGTCAAGTAATGGCCTCGCCTCCCTAAATACTGGAACTACCTTGGAAGTCTCTTGAGAATACCTGCTTGACCAACTTTCTGATGAAGCTTCGCTTTTTGGGAACATAGCCTAGGATCGGTTCCAAGTGATCAACCCCGGTGCCATTAAGCACCACACGGATCTCCTTGCTGGTTACTTCTTGTAACTTGAACAGAGCAGCTGCGTCTGCCTTGCCCCAAATTCGATTGGCACGGCAGACCAAAAGAACCATGTCAGCTTGGTCAATGAGCTTTACTGGGTAGGGTTTGAGAAGCAATGGAGGAAATTCAGTAAGATAGGTATCAATGGTTTCGGGAGCATTAAGTTCTCCTTCGACCAACTCGTCCTCCCGCTCCATGTTGTAAAACCAAGGAGGAACGGCATAGGTAAAGGTATCAGGATGACTGCCAATCAGGTTAACCTCTTCTTTTCCTTTTCCTTTCTTTTTCTTTTTGGCCTTTTTCTCTTCTTTAACATCAGCTTCCCCATCTGCCTCTTCAAGTGGTGCATCAGGGCGTTCTGCTTCGGGGGTCAAAAATAGAATACGTTCGTTGTAGGCCCTTAGGCGATAGCTCAACAGTGAAGCGAGCATACTCTTTCCCTCATTGTCCCGCATGCTGATCAATGCGATGCGAATGGGCTTGCTCTCTGCATCTCTTTGGGTGAGGTCTATTTTTAAGTTTTGGAGTAAAAGACCTATGGTGCGATCTTCCAAGAAGTCGTAGTCTACTTTTCCTTTTTTCTTCTTCTTTTTCTTTTTGTCCTTCTTATCCGAAGAGTTCTCCCCTTCATTAGATATATCCTCATCAGGAGTCAGGTTGTTTTGCAAGGAGGAAGGAATTCTAGGAAACTTAGGCAGGGCGCCGATCACCTTTAGGCCAACGATTTCTTCGGTATTTTCTGGAGTCCGAAGGGTATTGTCAAAATACTCCAAAGCGACCACCAAGGCCAAGGTGACCACAAAACCGGCTAAAAAAGCGGCTACAATCAGAAACTTCCGGCTTGAAGGATCAGGCCTTGAAGGAAAGAAAGGGTGAGAGGTCATACTCAAGCTTGAAGACATGAGCATGGATTGCTGCCGCATGATGGCCTCGTTCAAGCTGTGTAGGTTTTCCAGGTAACTCTGCTCATACACATAGTTTTGCCTCTCCATGCGCTTGATCTCCGATCCAATGGGAGCTAAACGCTGATAGGTTCGGTCAAACTCCTGCTTGCGAACGTCTACCACACTGAGCTTGGCAATGGCCTCAGACTTTTGCATGTAGTTGCGGAGCCACTGAAAAAGCATTTGGTCGAGTTCGACTCCTCTGGGGGTGACTTGGGTCCTGAAAATAGAATCACCAGAAGTGAGGATGTTTTCCCTGATGCGTGCTGAAGCGAGCTTTAGCTGTTTGATGCGTTCCCGGTTGTAGGCTTTGGTGGTGTCCATGGGGGAGAGCCACTCTAAACGAGCCAGTTGTGAACTGACTTCTGATAGCGAATCCCTCAGGTAACCCAGCTCACGGTTGAGCTTGCCTATGCTGATGCGAGAAGCCATCTGATCCTCTAGTGCCTTAAGGGTAGAATCTGCGGCGTGTAGCTCTAGGAATTGCTTAAACTCTAGCTCAAGTAGGTCCTCCCTCTTTGCGGCAATAAACCTGGTTTGCTCGTAGTAGTTGATGATTTTATTGCTCCGCATGTAATTGGTCAAGGAATCTTCTGCGTGACGCAGCGAACCTCGGGTAGCGTCAAGTTGGCGCCGAAAATATTCGATGATATTCTTGCCTTTACCCGTTTTAAACTCTCGCTGCTTATCGCTGTAGATCTGGATGTGGAGTTCTAGGGTTCGCTTACAAATTCCTGGGTCGGTGGTGGTATAGGTTTCCCGGAGCATGTCGCTTTTTCCATCGGTCTTGATTTTGATGGTGCTAAAGTTATCGATGCCCCAAAGTGGGTGGATAGAGTACAGCAAAACGTAGACGGGATTATCATCGCCGCGCACACAATACTTGATGACATTGGCATAGGTCTGCTCAAAGTTATCTTTGACCCGGATGGCCTGTACGATGGAGTCTGGAATGGTGGCATATAGCTCATCAAAGGCTCTTTGCGACATCAATTCTCGGTCAGGTTCTTCCAGCAAAAGACACTCAGCCAAGAGGCGTTGTCCCAGTTCTTCATAGGTTTCGAAAGCGGTAGCGATATTGAGTAGATTGTCCAACTCAGCAGCGGCGGCGTGAAAGTCGAGGCGACTACTACCTAAGGTTGCGAGGTTATAACTGCTGAAGATACCGGTGTTAACCAAGCCACTGGAGGTGTAAGTTCTTATCTCATCTTTGGTCTGAAACCAGACCAGCCCCCCCATCAATGCGCCCACTAGCAACATCAGGGGAAAAAAGCGAGAAACAATTCGAAAAAATTGGATCAGCGACATTTAGGCTAATAGAAATTATGGACTAGGTATCTGTGGTGGGGGGGGCATAAATAGGGAATGATAAGGCTGAGGCAGGCCTTGTTTACCAAGCTGAAGGTGGTATCGTACCATCGTCTCAGCCTGGGAAGAGCTAAGCCCTGCTCACTCCACTGGCCCTCCTACCGTCTCTCGTAAAAGCAGGTAGTATTTTTGGAAGTCCGACTTTACGTTGAGGAATTGAATCTCTGAGTGCAGCATGTCGCGGAGAACTGCGTTATAATCTGCATAGCTCATGTCACCAGAATTGAGGTACCTCTCAGCAAGATTCTGGTTCAGGAGGTTTGACTGGTACTGTTCCTGCTTGATGGTCATCACTTCTGCCGCCATGAGCAGGGCTTCATATCTCATGATCACCCGCTCGCGGATCATCCGTTTTTGTACTTCTTTGTCGTGATATAGCTTATCTATTTCATACTCCAAGATCTGCGCACGGCTTTTTCGGTTGAAAATGTCCTCTGCAGTGAATCGGACAGTGAAACCAGCACTGTAAACCAACGTTTGTCGATTAGCTAAGTTAAAACTGGTCCCATTTACGTCGTCTACCGTCGCTGATATGGTGCCGTTTCCGTAGGTGGCCATCAAAATGGGCTGGAACATTTTCATCCAATAGCGACTCTCTGTTTTTAGCCTCGCCTTCCTACTCTCAATCAAGGCATCCTGCCCACTTAGTTCTGGAGCATTGGAGATGGCACGGGCGATCAGGGTATCAAGCGGAGCAATCTCAAAACCCAACAACGAGTCTGCCAAGGCTTTACGAATATCTGAGGCTCCCTGTGTCATGAGGGAATCGCTTTGAATTTCTTGTGCAAATAAGGAACCCAGTCCCGCCCCAAGACTCAAACCTATGCTTAGGCAGTAA
>CAZFPQ010000379.1:0-5764 GCA_964521065.1 uncultured Bacteroidia bacterium | reverse complement strand
TGCCCTAATATATTTACAAAACCTCATATAAAAGGTGGATAGATTGCTATTAAGCCGGTTGGTGATACTTTCAGACAAAAAAGATGAGGGGAAGCTATTCGATTCCAAGCAGGTATTTACGTTAAGTATTGAACTATTTCTCCTAGGGCAATTGAAGCCTGAGGGGGAACTTGGATATCTAAGTACTTGGACAAAAGAAATCGGGGTATGGCCTACGGAGCTAAGGTTATAAGAAGGTATAATTGCCACCACATACCCCGTACTCCCGTACCCCGATTACCTTTTTTTCTTATGTCCCCTTACTTAAAATAGACCTACAGCTCTGGGCCGGTCAGGAAATAGACGCTTCCATATCCTCCAATTGTTCCAGCAACCAAGCACGATTAGGCAAGGCTTCTGAGCCCTCCAACTTCTGGCGTAGTTTGACGAGTCTTTGGCGAGCTTCTGTTGGTTTGTAGGTGGGCAGTCGCTCCTGCAGCAAGCAAATGGGCCTAAAAATGGTCAAAAACCTCAGGTGCTGTTTCTTACGTGAACTGGGAAGCTCCCGGTTTCGTTGCAGGAAATGACGAAATGCATCAAGGGTGTATAGCACCGCTTCTAGGTCTTGCTCGTGATAATAAATCTTGAGCAACAATTGCCGCGCGCTGATCTGGTAGTGTACATCCGTGTGGCTGATGAACTGAAGCAGGCGAATGGCTTGGGGGCGATTTCCTTTTTCCACTTCCAACGCCGCACGACAGTAAGCATACACATTGTCCCTAAAGGCTGGAACGATGTTTTGCTTGTATTGCTCTAAAAACGATTCTACCCAACTCAGTGCCTTTACCCTTAGTCCAATGGTCGCGATATTTTTATAATCTGTGTGGGCAAGGTTCTTCTGAGTAAAAATGATGCCGGTGTTCAATAACTCCTGAAACAGCTCAAAAAGCCGTTGATCATACTCTGTATGCCCCCGGTTGATCTGGCGAATACAAAAATTCTGGGCGTATTTGTACATCGCCCTGGTCTCGGCTAAGGTAAAGTCGTCTCTGTAATTTCTGAGGCTTGTAATCAAGGCTTCATATTCTTCTTGAGAAGCGCTGTCTTGTAAAGACAAATAGATCTGGTAATACACCTCGATAACGGGGACCTGCCGGTAGGAATGCGCACTGGATTCAAGGAGCTCAACGAGCGCAGGCAGCAAGGGGATTTCGTAATGAGAGTTGAGAATATGCTGCCTGTTTAGGGCCTCGCAGCTCTCGCGCAATAGCAAGGACAGGTAATAAACGTCGAGGGCATGGAGTTTTTGGGCCAATCCCTGGTCAACCGTCCGTAATTGCTGCCGACCAAAATGCTCGTTGTCCAAACTCGCCCAAGCCAACTCAAACTGGTAATAATGTTCCCGGTTCAGGGGCTGCTGATCCATAAACTTCTGAGCCGACTTACGTTCGATTTGGTACAAACGATTGAGCCTCCTTTCACTGAGCTGCTTTAGCCGCAAGCTGCGCTGCAACAAGGGATCTGCCTGCAAGCCTTCCATTTCCCAAAAAGCTTTGAGCAAACGATAAAGATGAGAGATCTCGTCTAGAACCGCTTGTCTACGGAAAGAGGTCTCTGCAAAGAGATGTTTGCCGAGTTTCTCCACACTTATCTGATCTGAGGCAAACTTGGGAGCGAAATGATGGAAAAATTCCCAGCAATGGATGCTCCGAATTCGCTGATTATGATAGGGAGAACGCAGAAACGCATCAAAGCGCTCGCATTCTTGCGGAGTCAAACTTTGCAGGCCTTCAATCAGTTGATTGTTCATAGCAAAGTCATATGAAGCCTAAACAATATGATAACGTAAATACATGCCCATATAAAACATAAATTTTTGATATTCAGACTTATAACAAAAATACAAAACCTTTATACACAGCGTAAATTAACAAAATTGTCATTACAATCTTGCTAAGACTTCTCTACACTTGTATCATTAATCAATCGGCTTACAAACACGCATGATATGAATTCCCTCCGCCTTTTCTTGATCGCACTTTTGACAACAAGTCTGAGTCTTTTGTGCTACCCGAGCTTGTATGGGCAAGTAACAGGATCAGCGTTCCTTTCCGGGCAGACAGACCACAGTGGTATCAGCGTTATTTTCTCCTCCACTTCTACATCAGGTCAGTCAGATACTACCTATACCCTCAGCAATGGTTCCTACAGCATCAACCTAAATGCAGGCGTTTACTTCGTTCGCATGGAAGCCAGCAACTATCAGACGGTTTTCTACAACCAGAATCAGTCGGTGTTGCTCAATGGAAATGATCTTTTAGATCCTGTTACCCTCCCAGTAGGAGTGGTCAAGTACATCAATGGGGCTCTCTCTGGCACCCTATACAACGATACCATCTACATCGCCAATGCTGATATCAGTGTACCTGCTGGGTCAAGTCTGGTGATTGAAGCGGGGACGGAAATCCGGCTTGAGCCAAATCTTGAATTTTTTGTTGATGGCAGCCTCCAAGCTGCTGGCACGGCAGTCGATTCAATCAAATTCACCATCCAATCCATCAACCCAGGAGACACTTGGGCCGGAATTACCTTTAGCGACCTCTCAGTAGCCAGCTTCATGGATTATTGCGTGGTAGAGCATGGAGAAACCGCCATAGATGTATTTGAAACCTTTGCCCCTCTGAGTAGCGCCCTTGGGCTTACTGTCAGCAATAGCACTGTCCGATACTGCGTCTACGGCATCATTCTAAATTCGGAACACAGGGTAAAGGTCCATAAGAACGATGTATATGGGTTTAAAACCACAGGGATTGGCTTCTACAGCGCCAATGTGAACCAGCCCGGTCCCTATGACATCACTTGCAATAAGGTACACGACGCCAGTAACTCTGGGTTTCTGTATGGGCTCGTCACCTTTCTCAGTGCCCCAAATGCCTACGTGGCAGGCAATGAAGTATACAACCTCCCCAGTGGTATTGGGATACGGCTAGGTCGTGACGGCGGGGAAGTGACGGTTGAAAATAATGTCATTCGCAATTGTGCCCAGGGAATTGGGGAATCAGCCAGTAACAATGCCCCTTCAGCGGTAATCCGCAACAACATCATTCAAGATAACGCCTTCGGAATCAGCATGTCTGGTGAAGGAGGTGCGATTGTTCAGATGAATGTAGTAACGGGCAATGAAATTGGCATCAATCAATTCAATCCCCAATATGGTACTCCGGCAGAGCTTTCTTATAACTTGATTTCGCTTAATGACACCAACTACAGCAGTGCGGTAAATGTGCCTTTTGCCGGAGACCTCATCACGGTCAATGCCAATGGCGACTCTACCGATGCTTACTTCAATCTAGACCAAGATCCACTCATCGATTCGAACTACTTCCAACTGGTCGGATCTCCCTTACTCGATGCAGGCGACCCCAGCCTGACCGATGCCGATGGAAGCATCCGTGACATCGGGCTCTCTCCCGATCCCCAATCTTGCTGGTCTCCCCCTGCTCTGCCTTTACTGGTATATCCCGGAGATGTGAACTATGATCAAGTAGCCAACGTCTGGGATGTACTGCCGATTGGAGTGGCCTTTGGCCAGACCGGGCCCAGCCGCCCCAATGCTTCATTGAATTGGACGGGACAAACCAGCCTAGGCTGGGGGGATAGCCTAGCCAGTGGATTAGACATCAAGCACGCCGACTGTGATGGCAACGGCATCATTGATGCCAACGATACCTTGGCTATCATCCAAAACTACCAGTCAACCCACACTGCTTTGGGTCCTAAAAATTCCACCAATGGCATTCCTCTCTACATGGACATGCCCAGTAGTCAGTCGCCTGGAGACACCCTTAGCATCCCCATTATGTTAGGTACGGTGGACAGCGTTACCAGCAACCTCTACGGGCTAGCTTTCTCTATCGACTATGACTCTAGCCTCATTGAGCCCAATAGCCTACATCTACAATTTGCCAACTCCTGGATCGGGGCAGATGACCAAGACATGCTTAGTCTATTTCATGATGACTTCAACCAATCAAAGGTAGAAGTTGGAATAGTCAGAACGGATGGAATCGAGGTCTCTGGATATGGGCAAATTGCCACCATCATCGTGGTACTTGATGATGACATCGCCAAGCGTAGCATTCCATTTGAGATGCAATGGGCTGAGGTGGACTTGATTCACTATGACGAATCACCTATAGAAGTTAGTCCAGTGGATGGAACGGCAGAAGTAGACACTTCTAGCAACACCACTACCACAGGAATCGACCAGGATCCCATACTGACCAGCTTCCAAGTATACCCCAACCCTGTGGAGCAGAACCTGAACATCAAACTGGACGGTCTGCGCTCTGATGCAACGGTGCAATTGTTGGACTTTGCTGGACGGGTACAAAGGATGGAACGCCTGATGGCTTCTCGCCAACAGAGCAGCCTTGACGTTTCGGACTTGCCTTCAGGCATGTACCTCCTACAGGTTAGACTTAGTGACCAGAGGGTGTTGCATAGGAAAATCAGAGTTAAGTAGGTTTACTTATCGGAACTTACGACGCCTAAGCTACTGGTTATCACAAATCTCAATACTTGAGGTCTCTTTAGGTTAACGAACTATTCGACCTCGTTTTTACAACTGCTCTAATGGCTGCTAGCCATTGGAGCAGTTTCTCAATGGCAGAAAACCTAGCTCAGAGGCCTAAGTATTAGATGGGCTGGGTATCACCTCCAGGACTCACTTCTCAACAACTCGATATCTACTAAAAACTGAGGGCAACTTCGTAGTGGAAGCTGCCCTTACCTTAGTCCCTACGCGGAGTTGTAAGCATACGGAGGGACAGTGTTTGAAAGAACGAAGCTTGGGCTCGTTTCAACTGACCCTCGCCGTCATGGCCATAAACGTGCCAAGTCAGCAAATGGTTAGGTACATATCAAGAAGTTCATGCGTAGGCTACCTAATGCTAGAAAGCTATAACGAAGGATGGCCTTCTCCGATCCTCCCACAGCCTTTCCCTTCCCCGTCCACTTTCTCACCTAAAAAAAGTATTTCTCGCACTGATCCGTCTGCTAGGGTGTATGCCCAAACCAACAAAAGAGGAAACAACTGTTGAACATCTCATTCAGCTCTATGGATCCGAACTAAGCCATTTCATCCAAGGTCGGATAGGAAGTGCCGAAGATGCAAAGGACTTGCTCCAAGAGGTATGGTTTCAATTGAGCAAGGCCCAAAGCCAAACCGAAATCAAAGCCCCCAGGGCATGGCTGTATCGGGTAACTCGAAACAAAATCATCGACCACTACCGGAAGCAAGCCCCAGAGACCTGGGGAGATTTGCTATTTGAAGACGAGGAGGCAGAAGAGTGGATAGAAGACTACGAATCAGAGGAGGAACCAGAGTTGATGTTTCAGCAAAGTCAGTTTTGGGAAGCCCTATATGAAGCCCTGGATGGTTTGCCGGAAAAACAGCGGGAGGTCTACGTACTTAATGAACTGCAAGGCTTGACCTTGCAACAAATCGCTGATCAAGAAGGGAGCAGGCTGAAAACCATCATTTCTCGAAAGACCTATGCCATCCGCACCCTGCGAGAGAGATTAGCTTGGTTATTAGAAGAATTTGAGATCTGGGGTTTTTAAGCCGAAAGTCATGAAGACACCATGATCGAGACCTGGAAGCAAGGCTTACAGGGTACAAGCCGAGATAGCCATCCCAATCATCAACTCATTAACTCCCTTAACTCCATTAACTCCCTTAACTCCCTTAACTCCCTTAACTCCCTTAACTCCCTTAACTCCC
>CAZFPQ010000378.1:0-5810 GCA_964521065.1 uncultured Bacteroidia bacterium | reverse complement strand
GGTACTAGAGAGCTAGATACACTGTAAGTTGAGAGGAAAGGACGTTTTGCCTAAGTCCTTCTTATTCATATTGATCTTGCTAGGCCTCAAAGCAAGCCCCTGCCTAGATAGAGTCCGATTTTTCTACTTCTGGAATCAGCATCAAGGTCTGGTTGGTGCATTGATCTTCGTTTCTTTTCGGAAGGTCAAAGAGGCTATGTATTCTTCTAATCGGAGTCATCCCCAAATAGCGAACGACTTTCAGTTTGGGAAGATCCATGCTTTTGGAGCTGATTTGCGATTCGCGAATCCCAATATGCCACTCTTGCCTTCGCAATGAGTCCTCAATTTTCGATATCCCAGCCTATCAAACTCTCAATGTCATACAAACAAAAAAAGCTGACCTTAGAAGCTAAGGTCAGCTGACTTGGGTCCATCGATGGACTTACAGGAATTCTTCGGGGTCAACTCGCTGCCCACTGGCGATCACTTCATAGTGAAGGTGAGCGCTGGTAGAGCGGCCGGTGTTGCCCACAAAACCAATGGTGTCTCCTTCTTCCACGATTTGGCCAGAGCTTACAACCACCTTGGAAAGGTGAGCATATAGCGTTTGATAAACCTCGTCGTGGGTAAGAATAATATGGTTGCCATATGAACTGCTGTCGCCTACGTTGTAAACGAATTCAGCGCGCCCGGTGGCAGTGGCTAGTACAGGCGTACCTGCCGGGGCAGGAAAGTCGATACCTGCGTGCATCTTATCAACCTTCAAGATGGGATGCTTACGCATGCCGAAGGCACTGCTAAGAGGAACACCGGCAGGCACCGGCCTACGCGTGGGAACGATCTGGATCTCCAAGGGATCGATGGTCCGTAAGTGGGCCTGTTGATCCTTGAGCTGTGAGGAAATCTGAGATACTCTTTGAACAGTGGGACCAGCTAAAGATTCAGCTGGTGCTGGAACGTATTGCAAGAGGAAAATAATCGTACCGGCGGCCAGTACTGAGACACTCCAAAAGTAGTTTCTCATATAGGGTTACTTAGACCAAAAATAGCAAGCGAAAGAACGATGGGTTTTTGTCCCTTCCCGCTAGGCGGGAACTGCTTGCAAAGGAAAAAGATCGTGTCCTGAGTGGCAGGACGATATCTGGATCAAAATTACATGCTCCCAAAATAGGCGGACCCTCGAAGGATTATGTAGCTACTTGTCCCAGATAGAAATATTGCTGCGCAAACGGTTATATTATCTGAATCACAGGAACTTGACCTATTCTGCGCATAATCATTACGTCAAAAGGGCTGCGAAGAAGGGATTCTCGCAACAAGAAACCTATACGATGTAAGGTTCTTGAAGGTTTTGTAGCAAAAGGAATGCCGTAGGAGGACGCTCTGGCACCTAGTTAAAAGTGAAATCTGCCAATATGGCATCTTTTACCCCTGAATGAGAGCTAGGCACATGGGTTGATGTTAGATTATCATTCACTTCAACCATTCTCAAAACAGGATATATATGGAAAAAGGCAGTATTTCGGTCAGTACGGAAAATATATTTCCCATCATCAAAAAGTCGCTCTACAGCGACCACGAGATTTTCTTACGTGAACTGGTGTCTAATGCAGTAGATGCTACCCAAAAGCTCAAGAGGCTGGCTAGCCTAGGAGAATTCACAAGAGAATTGGGCGACCTCAAGATTACCGTGGCGGTAGACAAGGAAGCCAAAACCATCAGCATCACCGATCAAGGTTTGGGAATGACCGGAGATGAGGTCAAGAAATACCTAAACCAGGTAGCCTTTAGTGGGGCTGAAGAGTTTGTGAAGAGATACAAAGAAGCAGGAGACGCCAATGAGCTGATTGGTAAATTTGGACTCGGTTTCTATTCAGCCTTTATGGTTGCTGATAGCGTAGAGGTGATTTCGCTGTCCTTCCAAGAAGGAGCGAGTCCTATTCATTGGACCAATGATGGATCGACTACCTATACCTTGGATGAAGGAGACAAAGACCGCCGGGGAACTACCGTGGTGCTAAATGTGTCCGAGGATTCCGAAGAGTTTTTGGAGAAAAGTCGGATAGAACATCTACTCAGGAAGTATTGCCGTTTTCTCCCCATCGAAATTGAATATGAGGGTGAAGTAATTAACCAGACCCATCCCATCTGGCGAAAGGCTCCTTCGGAGCTCGAAGACAAGGATTACCAGGAATTTTTCCAGGAACTCTACCCCATGGCAGATGAGCCCCTCTTTTGGATTCATCTAAATGTGGACTATCCTTTCAACCTGACAGGGATTCTTTACTTTCCTAAGATTCGTCAAGACATTGACCCCCGTAAAAACAACATTCAGCTCTACTCTCGGCAAGTATTCATCACCGATGAGGTGAGTCAGATCGTTCCCGATTATTTGATGCTGCTGCAAGGGGTGATTGACTCGCCTGATATCCCATTGAATGTATCCCGTTCTTACCTTCAATCAGACCGTAGCGTCAAGCAGATCAGTAGCTACATTACCCGGAAGGTCGCAGATAAATTGAAGGAAATCTTCAATGAGGATCGACCCCGCTACGAGGAAAAGTGGCAAGACATCTCTGTCTTTGTCAAGTATGGTTACCTCACGGATGATAAATTTCGAGAAAAGGCCCGTGACCTCATTTTGCTTCGAAATGTAGATGGGAACAACTTCACCTTAGATGAATATGTAGAGAAAATTGAGCCGCTTCAAACTGATAAAGACGGTAAGCGAGTCCACCTCTATACCAATCAGCCCGAAGCCCAAGATATGTACCTGAAGGCTGCGGATAGCGCTGATTACGACGTCATAGTGATGGATGGAGTGGTGGATAGCCATTTCATATCTCGCCTAGAGAGCGATGAAAAAGACGTACGCTGGGTGCGCGTAGACAGTGACACCATCGATAAGCTAATTCCCAAAGATGAAGAAGCCGAGGAAGATGGCCTCACCCTGACGGAAGAACAAGAGACCAGCATCAAAGAAGCCTTTGAATCCGCGAAAGGCGAACGCTCAGATTTGGTCATCCAGACCGGCAAACTCGGTAGCAAGCAATTGCCCGTCACCATTACCCGTCCTGAATTCATGCGTCGCATGAAGGAGCAAGCCGCTTTGGGTGGAGGAATGGCCATGTTTGGCGGAGACTTCCCAGAGCAGATGAACTTGGTGGTCAACCTGCAAAGTCCCATCGTGACGGCCATGGTAGATGACGAAAACCGTGGGGATCGGGCCAAGCAATTGCTAGATCTGGCCTTGCTTTCGCAGGGATTGCTTACGGGAGCCGACCTGACTGAATTCATCACCCGTAGCTTGGATATGATGCAGGGTTGAGGAGGAGCTGATACATTGGGTGCTGGGAGAATGTAAATAAACTCCTAAGGCACCTGGGGCTTCAGTTTTTTGGATAATATATGAATGAGGGACCCTGTTATGGGGTCCCTCATTATTCAATTTGTATCCTCACCGAAACGAGTACTCATAAGGACTCGCTGTGTGTCGTACGGATTATGGGACGATGATTGGTCTACAAGAAGACCAGCTACTCCCTAGCTCCATACCCCTGTTTACCGATGTTCTCATGACCCTTTGCTTAAATATTTTCAATTCAAGTCTTAAGAAGGCTGAAATTTTCATCTTGCTTTCCCTTCACTCATTCCGCAAATATATGTCATTCAAGATTTAAGGTGGGAGACCTATAGAAAGGTTGGTGAATAAGCCGAGGGCTTGTATCTTTACCCAGACTGAATCACACACATTAATTCACACCTCATGAGCATCCTGGTCAATAAAGACTCTAAAGTTATTGTTCAAGGTTTTACCGGTAAGGAAGGCTCCTTCCATGCGAGTCAAATGATCGAGTACGGCACCCAAGTCGTAGGTGGAGTTACCCCAGGCAAAGGGGGAAATACCCACTTAGATCGCCCTGTTTTCAATACCGTTGCTGACGCCGTAAAAGAAACCGGCGCAGATGTTTCCATTATTTTCGTCCCACCTGCTTTTGCGGCTGACGCCATCATGGAAGCTGCAGATGGGGGAGTGGATTTGATTGTGACCATCACTGAGGGAATCCCGGTCAAGGACATGATCTACGCCAAAAAGTATATCGATGACCGTGGCGTACGCATGATTGGGCCAAACTGCCCTGGTGTCATCACTCCTGGTGAGTGCAAGCTGGGCATCATGCCTGGGTTTATCCACAATCCTGGTAAAGTGGGCATCATCAGCCGCTCTGGTACCCTGACCTACGAAGCGGTAGACCAGGTGACTAAGCAGGGATTGGGACAATCTACCTGTGTAGGGATTGGTGGTGACCCCATCATAGGCTCACCTCATTTGGACATCATCAAGCTGTTCAACGAAGACCCTGATACCGAAGGGGTGATCATGATCGGTGAGATCGGAGGAAACAACGAGGAGATTGCCGCTGAGTGGATCAAAGCAAACATGACCAAGCCAGTAGTTGGCTTCATTGCTGGGCAGACAGCGCCTCCAGGCCGCCGCATGGGCCACGCGGGTGCCATCGTTTCAGGCGGCAAAGGTACCGCCCAAGCTAAAATGCAAACCATGGCTGACTGTGGCATCCACGTAGTGGAGACCCCCGCTGAAATCGGCATCACCATGGCCAATGCCTTGAAGCAGCAGGCTTAATCTTTCTGATTTTTCCTGAAAGCAATTTAGGATAAAGCTTGTATAAACTCCGGTTAGCAGAAGATGCTGGCCGGAGTTTTTTGATTAATATCTATCTTGACGATTTGGCATACTGAGCGAGGTTTGCCTTCTACCCAAACAAAAAAGGCCAGCCCAAAGGACTGACCTCTTATATCTGTCAATAAGCCGTTGGCACTAGGCTTCTACCACTTCGTCTTCAAGTACGTTTTCTACCAAGACGATGACTTTGTTTTTCAATACTTCCACCACTCCTCCTTCTACTAAGTACTGGGTTTCTTGACCTTTTTCTCCGACAAAGCGGACACGGCCTTTGCCCAAGGTAGAAATGATAGGGGCGTGGTTATACAATACCTGGAAGCTTCCCTGTGAGCCGGGTACCTGAATGCTTTGTACCATCCCGGTATACAGCTTGGTCTCAGGGGTAACGATTTCCAATTCAAACAGATTCATATGCTTCTGATCTTGAAGTAAATTAATGAGGGGAAGCAACTAACCCTTCTTGTCCCTCTTCTCGCCTCTCACTTCCCGCCTCCCAAGCTTACGCTTCGGCCATCAGTTTCTCACCAGCTTCCATCACCATGTCGATGCCACCTTTGAGGTAGAAAGCGGCCTCTGGAAGGTGATCGAGCTCTCCGTCGATGATCATGTTGAAGCCTTTGATGATGTCTTCAATCTGTACGAATTGACCTGGGATACCAGTAAACTGCTCGGCCACGAAGAATGGCTGAGACAAGAAGCGCTGTACTTTACGGGCGCGGTTTACGGCCATTTTATCTTCCTCAGACAATTCATCCATACCCAAGATGGCAATGATGTCCTGTAGCTCCTTGTACTTCTGTAGGATGCGGATCACCTTCTGAGCGGCGTTGTAGTGCTCATCGCCTACAATATCGGCCTGAAGGATCTTAGAAGTCGAAGTCAAAGGATCCACCGCAGGGTAGATACCCAAAGAAGCCAGAGAACGAGAAAGTTCGGTAGTGGCGTCCAGGTGGGCAAAGGTAGTGGCGGGGGCAGGATCCGTATAGTCATCCGCAGGTACGTAGATGGCTTGGATGGAGGTAATAGAACCACGCTTGGTAGAGGTGATTCGCTCTTGCATGCCACCCATTTCGGAAGCCAAAGTAGGCTGGTAACCTACCGCTGATGGCATCCGGCCAAGCAG
>CAZFPQ010000377.1:0-5831 GCA_964521065.1 uncultured Bacteroidia bacterium | reverse complement strand
CATATCTATATGTTTGATAGTCTAATTTTTTTTTCTTTACTTTGATTCAAGGCTGTAAGAAGTCTCACACACCCACCTAAAATTTTACCTACTATTATGACGCCTCGGATCACCACCTTCGAAGAATACCAGCAGGCTTATGACCAAAGTGTAGCCGACCCAGAAAAGTTCTGGGCTGACATCGCTAATACCTTCTCTTGGCGACAGCCATGGGATCAGACCTTGCAATGGGATTTCCAAGGGCCCGATGTCAAATGGTTTGTAGGCGGTAAGTTGAACATCACTGAAAATGCACTAGACCGTCATCTTGCTACCCGAGGCGACCAACCTGCCATTATTTTCGAACCTAATGACCCGGCAGAGGCCCATCAAATCTTGACCTACCGCCAGCTGCATACCCAAGTATGCCGCATGGCCAATGCCCTAAAAGCTCATGGCATCCGTAAAGGGGATAGAGTGGTGCTTTATATGCCTATGGTACCGGAACTGGCGATTGCCGTATTGGCTTGTGCCAGGATCGGGGCAGTTCATTCGGTGGTATTTGCTGGCTTCTCCGCCAATGCTTTGGCTGACCGGATCAACGATGCCAAAGCTAAAATGGTCATCTGTGCGGATGGGAACTTTCGAGGAGCTAAGCAGATTCCGGTAAAGGACATTGTGGACGACGCGGTCAATCACTGTGAGTCCGTCGAGACGGTGTTGGTCAAGCGCCGTACGGGGCAAGAGGTCTACTGGACCGAAGGCCGGGATGTGTGGCTGCACGATGCACTGCGAGGCATGGACAACTTCTGCCCAGCGGCAGAAATGGACGCAGAGGACATGTTGTTCATCCTCTATACTTCAGGTTCGACTGGCAAACCCAAAGGAGTTGTTCACACCTGCGGCGGCTACATGGTGTATACCGCCTACACCTTTGCCAATGTATTCGGATACAAAGAAGGTGACGTATACTGGTGTACAGCAGATATTGGCTGGATCACAGGGCATAGTTACATCGTGTATGGTCCCCTCTTGTCAGGTGCCACCACGGTGATGTTTGAGGGAGTGCCTACCTGGCCGGATGCTGGTCGTTTCTGGCAGATAGTGGACAAGCTCAAGGTCAATCAATTCTATACCGCTCCTACCGCCGTGCGTGCCTTACAAGCCAAAGGCGATGAGTTTGTGGAGCCTTATTCCCTAGACAGTCTTAAGGTTTTGGGGTCGGTGGGAGAACCCATCAATGAGGAAGCCTGGGAGTGGTATCATCGCATGATTGGTAAGGGACGTTGCCCGATTGTGGATACCTACTGGCAAACCGAGACCGGGGGCATCATGATTTCCCCTTTACCCAATATCACAGATCTAAAGCCTGCTTATGCGACCTTGCCTTTGCCGGGTGTACAACCCGTCTTATTGGATGGGGATGGTCAGGAAATAGAAGGAGAGGGCGAAGGCATGTTGGCCATTAAATTTCCTTGGCCTAGTATGCTACGCACCACGTATGGCGATCACGAGCGCTGCCGAAAAACCTACTTTGAGATGTTTAAAGACCACTACTTCACGGGTGATGGAGCCAAGCGTGAAGCCAATGGCTTTTATCGGATCATAGGCCGGGTAGACGACGTCATCAATGTCTCTGGCCACCGGATGGGGACGGCAGAAGTTGAGGAAGCAATCAACAAACACCCCAACATCGTTGAGTCTGCCGTAGTTGGCTTCCCGCATCCGATCAAAGGGCAAGGCATATATGCTTATGTAGTTTGTGACGATAGCCCCAGTGACCACGGGGTACTGGTAGCAGAAGTCCTCAAAGTGGTGACCAAAGAAGTTGGACCCATCGCTAAGCCGGACAAAATTCAGGTGGTTCGAGGCTTGCCCAAAACCCGTTCGGGTAAGATCATGCGGCGAATTCTGAGAAAAGTGGCAGAAGGTACGGCTGATAAGCTCGGGGATACTTCTACCTTGCTAGATCCTACCGTAGTCGACGAAATCAAGGCGGGTGCCACCGCTTTGGCATAGTGAACCTGAACCCTCCTTTTGTATAAAAAGGCCATGTATAACAGAGGAACACACATTTAAATTCCTCAGCAGTTGTTTCAAACCGGACCGATGTGAGGTCGGTCCGGACCTTTCCCTTCTTAGCACTTTCGAATTACTACTACTTATATAGGTTTCTACGTGAGCAATCAGGTAGATGCCTGAGGACGAACATTTTAACATTTGCTAGTATGCTAACCTATCGCAAATTCTTAGGAACAACCTTGATGCTACTTCTGAGTGTTTCAGCTGTCTGGGGGCAATACGCCGACGAATACACCGGCGGTCTCAAGGTCAAGCTAAATGAAACAGGCAGCAAATACATTCGCTTCATTACCTGGCACCAAGTATGGAGTACCACACAGCTGTCAAATAATCAGGATGCGAACTTTGAACCTAGTACGGACTTTTTGCTACGTCGCTCTCGCTTTCTCGCATTTGCTCAGATCAACAAGCGTTTCTTGATTCTCACCCATTTTGGCCTAAACAGCTTGGGCGGGGGAAACCTAGGAACAGCTAGCCCTTCTAATGAAAATGGCAGCAATGGTACCTTTTTTATGCATGATGCCTGGGGTGAGTATACCGTCTTACCTGGCAAATTATATGTGGGTGGTGGACTTCACTATTGGAACGGCATCTCTCGTCTTACCAATCAATCTACCCTTAATTTTTTGACTTTGGATGCCCCCATCCACAACTGGGCCACAATTGGTACTACCGACCAGTTTGCCCGCCACTTAGGTTTCTATGCCAAAGGCAAGTTAGGAAAGCTTGATTTCCGTTTTGCTGTAAACGAAGCCCTCAACAACCCTACCCGAGGCCGGAGCTTTGAATCGTTGTCCGTGATGGACAGCAGTGGAGAGGCAAGCCGTATCATCAATCAAGCTGCTTATCGCAATCCTGATCGCCCTGGTGGAGGAATGGTGCTGGCTGGCTATGTCAACTATCAGTTTTTGGACAAAGAGGGCAATACCCTTCCTTACTTTGTGGGTACTTACCTCGGCGGGAAAAAAGTCTTCAACATTGGAGCGGGATTTCTTCACCATCGTGAAGGGGCTGTTTATTATGATGATGCCAATGCTGCAGTCAATGACTACCAAGTAATCAGTCCTACCTCTTTCTCAGCTGATGTCTTCTATGATGCTCCTGTCGGCTCTACGCTAGCCGTTACGGCATACGGGAGCTACACCCGTCATAGCTGGGGTCCCAATTGGACTGGAGGTGTTGGCAGGGTAGGTACCGGGGACATTCTGTACGCCCAGGCTGGACTTGCTTTGCCCAAAATGGAAAAATTAGGCCGCCTACAACCCTATGTGCATTTCACCAACCGGTCTTTAGAAGCCCATGAAAACTATGCCACCCCCAACTCTACCAGCATGGGCATTGGAGCCAACTGGTTCCTAGACGGACATAACTCCAAGATTACCCTGGAATATCAGCGCAATCAGTTTGAAGTGGAACTAGGCGATGCCAAAGTCACCAGCTTCCTACGACTACAAATGATGGTGCTCTTGTAGAGGGTTTTATATATATAGCTATGTAAATAGTTAGAAACTTTGTTATCTTACTTCTGCATCTTAACATCAAACGCTATTCGCAATGAAAGACTTAAAACAGTATTGGAAGCGTAACCTGCTGTATCTGAGTATTCTACTAGCAATCTGGTTCTTCGCTTCCTACGGAATGGCCATCATTGGTGGCAGCTTCCTTTGGGCCCAGCAGTTTTCTATCTATGTGTTCGTGGCCTTGATTTTTGTGTACGTCTACTTGATGAACCGCTTAGACAAGGAGTACGACGTAGACGAAAAGTGATGAGAAAAGACCTCAGACTGGCTTGCTAACTCATGTAAGCTGTCTTGCCTCTTTTCCTAGCTATTCCAACTTCTCACCTTAATTGATTTTCATCATGGATCTTCAAATATGGACTTTTCTCATCGTCGGCCTGACCTTTGCCCTTTACATCGGCATTGCGATTTGGTCTCGCGCAGGTTCGACGAAAGACTTTTACGTGGCCGGTGGAGGGGTATCCCCTCTTGCCAATGGCATGGCCACCGCTGCTGACTGGATGTCGGCTGCTTCTTTCATCTCTATGGCCGGCTTGATTTCCTTTATGGGATATGATGGCGGGGTATATCTTATGGGTTGGACGGGTGGATACGTTCTCCTAGCCCTGTTGCTAGCGCCCTATCTTCGAAAATTTGGGCAGTTTACGGTGCCCGACTTCATTGGCTCGCGTTACCGTGGCCGCGAAACCAAGAGCGGCATCAACGTGGCTCGTTTGGTGGCGTTATTCTGTGCCATTTTTGTTTCTTTTACCTACATCGTAGGTCAGATGAAAGGGGTAGGGGTGGCGTTTTCACGCTTCTTGGACGTGCCCTTTGACGTAGGGGTGATCATTGGCATCGCCATCGTATTCTTTTACGCCGTATTGGGCGGCATGAAAGGGATCACTTATACCCAAGTAGCTCAGTACTGCGTGTTGATTTTTGCCTACTTGGTACCAGCCATCTTCTTGTCCCTCCAAATTACGGGTACCGCCATCCCACAAGCTGGATTCATCAGCGGGGAATTCAAAGCAGAAGGGATTTCCCTACTTGATAAGTTGAATCAACTCAACACGGACCTAGGTTTCAGTGAATATACGTCTGGCACCAAGTCTACCGTAGACGTCTTCTTCATCACGGCGGCCTTGATGTTGGGTACGGCGGGTCTGCCTCACGTAATTGTCCGCTTTTTCACCGTTCCTAAAGTATCTGACGCCCGTAAATCTGCCGGTTACGCCTTGGTTTTCATCGCCTTGTTGTACACCACTGCTCCTGCCATTGCCGCCTTTGCCCGTACCAACATGATCGACACCGTGATGGGGGCCGATGGCAAAGGGGTAGAATACGCCACCGCTCCCCAGTGGATCAAAAACTGGCAAGACGCTGACTTAATTAAGTATGAAGACAAAAACGGCGACGGTCGCATTCAATATTATAACGACCAGTCTGAAGCAGGTCAAGCTTTGGCAGCAGCTAACGGCTGGCAAGGCAACGAGTTTGTCCCCGACCGCGACATCATGGTATTGGCCCTTCCTGAAATAGCCAACCTGCCTAATTGGGTGATTGCCTTGGTGGTAGCGGGTGGTTTGGCAGCGGCGTTGAGTACGGCGGCAGGACTGCTGTTGGTGATCTCTACTTCCATCAGCCACGACTTGTTGAAGAAGACCTTCATGCCTGATATCTCTGATAAGCAAGAGCTGACTTATGCTCGTATTGCGGCTGGGGTCGCGGTAGTAGGAGCGGGCATCGCTGGCATGAACCCTCCGGGCTTTGTGGCGCAGGTGGTAGCATTCGCCTTTGGCTTGGCGGCCTCCTCCTTCTTCCCTGCCATTTTGCTAGGAATTTTTAGCAAGCGTACCAATAGCTCTGGCGCCATTGCCGGTATGATCGTAGGTATCGTATTTACCGCGACGTACATCATCTACTTTAAGATCGCCAATCCCGAACTCAATACACCCGATAACTGGTTCTTTGGCATCTCTCCTGAGGGAATCGGTACCCTAGGCATGCTGATCAACTTGATCGTAACGATTACCGTGAGCCGCCTGACACCCCCGCCACCCGCTGAAATTCAGCAAATCGTGGAAGACATCCGCATTCCACGGGGCGCAGACAAAGCTCATGTGCATTGATGCTAAGATGATAAAAGAGGGAGGTCTCTTGGGTAGTTAAGGAGTTGAAAAGTTAAAAAAGTTAAAAAAAGTTAAAAAAAGTTAAAAAAAGTTAAGAAGTTAAATAGTTGATAATTAGTTTTTTAACTCCCTTAACTCC
>CAZFPQ010000376.1:0-5832 GCA_964521065.1 uncultured Bacteroidia bacterium | reverse complement strand
GTAGGAGTCTGACCGCGCCGATTTTTCTCGAAATAGCTCGCTATTCTTCAAAAAACCTGCTTGTCAGAACCAAAAAATCCAGCGTTTGGGCTCGAAATACCAAAACCCAAACAGTCTCTAAGCAGCATAAGGATTCTGTTAGTTTCCGCCTAACTCCCCTTAACTTCTTCACTCCTTAACTTCTTCACCCCTTAACTTCTTCACCCCTTAACTCTTTCTTGACCCGCCATCTCTACCTATTCCTCCTCTTTAGTCCTCCCAATATCTAGCTACCCGCTGAGCCTGGGGAAAGCTCGCTAGCTGCAAGTGGTGACCCAGCGCGCCAACGCTAAGCATCATTTCTGGACTGACCTCCATGCGAACCTGTTCTCGATAGGGCTGATGCCAAATCAGAGAAATATCTCGTTTAAAATATCCCTCTTCCCTTAGGCGAGGATACTCCTTGCCCACCTCTTTCAGCATTTCTCCTAAGGTTTCCTGTCGGGAAGACAGAGGAGTTTGCCGCCAGTTTTTGAACCGAGCATTGAGCCCTTGCAAAGGATTGGGCTGACGAGGATCATGCAGAATATTCAGTTCCCACCCTGCCTCTCTGACTTCAGATGGGGCTTCTCCAGCTTTAGGTTTAAACACCTGCTCAAACGCTCCCCTCCGTAGAAGGGCAATGATGCCATTTTCGATGCTTTCTTCGTCCATTTCGTCCACCACCAGCAGCCCTGGCTGCCAAGACACCTTGACCTTAGTTCGATTTTTGAACCAATGCCCCATCAACTGTGGCCTAGTAGCAGCGTATCCTTCCCAGACACTGTGGTCATCTAACCAAACTTCTACCCGGTGAGATGGCAATCCAGCATCCTCTACTGGTTCAGACCAGCAACCATTGATTTGGGTTGGTAGCCAATGAACCTGAGGCTCTGCAGGGCGGTGATGATCTCCCAAAATGCACAATCTTAGTCCAGCACTGCCTAAACGAGAAAGGGTCATAGGATCTAAATCGAGAGAGATCTCAGGCTCCCCACACTCATAGTTCATCCATACAGCAGCCCTTGGAGCATGAATTCCAACCTCTTCAAATTGAGGCAAATACTCCTCCCATTGATCCAATAGGTCTTCAATTCTACACCAGTGAGGGCTGTGTTCTTGAGAAAACTCAAAAAAATGAACCACATTAGAAGAGAGGGGTTTGGCACCTGGCACCCGCAACACACGTTTGCTTTCTTCGGGGTTGATCAGGACCTCGATCCAATAACTAACTTTCATGTAGAGCAAGTCATTCTTTAGGAGACGATGAGATAATGAGATTTTGTAAAATTGAGATCATTGAGGACAAATCCACTACTTGCCTCTACAAAATGCTATATACTCATCGTCAGGGACGTAATCATGCTGCAACTAAACCGAAAACTCGGAATATATAAAATCAGTTATAGCCCTTTCCTGACAGGGATGTCATCCTAAAATGTGAATGTCGAGCCCACAAAGCCTAGTTAGCCTTTGCTTACTCCCCATCCGCCGCCTCCCAGCGCCAAACCAATCCCGCATACCAGGTACGTAGTGAGAAGGGCTGCCAGGAAAAGGCCCCGAAGTCTGCCTCATACATGGGTTCCCTAGGATTTAAGCGGTTAAGCACATTGTTTACATTAAGAAATGCGACCAAACTTCCCTGCGAAAACCTGAGGTATCGGCTATATCCCAGACTTAAATTGTGATAGGCAGCGGTCCTTAGCTGGTTTAGGTCCTCGCTCCACACAGGCTCAAACTGTTGCAGATCGTCCCGAAACACCCCGCCAATGATGGGAGTGAATGGGGTACCAGAACGTCCTAGGTAACTAAGGGAGAAACTCCCTAAGCGAGGTGGAAGCCAACTCAAAGCTCCCTTTACAAACCAGGGTAAGTCTCTGCTACCGGGAAAAGCCTTTTCATGGAGATCGAAACGGATTTGGTGCATCAAGCCGGTATAAGCGACCTGAAGCTCCAATTGTTGTCCGATATTTTGCCGCCAGGATGCCTCAAATCCAACAATGTCTGCACGCTCTACAAACAGAAACCCATCGTTCTGAAGGCCACTTTCCCGTTTGGCAAATAGGGCTCCCGTGATCTTAGTTGATGAATGTTGAAAAGTATAGTCCAATGCTAACTGATCGCTGCGTAGGAGTTCATTGCCGCGAAGGAAAAAATTAGGTACAATGTAGCTGTGATAGCGCCCCATCCCAAGCAGGAGGGAATGCTTCGCATTGGGCGAAAAACGCAGACTCGACTGGCCGCTAAGGAAGGGAGCCTGCCCCGAAAGGGGAAGGTTACTCCGCAGCCCTCCAGACAACAGCCAACGCTGATTGGGTTGCCAACGGGCAAATAGATGCCCTTCTAACAAAGGTCGATACATGGTGGTATCAATCACCTCCACTGGAGACGAGGGACTCAAAGCAAAGTAGTAGAGGCTACTGGTATCGCTAAAGCTTCGCCGCAAACCATCATAATTTATCCCGGCCTGCCAAGTAAATTGTCGGTTGGCGTAGCGCTTGTAACTCACGGCGGCATATTGTTGCTCGGCACCTTGCCGGGTACGGAGGTTGCCATAGGCAAATCGACTCCTTCCCCAATCTCCTCCTGCGTGGAAAGACCATACATCTTGGTCTCCTCTACGCTGAACCCTCATGAGATGGAAGCTCCGGAGGCTCTTACTGCGGCCCGTGTCCTGATACGCGTAGGTTTGGATGCCCACTTGGGCACGCTCACGGATGCCATATGAAAAGCTCTGCAACGTCCATCGCTCAGAAAGGGGAACAAAAAACTTGATGCCTGCATCTTGGGTTTGGAAGGCTTGTAAAAAGGGCAATGAAGCTCGGTTTCCAGCAATGAATAGCTGTGAAAACTGATGATTGCCGTAAGCCTGAAAGAAAGCTTTCTCTCCCAGTTTTTGGGTTCGAAAGAGGCCCAGATTGGCCATACCCGCTGACAATTGCCAAGCTGAGGCAGAAACTTCCTGACTCGATTCTATCTGGACCAAACCGCCACTGCTATTGCCATAGGTTAGGGGTGGATTACTCGGAAAGACCAGCTGAGACTGCAACATTTCAGTGTTGAACAAGCTAAAAAGGCCCAATCCATTCAGCTGGCTACTCCGTACTGGGCGATAGATAGGCACTCCATCATAGATCACCCGGGTACGCACCGCGCTGCTACCGCGTAAAGAGGGGTTTGCAGATTCTTCTGTATTGGTAGAGGCTGCTAGACCTGCAATGGCCCGAAGGGGATCCCCTGCTGAAACGGGGTTCAGGTATACATCCATGCGATCCATTTCCTCTACGGCAAAAGCCTCTGCAATGGGTCGCCGGGCTTCAATGGCCACTTCAGCTAGACTTAGGCTGGGTTCGTGCAGCTCAACCTGCAACTGTTCTCCTGATGAAATGGCTGATAAAGGAAGTTTGATCCACTCATAGCCTGGCAAGATGAGCGCCAAGCTATCGCTAGGCTCCGCTGATAAGCGCAGTTCAAAACTCCCAGAAAAGTCGGTCAATACCGCCTGCTCTGGTGCCCGCAGCCAAAATATTTTCACCGCAAAAGCCGGCTGGCCATCTGGGAGGGTTACCTGCCCCCTGACCTGCTCCTGAGCCCACAGGGGGCTCAGGATGAGGATCAGAAGCATGGTCAACAGGATGTGGTGGGTTTGCTTAGGTTTACACATACAAGGGAGCATTTATCGACTGACCAATTCAGCACCCAACTGAGTGATTTGATAACTATCTGGAAATTCTTGATTGGCTACTTTGAAATGAGCTTTGGCATCTTCCCAGCGCTCTTGCCTCATCAAGAGTTTCAGCATCATTTCGTGAGCTAGCACCCTACCCCAACTGGGCAAGTAAGGGTTTTCTACGGCTTGAGCGGGTAGGGCTAGGCATTTATTCAAATACCCTTCGGCAACTTTACCTCCACCGTATTGCTCCGGGGTGTAGAAGTCATTACTGGCTAGCACATAGTAAGCCCGTGGGTTACGCTCATCGATCGCTAAGGCACGATTGGCCAGTTTTTTTGATTTCCCAGAAATCAAGGGAGCCTTCATGGGAGCGGCAAACTGAATGGAAAAGCTCTTCATCAAAGCCAGCAAGGCATAGTCTTCGGAGTTCATGGCCTTGAGTGACTCTATGCCTTCGATGGCCTGGGTAACCGCACGTTCAGCCTCTTCCTGTTGAGACAATTGGAGATGCAAAATCGACTCATAATACAGCGCATAGCTAAGCCAATATTGGGCTAGCGCTTGTTTGCTTGTTTGGAACAGGAGGTCTAGCTCCTCCTCAATCGCAAGAAGAGCTTGGGGATCCTTGCTCATAATGCCTTGGACAAAGGCCTGAAAAATACGCTTCTCAATCAAATACAAGCTAGAATCTAAGGGCTGCTCTTCAGACAGTTGCTCTTCATAGGCAGGTGCTTCCGGCGGAAACGCGACCGCAGTTTGGGTGAAGATAAAGCCTCCCATGAGGAGTACAATGAGGCCACTGATGAATAATACCAATCGCTTTTTCATAGATATTAAGAGTTTGAGATGTTGAATAAGTGACATTGAGACTTTGGGATATTGGGACATGGAGAGTCCCTGGACTGAAGCAATTCAGCCATTAGCAAGACCATGATTTACTGGGGAGCCAAGGGCACCCTGTGCTTAAGCACTTGGACAGACGAAATCGGAGTAGGGGGTATGGGCTACGGGTTAGGGGAAAGGCATTCGTCTGAATGAAAGCTACTTATCCCCTAGCTCCTTACCTCGCTTACCGATTTTCTTTTGGCCTTCTGCTTAAAAACAGACGTAGATTTCCTTTCCTTCTGAGTAGAAGGGCCAGACAAATTGGGGCAGGACATGCTTAACCTTTGGCATCCTCTTCTACTCCAGACCCTATCTCGATGTAGGACTGAAGAGCCTTGACATAGGCCTCAAACGCGTTGAGCCCCTGCTCAGTTAGCTCGATGCTGGTATGTTGATAGTTGTTTTTAAAACCTTTGGTCACGGTGATATAGCCCGCTTTTTCGAGTTTATTGATCTGGATACTCACATTGCCCGAGTTAGCTTGGGTAAGAGATTTCAATTCTTTAAAATCGCTTTCACGGCGCTTTACCAAATGCGAAATGATGGTAAGCCGCAACTGAGAATGTAAGATGGGATCCAGATCTTTATACATGGGCTCTTTCCCGATAAGAACGATTTAACATGATTCCGGGAATGATCATTGATATGACATTTACCCCGATCAGGAGCAGGGGATGAAAGCTCCCCGGCACCCAGAAACCTACCAGGCCTACAAAGTTGGCGAAGAGGCCTGCGTAAAACAATACCCTACTGGAGATGGCTAAACCCGAGAGGGCCAAACTGAACCCCAACAAAACCAAGAGGAAGGGAATCAGATGTTTTCCCAGCTCCATGGGCAGAGCAAAGCTCAGAATCATGATGTTGCCCGCGGCAAGCAGCCATAGATTGCGGATCAAGATCCCAATCACGTTGCGGGACTGTCGCTGCTCCTTTCGGTAGTGAGGAAATAGAAAGTAAGACAGTACGCCCGCAATGGGCATGAGCAGCCAAGGCACGAAGATGAGGTGATAAGTAGCGCATCACTGATGAGCACTGGGGTATAATGAGGTGATAAGCTTCTTGCTGCTGCAAATAAAAATGCCCCAAGCTGGCCAAGGCACCCGCGGCGCCCCAGTAGATGTATACCAAGCCACTTTCTTCATGCCGCTCACGCGCTTCGGAGATGACATTCTGGATGAGCGCCAAACTTTCTTGAGGAGTCATAGAGGGATTTGACATAGTTTGCTGGGTTAATTTGATACAAATATAATCTAGTT
>CAZFPQ010000375.1:0-5845 GCA_964521065.1 uncultured Bacteroidia bacterium | reverse complement strand
TCCCCAATTGCGACATTTCTCCCAAAACCCAGGAGGAGGAAAAAAGAGACCTCGAAGAAAATGTTCTCGGACAGATAGACCAGCTAGAAATGGAATTACAGGATTGGGAAAGTCTCGAAGAGGATAGCAGTGAGCTGGCAACGAACTTTGGTAATTTAGCAGCTTGTCGACTATTGCTTGGGGATTTTGAAAAGGCCGATTCGTCATTACAGCTGTGTATAGGGCTGGATAGTAAAAATGCCTGGTACAAAGGTGTCGAGCCGATCTTGCTGCTGGTACAGGGAAACGGCGAAGCAGCTCGGGCCAAGATGGAAGCCTGGAAGGACCTTCCTCATCCTAGTGGAGATGGAACCGTCCGAGATCTTTATCTACAAATACTAGAGGTGATGGTCATCCTGGAGACGATCCCCGAAGAAGTGCAGGCGGAGGCGGAGGAGATCCGGCTGTGGCTGCAGGAATCGGATGGCCCTGATGAGAGGTGATCTGATCGGTGGTATATTGGGTTGGTGCTTAGGGTTATTCAACCCTGTTCTTGTTTTTTGCTATTGGGTTCTCCCACTTTTAACCTAGGCTGTTCAATTTGGTGTTTTTTCATCCTTCACTTTTCGGTCTTTAAAGTTTTTGGCCTTTTCCAATTGGCGTGTCGCCTTTCCGATTCCCGGAATCTTCGATCCGCGGGACCTACTTTTTGAGCGCAAAGAGTAGGCAAAAACGCTCGAAATCCCAGGCCAAACGCAGGCCGCCCCGACCGCCGGATTTCGACCCAACCCGCCTGAGTGGTTAGGAATCTGGATTAGATTAACAGGTTAAAAAACGCCGAAAGAGTTAGCTGCCAAACTGAATAGCCTACCTTTTAACCCTCATAGATCATGAACATCCTCTTAAGCTTCGCAAACGACAAAGCAGGCAAGTTCCTCCGGCATGTGGCGGAGGAGCATGCGGCCCTGCTGGAGGTTTTTGCTGAAAAGGGCATCCAGCCTGTTTCTCTCCCCTCCGTTACAGCAGAGGGCTTGGTCAAGGCTTTTCAGGCGCAGCGCGACGCGGTATGCCTGCTGCACTACAGCGGCCACGCTGACGGGTATCAGTTGGTTTTTCGTTCTGGCCTGCAGTCGTCGGCTATGGCCGATGCGGCTTCCCTGGCGGACTTCCTGTCCCGGCAAAAGGGACTGAAACTGGTCTTCCTCAATGGCTGCTCTACCCGAGAGCAGGCCCAGGGGTTGCTCAACGCTGGGGTACAGATGGTCATCGCCACCGATACCGCCATCGAGGACCAGGCCGCGAGGGATTTTGCCGCCCACTTTTACCGCAGCCTGCTGGGGGGCGCTGGCGTCAGCGATGCCTTTCACGAGGCATCCAGCGCCACCCTCATGAGCCGCAAAGCCGATGTAAGGCAGCTCTACCGAGACCTCCTTGATCTTGGAGGCCGTACTCCGACCCAGATGCCCTGGCAGCTCTTCCAGCAAGGTGAGGCAGACTGGCGTCTGCCCTTAGATGAGTTGGCCCCTGTGGACCAAGAGCAGCTCAGAAAGAACATCATCGAGCTCAGGAACAGTTCTAACAACCAGATTATCCAGGACGAGGGGCCTGAAGAGGGGCCCGCCAAGCAAAACAAGATCATGGCCAAGGACAGCAATGGAAATATTATTTTCCAGGATGTCCGGAAGAAGAAGTGAGGGGGATAGAAACATGCCCTTAACACGGTGAGTAAAGCCAATCGGTTCTTTTTAAATCAAACTTAACCACTCGCTTGGGGCGTCCTGAACGCTAGTGAAAGATCTCACGGGTTTCACTTTTCACTCCAACTTTCGATGGTGCCTGCTTTGGGGTTGTATTCATGAGGGGGCGGGGCCAGTGCCACCGTTGAGATTCTTCCTCGCTGGCGCTCGTCAGAATGACTTTTATGAGAAAGAAGCTTTGCTGCCGATTCTTGATTTGATGCGCCAAAAAAGCCGTACAGATTTCTAGCCAAACTGAGCAGCCTACCTTATAGCCTGATCTGCACTCACTCCCTCAAACAAGTGTCGCTAATTGGTAAAAACATCGCCTATTCTGAATCCCCTTAAAAACGAAATCGCCTCATACGGAATGCATGAGGCGATTTTACAAATTTTGATGTCTTAAAGTACACGCGGTAGGAATCGAACCTACGACCTTTGGTTCCGGAGACCAACGCTCTAATCCCCTGAGCTACGCGTGCAGCGGGATCAAAAGTACCACTTTTTTGACTTTTGCCTTAATATCTGGACAATTTTTTTCTGAATAACCTGCCATGGGCTCAGGCTTGCGCTGTAAGCAGAAGGATTAGGTGCTCCGTGCTATTCGGCTTTTTGCTCTGGGAAGAAGACCTTGAAATGACTGCCCTGGCCTTTGATGCTATCGACTTCGATGCGGCCGCCCACCATCTCAGTGTAGCGCTTGGCGATGGAAAGTCCCAAACCGCTGCCTTCAAATTGCCGCTTGGTCCCTTCGCTTTCTTGGGTGAAGGGCAAAAATACCTTTTCAAGGTGTTCGGGAGAAATGCCCACCCCCGTGTCTTGGATGTGAACGACCAACAGCGGGTTTTCCCCTTCCTCTAAGCGGCTTAGACGGACTTGTACGTGACCTGTCTCGGTGAATTTCAAGGCATTGCCAACTAGGTTGGTCAAAATCTGGTTGATCATTGCTGCCTCTGCGAGAATGAATGCTTGGTCTGGAAGAGCTTGTAGCTGGTAGTCTAGTTTTTTGCTGCTGGCCACGCTTTTGAGGGATTCGAAAATGTCCACTACAGACTCATTCAAGTCCAATAAGCAATAAGAAATCTTGCCATGTTCGGCTTCGCTGCGGGCTAGATCCAGGATGCCAGTCAGGGTGTCGAGCAGCCTTTGGCCAGATCGATCTAGCATGTCAAAGATCTCTCCCTGGGCCTCCGGGTTGCTTTCTTGACGCAAGATGGGTAGCAAGCCCAAAATCCCGTTGAGAGGGGTACGGATCTCATGACTCATATTGGCCAAAAAGTTGGTCTTGAGTCGGGCCATCTCCTCAGCCAATTCCCTTGCGCGCTGGGTTTTTTTGTCGAGTTCTACCTGCTCGGTAATGTCAAAGTTTACTCCGATCAAACGATGGGGAGTTCCATCCTCTTTTCTTTTGGCAATGGCATGGTTGGAGAGGTGGCGAACTTGTCCATCAGGCCTGATGATCCTGAATTGGTTCTGCAAGGCTCGCTCAGTTTGCAGGGTTTGCATCACTTCTTCCAAAGCCTGAACTCGATCATCGGGATGGATTCGGGTGACCCAATCCAAATTTTTCCCGCGAAACTCTTCTTTCTTTACCCCATATATCTGAAGCATCTGCTGATTCCAAATCAAGTGGTCTGTGGTCAGGTCGTACTCCCAGACCCCCAAATTGGCGGCTTGGGTAGCCAGTAGCAAGCGCTCACTGAGGCCCGATAGTTTGTTTTCTGCGGATTTGATGTCCGTGATGTCCCAAACGATTCCTCCAATGCCAACGGCTTTACTGTCTCGATCCAATAGGGGAAAGCTCAGATGCTGGAAATGAAGGAGTTGGCCCTCGATTGGGTAGTCTTGCTCAATCAAGAGGGGAAGATTTTCCGATAATAACTTCTGGTCTCTCACCTTGCATTCCGCTGCATATTCAGGAGACATCAGTTCCTGGCTACTTTTACCGACGATGTCCGAAATCGACTGTTGCATTAAGGCCGCCATTTTGGCGTTTACAAAGGTGAAATGACCCTCTAAATCCTTGGTGTAAAGAGCGATGGGGGCAATGTCTACCAGGCTATCCAAAAACTGGTTAGATCGCTGTAAGGCGGACTGGTCTTGGCGATGTTCAGTGATGTTGCGGCAAAAGATGGCACAGCCAATGACCTCTCCGTGTTGGTGAATGGGATTGATGCTCACGGCAAAAAACCGAGTTTCCCCGCCATATTCGTCCGTTTGCTCCTCTCGAACCTCTTCCCCAGACAAGGCCCGGTCTATTCTCGGTTGCCAAAATACCCTTCGCTCTTCAGGGATCATCGAAAGAATGGGATCTCCGATTTGTACCCGTAGATCATAGCGTTGCTGCAGAAGCTCCTCATAGGCTTCGTTGATGGTGAGCAAATCCCCTTGGTCACTGATGGACAAAATCATGTCCTTGGTGGTATTGATCAGGGCCGTCAAATTGGCTTTTGACTGGGCGAGCAAGGCTTGACTTTCTTTCCGTTCACTGATGTCCCGAATGGTATACACCCAATTTCTGCCCTGACCTTGTCGGTCATAAATGGGAGTAAGTCCCACCTCAGCCCAGAACTGGCTCCCATTCTTTTTGCTCAGAAATAGTTCCCACTTTTTGGGCTTAAGGCTATCTCCTGTAGCACCTATGCGTTCATATATGGTCCCATCTGAAATCTTTCCCAGCATAAACTCGGGGAAGCGCCCCAGCACCTCGGCGGGGCTGTAACCAAATAATCGGCTGAACGCCTGGTTAATGAATTGAATTACTGGTTTGGGATGGGGCGATTCTCCCCAATCGGTGATCAGAATGGCTTCCTGCACTTGCTGAACGGTAGCCTCCAGCATGCCTAAATAATTGGCTGGAGCCACTCCTTCTGGAACGCTGACCTGGTGTTCTGGTAGCCAACTGATTACCTCAAAACTCAGAATGGTATAGGCCTCTGACTGCTCTGGGAGCATGATTTCCCTCAACTTGACTCGAAGTGGCTGGGCGGGTTGGTCAAGTCGCTGGTGGAAACTTGGGATATGCAATTCGACCGACTTTCCTTCCCTTTGGGGCATTAAACTTAGCAAAGGTGCTATCCTCTGTAAGAGAGAAGGAGTGAGATTTTTATCCCAAGGATGACCGATTTTGGGCGCATTGCCTGAATAAAAAAGAGAAAAATCTCCCTTTTTATGGGCGATGATCTGTTGATCATCCAGGAGAAGTGAAGTTTCCGGTAATGCAGCTAGCACGGTTGGCCACCAATGGGCTACCGAAGAGGATGGGGCTGCATTTTGGGCTGAATTAGGTATAGGGTCCATGGATAGGTCTCGGCTCGCTCTCGAATGCTATACAGGCATTCGTCCGTCGCGACCAAACAAATATAAGGGAAGCCTAATCCTAATTTTGAAAATAATTCGAGCTGAATCTTACGTGCAATGAAATACTGCTAAGGCATATTATCGGGTGGCCATTTGGCCTTCGGAGGAGGAAGAATCTCCCTCTTTATATTGCTTGAACTCTTCGGTCAGATAGGTCTTGACCAGCTCTCCTACCTTTTCGGCACCTCGATGGTTGGGATGGGTATAGTCTCGTCGGGCTAGATCGTTTTTTACCCATTGAATCATGGAATTTTTGCCTCCCATGTGTTCGTAGAGGTCCATGAAGGCCACTCCGGTCCTTTCTGCGACCTTTTTCTGAGCTTCAATGATGAGGGGGACGGAAGGATCGGTTTGCATCTTCCCTTGGTAATGGGTGCTCTTGTCACTCACCCCAACCAGCAAGATGGCTGCCCCTGGAGCATGCGTCTGAAAATGACGTACCACCCGCTCCATTCCTCGTTCATAATGCGTGAAATTCTTTCTTTTGGTAGAGATCACATTCAAGCCAAATTGCAGGACAATTAAATCATATTCCAGCTCTTGGTGGAATTTCTCCAAGGTAGGACCTGGGATCTCGATGAGGTTCATTCCACTGTTGCCACGGGAGGCAAAGTTGTCAATGAAAATGCCATCAGAGCTCTCAAAGCTCAAGCCAAAAATGGGAAGATCACGAGGGATTCGGAAGTTCAACTCTATTTCATCGGTCTCCTGTTGGCTTACCAAAACGGAGTTAACCAAGTCCGTTTGGTTCAAGGAAAGGGTATCGAGAT
>CAZFPQ010000374.1:0-5869 GCA_964521065.1 uncultured Bacteroidia bacterium | reverse complement strand
TCCCGCTTCCCGCTTCCCATTACAACCAGTAGGATACAAAGCCTTCTTCTTCGAAGCGGCGATACATCAATAGCAATTTTTCCAGCGAGCGAGGGAAGGGGAGTTTGCGACGAAAAGGATCCTTTAGGCGAACCTCAATGTCTTCCAAGTTCGATAGTTCAAGGTTAAGGTCTTGCATGGCTTTGGGGGCTAGCAAGGCCATCATTTCCTTTAGCAGCATGCCTAGACGGGGGGAGACCCCGTAGACCTTGGGCAATATTTTTTGTAAAAACTGGCGATCTAGTGCTTCTCCTTCCGCTACCAATTCTTTGATTCGCTCTCGGTAGAGCATGTAAAAAGCAAATTCATCCCTCAGTCGATAGCCCAGCGGCAAGTCATACTTGCCCATCAAGAGGTGTACTTGGCTCAGCCAGTGCATGGGGGTCTTGAGGATGGCCTTTTCTTCTTTCCCGAGATCATGACTGCTGAGGTACTCAGAGGTGGTAAAGTCCTGGAAAACGGATGACAAAGGCTCAATGGGGGTCGTTTCCTCGGGCCAGTCTAACCTTACCTCATTGATTTCGATCACATTGCTGCGATCCAGCACTCTTTTGCTCAAGGCTTGGGTGCTTTCATCAATGTTGACGGTTCCTACTAAATAGAGATTCTGAGGCCAAGTGAGGCCAACTAAGTCCTGGTCTTCTGGATGCGAAGTTGTTTCGTCGATCGGTCCAAACAAGGGGTCGGTAAGGATGTGGCCATCTTCCCAACGGCGAGTCTCCATGATGCTGAGAATGTCCGAGAGGTAGTACTCCACCTTGGCCAAGTTCATCTCATCTAAGACTACCCAGTAAGGATGCTCGGGGTCTGCATTTGCTCGCAAAATCCAACGCAATAAAGCATGTCGGCGGTATCGCCCTTGTAGATCAGGGAAGGCCAGAATATCGCCTGGATCGGTCCAATCGGGTCGGACGGGTATGGTCAGACAGCGATCGGCGTGCCCCAAGGCCGCGGCAAAGAGCCTAGGCAACTGAGACTTTCCCGTGCCCGATGGGCCGGCGAGAATGACAAAAGGCTTGGTCTTGAGGGACACGTAATAATTGGCCACCGTTTGGCGGGTGTAAAAGAAGCCTTGCCCTCCGAAGTACTCGTGTACTTGGACCAGCACGTCTCTGGGATTGTGGGTAGTCTGGGACAATCGTGGAGTAGTTGAGGCGGTCAAAATATTCAGAAGCTCGGGCTTTGGCAAACATCCAAGCGTTTGTGCTCCCTGGTTTCTTTGTTTTTCGGCCTCTGATTCTGTTAGTGCAAGGCTGGTCTCAAGGGTAGTTTGCGCAGGGTTTCTGCCTCGATATTGACCAATTCATCCAATCGTTGGTAGATGGGGTCGTCGTCAAAGTAGTTCAACAGCATTTTTACGAAAATGTGCCCATGTTTGGCTTCCGAAGCCCATAGCTCATGGTAGAACTTTTTCAAGTCTCCGGCAGGAAGATTTTGGTAGACCATGCGAAAACGCTCTGCCCCTCGGCACTCGATCACCGAGGCCCACAGCATGCGGTCGATGAAGCGCTCATCGCGCCCGGTCCGGCAATGACTGAGGAGTTCCTTGACGTAGGCATCCTCCGCGATTTTGTGGGGGAGCTGCAAGCCCCTCGCCTCCATGATTTGGTATACTTGCTGAAAATGCTCCAGTTCCTCGATGGCCGTTTCAATCAACTCGGGAATGATCTCCAGCCGGTCTGGGTAGCGAGCCACAAAGCTCATGGCCATGGAACTGGCTTTGCGCTCACAATTGGCATGGTCCATCAAAAAAGCATCAAAATCTTCGAGTACGGTTTCTATCCATCCCTCGGGAGAGGCCACGACCAGATCGGCGGAGAGTTTCATAGGAGTAATTCTTCTATTGCAGGTTGAATCAGCGCGATCCAAGTTAGCCGAGGCAACTTGGAAACGCAACCGAAGGAGAAATTTCAGGCATGCCTTTGGCCTAGACTTTCATCACGTTACCCCCGATGCTTTACACATTTCAGGCACTGGCTTATTTGATATTGCTAATATTTATGTCGATTATGAATTCCTGCCAATCTTTTGCCTCTTAATAGTGGAGAAGCATAGGGCAGTTTTCCATCTCTATTGCTCCAAGAGAGAACATAAACAGTTGAATTCCCCCTTCACTACTCGGCCTTTATTCAACATGCAGCGATTTGCTTGGACCAAATACTTTTCATTGACCATTTTGCTATGTGGAGGAGCGCTGGTCGCTCAGTTTTCCCCTAATGAGCAAGTAGAGATTCGAGATAGCTTGCTCCAAGCATTGGAGACAGCGCAAGGAAGGGATTTGGCTTCGGTATATGTTAACCTCGCTGGTAACGGGGCGGTATCAGATTCTATGGCTGGGGTGTACGCAGAAAAAATCATTGCCCTATCAGACTCCATCGGATATCCTACTGGGCAAATTCGAGGAAATTATCTGCTGGGACACTTGGCTTTTGGGGAGCAAGAATTCCTTGTCGCCCGCCAGTATTACCAGGCAGGACTGAATTTGGCTCAAGAAGCCCAACTATCCGACGAAATATTGAAAGGCTGGAGCTATCTGCCAGATACTTATTACAACTTGAAATGGTTTGACAGCATTCCTCCCATCCTACAGGAGTACCGCGCTGCCGCCATCGCCTATGGAGACTCAGTGAGGCTGGGAGATAGCTATTTACGAGATGGGAATTACTTTCGGTCTATTAACCTGAGCAAGCAAGCCATGGCTGCCGACATCAAGGCGGTGGAAGTCTTTATGGCATTGAAGGACAGCCTCTCGCTGGGAGATGCTTATGCCAATCTGGCTTTTTCACTTACGCGAGAACGTGAAAACGAACAGGCTATACAGTATTATTTAGCGTCTCTTGAGCTCTATCAGGGCATCGATCATCCAAAAGGTAAGATGGCTAGCCTGATTAATTTTTCCATATGTGAAAAAAAACTAGGACGAATCGTCCAAGCCGACTCCCTGCTCAAAGTAGCATTGGCCGTATTAGAAGATGCCAAAGAGCGTTTACGCATCGGGACCTACTATGCAGAGGTCTACGAAATAGGCATCAAAACCAATCAGGCCGACCTCAGAATTGAAGAAAACCAATACCTCAGGGCCATCCAGATTCTGGACACCATTCTTACCCAGAAGTCAGACTACTTAGAGTTACCTACCCGGGGGTCTGTTTATGAATTGCTGGCTCAAGCTCATCTAGGACTTGGGAGAAGGGAAGAGGCTCGAAACTGGGCTGAGCGGTCTCTCCAAGATTTTAGGCAGCTCAATTATATGGAGGAGATACGGGAGGTTCTTCCTACGCTGGTCACCATCTCTGCTGATTTTGGCAATTTTCAGGCTGCCTATCAATACCAACAAGAGCTTCGGCAGGTGAGTGATTCGCTCAATTCCCTGCAGCGAAGGAGAGAATATCAATATTTGCTCTTAGACTACGAAAAGGAGGTTGACCAACGGAAGATTGCAGAATTGGAGCAAGTTCGCTTGAGAAGTCAAAATCGTCAAAACCTGTTGGTAGCCTTATTGGTACTGGTACTGGCCGTGATTGCCTCACTGGTCATCTTCTTTCGATTCAGGCAGCGTCAAAACCTGACCTTACTGACTCAGGAGAGAAAGCTTGACCAAATGAAAACCCGCTTTTTTACCCAGATTTCCCATGAACTTCGTACGCCCCTGACCTTGATTTTGGGACCATTGGAGCAAATACTAGAAAGCAGGGAAGAAACGAAGCAGGGCAAGAAGCTTCACCTGATGCGTCGCAACGCCAATCGCCTGTTAGAGTTGGTCAATCAGGTGCTAGACTTAGCCAAACTCAAGGAAGGGCACCTTACACTGGAAGCCCGACCAACCGACATTGTACAATGGAGCCGAATCATCTTCAGTTCTTTTCATTCCAAAGCAGAGATCAAGCAACTCGACTATCAGATACACACTCCGGAGCAAGAAATTTTGATCTACTTAGACCGGGAGAAGTATCAGCAAATTCTCTCCAACTTGCTCTCTAATGGACTTAAGTTTACTCCAGAAGGAGGAAGCCTCCAGCTAAAGATCAAGGACGAACCAGAACGAGTCATCCTGGAGGTAAGAGATTCTGGACCAGGACTAACAGAAGAAGAGATCACGCAGATCTTCGAAGCGTTTTATCAGGCGAGTACGGCAGGAAATGGGCCCTTTGAGGCGGGAACGGGGATTGGACTGGCGCTGGTCAAAGAACTGGTAGATCTGCACGGAGGGAGCATTGAGGTGAAAAGTGACCTGGGGCATGGGGCTACCTTTACCTTGACTTTTCCCAAAGGTACCAAGCATTTACCCGCAGCTTTTCTTGCCTCTACTCGATTAGAGGCTACTTCCATGGCTGAAAAACTAGATCTCAAGGAAGTCAAGGAGATAGATTCTCCAAGCGATTTAGAAAAAGGAGCAGAGCTTCCCCTGATCCTAATGGCAGAGGATATTCCTGACATGCAGGATTACCTACGCAGCGTGTTGTCAGATTCTTATAGACTGCTGATTGCATCAGATGGGGCGGAAGCTTACCAACTTGCTCAAATCCACACCCCGGATCTGGTGATCGCCGACATCATGATGCCCAAGATGGATGGGATGGAGTTCGTGGGGCTACTGAAAAATAATGACCAGACTGACCACATTCCCGTTATTTTTCTGAGCGCTAAATCGAGCATGGAAGATCGTTTGGAAGGTTGGCGCAAGGAAGCCTTTGCCTTTTTGTCGAAACCTTTCAACCCACGCGAATTGCTGCTGGTGGTAGAAAGCGCTTTAAAAATGCAGAAGCGGCTACAGGCCCGTTTTCAGGGAGAAGTCATTCTCAAACCTGCCGAAGTCGCAGTCAGCTCTCGCGAATCTCGATTCCTATCAAAGCTCACAGAGTTTCTAGAGCAGAATTTGGACAACAGCGAACTCAGTGTAGAAATGCTGGCTGAGGAAATGGCCCTTAGCCGCTCTCAATTCAACCGAAAACTCAAGGCCCTTACGGGGCTTAACCCTACGCTATTCCTTCGAAATTTTCGCCTACAAAAAGCGAAGCAATTGCTGGTGGCAAACTTCGGAAATGTGTCAGAAGTTTCCGATGCAGTCGGCATTTCTTCCCCTGCTTATTTCTCTCGCATTTTCTCTGAAGCTTTTGGGGTTTCTCCAACAGATTTTCAAAAAAAGCACTCTGCAACTTCCTAAGCGGCACTTTTGCGCGCTCAGTGCAAGTCTTTGCGCGCTGAAGTAAAGCCCCCATCGGGCTAAAAACTGACCTTGAGGCATCTCATAACCTCAAACTGTCAGTTATGCAATCTATATGTAAAAACATCCAGATTCTGCTCGCCATGATCACCTTGATGGGAGCTAACTGGGCCCTCGCTCAGGTGAGTGACCTCGACCCTCTGGGAACCGCTAGGGAGTTGATCCAAGAGCAAGAAATCATCTTGACCTATACGGAACTGTCTTCCACCAACAACAGCGGGACCATCTATGGAATGGGCTATGATCCCACCAACAGTAGCTTGCCCTTGGTACGCTCATGGATTAGTAGCTCGGAGGCAGGAAAGCGACCTGATTTGGTTGGAGCTACGGCAACTGTGGCGGGTAGTTTCCTCGGAGAGCAAACGGGAGAGGGCATCGCACGCGCCTATATCGGAGAGGACGGGATTAATCACGCGGTTTACTTTATGATCGAATTTTATGACAAGTTCGACGACAATGCGGGTTTCTTAGCGGCCAATACGGAGCTATTTAAAGGAGGCTCCGTGTTTACACCAAGTGGCAATCAGCAACAGCCTGACCTGGATCTCGTGGCGGGAAACTTTGGCCTAGACCCAGAAGAAGAGGTGGCCATTCTATACAACGCGG
>CAZFPQ010000373.1:0-5870 GCA_964521065.1 uncultured Bacteroidia bacterium | reverse complement strand
GTCCCGCACCGCTTTGCGGCATCCTGGACAAGCGGGATTTCGCAAGCTCAACCGGGCTTACTTTTTTTGAAAAAAAGTAAGCATCCCGACTCGTCGGGACTGCATTTCAGGCCAGCCCGCTAAACCGCCCCAGTACACCAAATGCAGCCCAGCCTTGATTTAATCAACATCAGTCTAAAACCTTGAAGTTGAATAATTAAAAATAAGCGTTTCCAGGACCTCAGGAGGGATTTCTATTCATCTCAAAATGGCCAAAGTCCAGCTTAGAGGCTCTTTGGAAATTTTCTTTTACCTACCAAAATTGTCTTTTTAGAACCTGGCTGCATCATTTTCCCTCAAAATAGCCCACTATTTCTTGGGGAAGCTCTTTGTCAGAACCCAAAAATCCTGCTTTTGGCAAGCAAATACCAAATCCCAAGCAGCCTCTAAATAAAAAAGAGGGGAGCCGTGGCAGGGCTCCCCAGAAGGTAAAAACTACACACACTAGCACTACAAGATGTCAGGCATCTTGCAAGGAAAGTTTCTTTGGGTTTTGGTACACTATGATTACAATCCCAACTTGCAAAACCCTAATTTTCCGCTCATAAAATTTCGAAAACTTAGATATCTATCTTGTCATTTAACCTGTTGAACTTCCCTTTTTTAAAGCCATGAATAACCTTGTCAAAAGCTTGATAACCAGTGTTCTTCCTATCGTTTTGATTTTAGGTGGAGGCTATCTGGCTTACCAATATTACACTCAAGGCCTGGAGATTAACTTGGATGAGGAAAAAGTTTGGCTAAAAACTTACCTAGGAAGAGATCCCTACCGCTTGAGTCTTTGGTTGCCAGACTCAGATAATCCAGATTTGCAGTTTTCGGGCCGATTGCCGATCTGGAACTCTCAGTATGCCCTGCGTCGAAAGGGCAGTTTGGAAAAGCTCATAGAGTCAATCGAGCAAGCTTCCATTTCAAAGAAGGATAGCTTGAGTCAGCTTCACTTGTTACACAGCCTCCAGCAGGAGATTCAGCGGCTAGAGGCCTACCAGACGATTTATCCGCTGGCTCCGAAAGATGGTCAACACATAAAAATAGAGGAACTTCTACTTTACCTTCATCCGATCCGAAATGGAGGAGATTGTGAGGCCTATCTCAAGCGCTTAAACCAGCTTCCTCAAATAATTCAGAGCTGGGAATCTGATTTACTGGACCGCGCCAAGGCTGAGCGACTCCCCCATCGAGAGGTTCTTGAATTGAATACACAGCAATTTATGAAGGGTGCTAAGGTAGCAGCCAAAGCGCATCCCATTTACCAATCCCTGGCTCGTCGAGCGGGACAGGCAGATATGGTGAACCTAGATGAGTACACCATTCTTGATTTCCTAGAGCAGACTGAGGCCGTGTTGCAAAATGGTATTCAACCTGCTCTTGTTCGGCTGGCGCGGGTGTGTGATAGCCTCGCCCAATTAGCCCCTCAATCCGTATGTGATACGGACCAAGCGTTCTATCAGCAACAATTAGCCACCTATTCTGCCTTTGAGCTAGAACCTGACTCATTGCTTAGCTTAGTGGAAAAGGATGTAAGCCAGTGGGCAGAGCTTTATCAAACTCATCTAGGCAAGGTGCCCCCAAAGGATCCAAGCTCTACCAGCTCTGAGCCAGAGCTAGACAAGGTTCTAGAGGCTTGGTTTAAGCAGCGCATGGGAATCAAAACCATTAGCCGGGGTTTGGTTGATAGCCTAGCCTCTTCACGGTTGAGGTTGGCCCCCAATTACGACCATCGCATGTCCTCTGCTGAGGTTAGGTATCTTCCTGCTGACCTGAATCAGACTCAAAGGGCCTCACGCTTATGGGTGGACCTCAATCTGCCAAACCATTGGTCAGAAGATCTACGCACTTGGCAAACCTACCGCTGGATTACCCCAGGCTTAGACCTATTTTGGTCCCGTCAACTACAAGCCGGACAGCGTCCAGCTCTTAGGCGCTTGACTCCTCACCCTGCCATTATGGAAGGCTGGGCTAGGTATGCAGTGTACTTAATGGATCATGATCTTCATTTGATTCCTACTCGCCCTGAGCTACAAAGCATCTATTTGGAGCGGCAGCTCAAGATGTGTCTGCTTGCTTGGGCTGATCTTCGTTTGCACCATTTGCACCAGAACTATGACTCAGTCAGGGCAGAACTAGCCTCTTATTTTGATACACCTAATCATGGCCTCCATTCCTCCCTGGAAGGTGATTTGGTTCAAGTAGCGGCTGCACCTGGCCAAGCCTTGGCGGCATGGAGTGGGTTTCGGTTTCTCCTAGAATTAAGGGAAATTGTCGCAGCAAAACACCCAGATAGTTTCTATCTTCAAGGCTACCATGATGCACTGCTATTCGAAGGGGCCATCCATCCCCGGCTGCTGCAGAAGGTCATACCTTCGCGTTACAGGTCGATTGCAGGGGAATAGATGCGCTGTAAATCGTACGGAATAGTGGGTTTGGAACGTTAGCTAGAGAAAGAAATAAATTTGGTCATCGATGAAAGTTAGCCTTACTACCCTGATTTGGTGCTTGCTAGGGAGCATGATCTCTGCCCAATCAGTTGAAATTTGTCGGCTAGACTATCGGCAACTGAGTGGCTCTCTGGCCCCTGATCCAGATCAAATCCAAGCCGGGGAGAAAGTGATTCTGAGTGAGGTATACCTCAATAAGCTGAGTAATGGTACTTACAACGGCTTCAACAGCGAGATCCGTTCCTATGAATACGTGAGACCAGCCTCGCGAGAAGAAATCAAACGTGGCAAGGTGACGGGGACTAAACAGGAAGTGGTTGGTTCAGACGAAAATGTCTATGCTGCGGTAAAAGTGCCGGGAGAAGTTCATTTTTTTAGAACGGAAGCCCCTTTCCCCGGTCAATATTTGCCAGAATGGAAGAGGAAGGAATTGCATCTGCCCTTGGGGTTGATTCCCACTGAGGCCGAAAGACTTCGAGGCCTAGAGCTCACGGTCAAAGAGCGCAACGAAGAATATCTTCTGTTAGATGAGCGAGGGAGTACTTATGTCTTTTATTTGGGAGGACCTCAATTGGCTGAGGTTTTCAATGATGCGGGGATTGCCGATGAGTTTGCCGAAAGAGAAGGAATAGCAAGTGAGCTGTCCAGTGATCCCTGGATGGTTGTGGAGCCTGCAGATAATCTTCCTGACCTAATGGGGAGAACCAATCGCTGGGTGTGGGCAGATGAATACCTGGAGGGGAGTTCCGTAATCGGTGTTCAAGTACGCCGCGAAGGCACTTGGTTTGAATTAGAGGGCCGTCCTTTTCCCCTGAAGTTGGATGAGGAAGCCGATTATATTCTGTATGATGCCGGTTGTGTGCAGCGCCAGCGTGAATCCTATTTGGATTCTTTGGCCCAGATCATTGCCCAACAAGAATATCAACTTGAAACCTTTGCCCAAGCCCCCTCCGCGCAATGGATTGACAATCAGGATCTGCAGCGCCACCTTGGCGGAAGGTTTGGCGTTACGCACTGGCCCAGTGAGTCGCCGCGTTATCGCCACCTCGGCTTTCCGCGCTATGATTACCAAAGCTGCCTATATCCTGAACTGCGAGCCAATGGAGAAGTAGAACTCATTTCTCGCTTTGTTTCGGACTCCGGTCTCTTCCATTCTGAAATCATGGTTCTCGTGGGCGATGATACCCTACTCAGTAGTCGAGTTCCCACTTATGATCCCAAAAGCGACCGTAGATACGTAGGAAATCAAGTTGTGGAAGAGCTTCGACTCAGCACCTTAGGTGACCAAGAAATCGTAGAAGCAATTGCTAAATCAGGAGAAAAAGCCCTTCTAGTTCGGTACATTGCAGGAGGAGATTATTACCAGGAGCTGTCTCTCCCCCAGATCTATCGATCTTTGATCAGAGATGCGTGGCTATATGGACAGCTCCTTCAAAGGGCTAATGAACAACGTTAGCTAGGAAATTTACTCGATTAGACCTGGA
The DNA here is from genome assembly GCA_964521065.1 of uncultured Bacteroidia bacterium. Classification (GTDB taxonomy): domain Bacteria; phylum Bacteroidota; class Bacteroidia; order J057; family J057; genus CAYVAP01. The sequence goes on along the minus strand of CAZFPQ010000373.1, from coordinate 1,909 downwards.
CCTCATGAATCGCACGGCTATTCCCTGGACGCTTACGGTACTCTTGGCTCTGTACGTGTTCGGCTTGGAATATCTTGCCAAGCATCAGGCCTCGATCGATCCTTCGATTGAATTTTATGACACCACCAAGGTCAAGGTGATGGTCTTCCCCGAACAGGAGGAGGGGTATTATGTGTTTGGGCAGTTCAATAACATATTGGAAGGGAGCCGTGAACAGGTTGAAGCGAAGCAATCCGACCAGGAGTACACCCTCACCTTTGAGGTAAATAGCCCTAGACCAGCCCGATTGTTTGTGAATGATGAGGTATTAGAGATATTTCTTGTGCCTGGGGATACCACTCTAGGCGTATCGGTTTATCTATCCCCTGATACCGATCTCATTGATTCAGTGGATTTTAAAGGCCCTCTGGCTAATGTGTGTAGTTACTATTTAGACAAAGCCCAAAGATTTGGCCAAATACAAGTAGGTCGCTCTCTACATCTTCTCTCATTTGAAGACATGGAAGTTTTTGCCCACCAGCTTGATTCCATGAGCAACCAAGAGTTGGCCTTCTTAGCCGAGCAAGAGGTGTTTTCCTCGATTCCTTCCTGGTTTGCTATGTTTGAAAAAAATGAGATTTTGTATCAAAGAGCCTATTTGAAACTTTCGTCCGTTTACAACCGACAAGTCTCCCAAGGTTTTCTTGATGAAGTATTGGTTAACAATCCCAAAGGTGTTTTTTCGTACTATTACTACCTTTATTTACAAGTCTATTTCAACTCATTGGAGTCGCCCAGAGACTTTGGTTCTAAACCACGAGAGGATCTATTCAAACAAATGAGTCTAGCCGACTCCTTGTTAAGTGGAGGTCCCAAGGATGTATTTATGACGAGAACGATCTTTGGTCAAATCACTAATAAAGAAAAAGAAGGCGGAAAAGAAGTTGCTCAGGAGCTATTGGACACATATGAAAAGAGCTTTTCAAGCCCTAAATATGTGAGGTTCCTTGAGAAGGAGATATCAGAGTTAAAATAACCCCTGCTAATGCGAAGTCGAGTTTGGCCCATCGTGCTGTTTCTTATTCTCTCCCTATGGGGCTTCCTCATGACGGGTTGTGAAGAAGATTTTTTGTCTTCTCCTCCTTTTTCTATGGAACAAGATACCCTCTATTTAGAAGGCAATAACTTCGTTTCCTTAAGTCCAGAAGCCCTGATCAGCGAGGGAAAGCCCGTTTTTCCATTTAGTTACCGACTTTTCAATGCCCAGTTTGAGGGGTTTTTGCTAAATGCTGGGGACCGGGTCTACGCATATGGCATCAATGAGAATCCAGAGCAGCGATTTTTGTTATTTGACCAGAACCTGGTTCCAGGTGACACCATCGAAAAGTTCTCAGACTTTCTGTATCATCTCCTTTTGGATCGGAGACAAGATGATGCCACCGCTGGGGAGGTCTATTATTTGCTTCGACGTAGGCTAATCGGGATGAGGTCTCGGCGAGAAAGCATGATCTGGGTGATTTCGCCGCAAAAAGGCATCATTGCAGCTGCCGATTACCAAATTGACCCTTCCACGGGAGAAGTATCTTTTGCCGAAATTGCTGGTCCTCCAGAATACTTCGATGGGCAGACCCTTATTCAGCAGCTCAAATTCTTTGACCACACCACGACCATGGTAGTAGATCGGGAGCGAAATCTTATCTACAAATTTGATAAACTCAATGGCCTCATCACCAGCCGAGACTATAGTGAGCGGGTAGATTTGGACCAATACCAATTTAGAAATACCAGTACCCGAAGCTGGTATGATTTTCGGCTGCAAATTGAAGGAAGCACCGTTAAGCTTATCAATGGAGATTCATGCTTCTACTTCACACAGCAATTAGAACTGCAGCGCTCGGGCCTTTGCTTGTAACTGCTTGGGGAAGAGGGA
>CAZFPQ010000372.1:0-5872 GCA_964521065.1 uncultured Bacteroidia bacterium | reverse complement strand
CTCACCTCCAGTCGCAGGTCGATTCCGAGAATGTTCGCTGGCACCTCTTTGGGTTTTCCCAGGGAGTAGCCACGGCGTGGCGATGGCTCAAGCGCAGCGAATTTCAGCCTGACACCTTCACCATATGGGCAGGTACCATTCCAGAGGAATTCAGCGAAACCATGGAAGCACGCCTTAAGCGTATGCGACTTACTTTGGCCTACGGGTCTGAAGACGAGTTCATAGATCCAGACCGGGCACGAGCTTACGTAGCGGCTTTGCAAACCCGCTATCCTCACCTTGAGCTCCTACCTTTTGCAGGAAATCACGATATTCCCGCCGAGCCCTTGGAAAAGCTATATGACCGCTACCAGCGAACCCTACGTCCATAATCTCTTTTCGTGAATCAAACTGCCCTCTCAAAACGGATTCCCCCTCAAACCCAATGGCAATCATTGCTTCTCTTGCTGGGGCTTGGAGCTTTATACTTTTTGTTATTTGGGCGATTTGGATACTTCCCTAGTGACCAAGGCTTTATACCCAGTCTAGCATGGCGCATATGGCAAGGGCAACGTCCCTACCTTGACTTTATCTATGTCAGACCGCCCTTGAGCGCCTACTTACATGTATGGGAAATGGCCCTTCCAGCCTCCTGGCGACTCCTGTCTGGTCGGATCTTCTTTTACCTGCAGATGAGTCTGTCTACCTGGTGGGTGCTCATGAGCCTGGCCCACAGTTTACCTACCTACTTGGCCAAGAAAGACTTGTTTTGGCTAGCAGGCTTGGCACTAATTGGCGCCCTTCACAATTACTCGCCCATGCCTTGGCATACAGTAGACGGAATCTTTTTAGGCAGCTTGGGCATTTACCTGATGGTCGTACCCAGGCGCTGGGGATGGTGGCTTGTAGGTAGCCTAGCCCTACTGGGAGCAGCTCTGTGTAAACAATCCTTTTACCTACTTCCTCTGATCGGCTGGGCTTTGATATATTTTTATCGCCAGGAAAGCAGCAAGTTTTTCGCACTGGGTTTCAGCATGGGAGGGAGCCTCGTCATAGCGATACTGACTTGGCTGTTTAATAAAGAAGTGGTGGTAGCTGGATTACTTCAAACCCGCGGTGCTAGCAGCCTGGTAGACCTTTGGCAGACGGGTATTTGGCAGTATCTCAAAGCCCTTCCCGCTCTCGCCTTAGGGATTGCCTTGGTTGAATTTGGAAAGGAAAAGTCCTGGTTTCAGTGGCTAAAGTGGCTATGGCCCATGATGTTAATTGGGGGGGCTGGGATACATGCGTTATGGGCCTTGTGGACCCAAAGCTACGCGGGGCCCATGTTGGTTTATGGCCAAATCTTGTGGTTGGCCTCCTTGGCCAGCGCTTACCTAGGACTTTCTCAAGCTTATAAGCAGAAGCAACTGAGGGGTTCAGGCTTTTTTCCCTTACTCGCCTTTTTGGGAATGGCTTGGTCAGCCAGCATCAGCTGGGGGTATGCTACTCCCATACTTGCCTTTGGCCCATTGGTGCTAGGTGGCTGGATCGGGTGGCAATTATGGGGAGATGGAAATGGTTTTCCCCAGTGGACCTTAGCTGCTATAACTCTAGGTTTGGCATTATGCTGGGGGCTCAGTTCCTTGTATCCCTACCGAGAAGCCCCCCGATTTAGCAAATATCAATCAGGAGGAGAACTGTTCCCGGCTCTAAGCGGCATCCAACTGGGAAAGGAAAGCTATGAGCGATTGGCCGAACTCAAAACCCTGGCCGGCAAGTACGGGGATCGCTTTACGGTTTTGCCTACCTACCCTGCCGCCCATTTGATGCTAGAAAACAACCCTCCTTTCGCTAGCGACTGGCCGCAAAATGGAGAAATAAACGCCAAGCTTTTGCTCCCCTCCTTGCAAACCGTACTTGACTTTCAAGTGGCCTACGTGTTTTTACAGAAAAACCGCATGAACCGCCTAGAGGATACCGGTCGGTATGGATTGCTATTGGGCAAGGAAGTGGTTGAGACCTGGGAGCTCATAGAAGAAGGCATTCACCTAAATGTATACCGAAATCCCAAATTGAGTGAGCAGGATCAACCCGGATTGGCCTGGAGGGAGCATCGATGACTATTTAGTTAATGAGTTAAGAAGTGAAAAAGTTAAATAGTTAAAAAAGTCAAGAAGTTAAATATTTAACAATCAATACCTTAACTCCCTTAACTCCCTTAACTCCCTTAACTCCCTTAACTTTCTTAACTCCCTCCAACCCCATTGCCCTCCTTAACCCAAAAATGGGATGAGCTTACGCCCATCCCACCTTTTACGGATCACTATTCTCCTTCGGAGAACTCTTACACTTTTTGCTCCTCGCGCTTGATGCCATATTTCTCCATTTTGTTATAGAGGTGGCTTCGTTGAATATCAAGCTGTTCGGCTGTCTTGGAAATATTCCAGCCATTGGCTTCTAGCTTTCGCACGATAAACTCCCTCTCGATATGGTCTTTGAAAGCCTGGAACTGGTCGAAGTCATCGTATAGGTTACTCGCCGTCGCCTTGGCTTTTCCTCGGCGTTTAGGCACGGCATAATCTATGACATCTTGTTCATCGATGCTGCCATTGCACAGAATCGCTAAGCGCTCCATGACGTTGCGTAGCTCACGGACGTTACCAGTCCAATCCAATCGCTTCAGCGCAAGCATTCCAGAGTCGGTGACTTTGATTCCTTGCATCCCGTACTCCTCGGAGATCTCTTTCAAAAAAGATTCTGCTAGAGATGGGATGTCATCACGACGATCTCTTAGAGGAGGAACGTGAATCAAAATTACACTAAGCCGGTGATACAAGTCTTCACGGAAATTTCCTTTATCAATTTCAGCCAACAGGTCTTTGTTGGTCGCCGCTAAAATCCGTACGTCTACATTGATCTGCTTATCTGAGCCAATGCGGGAGATGCGATTTTCTTGTAAGGCACGTAATACCTTGGCCTGAGCAGAAAGACTCATGTCCCCAATCTCATCCAAGAACAGGGTTCCTCCATTAGCCTGCTCAAATTTTCCAATCCGCTGCTTATGAGCCCCCGTAAAAGAACCTTTTTCATGTCCAAACAGCTCTGATTCGATCAATTCTGAAGGGATGGCTGCACAGTTAACTTCTACAATTGGACCTGCGTGACGGTTGGATTTTTCGTGAATCCAGCGGGCTACTAATTCTTTTCCGGTACCATTAGATCCGGTAATCAGTACCCGGGCATCCGTGGGGGCAACCCGGTCAATGGTCTCTTGCACCTTCTCCATTACAGGAGAAGTACCAATCATAGGGCGAACTTTGTAAATCTTGCGCTTGAGCTTCTTGGTTTCGACTACCAAGTCTTTCTTCTCTAGGGCATTGCGTACGCACAACAAAAGGCGATTCAAGTCTGGTGGCTTCTCAATGAAGTCGTAGGCTCCCATCTTGGTCGCCTCTACAGCCGTTTCAATATCACCATGACCCGAAATCATGATAAACGGCAGTTCAGGCTTAGCCTCAGCCGCTTTGGCTAAGACCTCCATGCCATTGAGTTTAGGCATTTTGATGTCGCAAATCACGGCATCAAGGTTCTCTTTGAGTAACTTATCTAGTCCCTCTCGTCCATCGGCGGCGAGTAGGATTTCATAGTCCTCAAACTCCAGGATATCCTGCAAGGACACCCGGATGGGTTCTTCGTCGTCAATGATAAGTATTCTTGGCATTGAAGCTTATTTTATACACACACGAAAAATGAATGTATATATTTCATACACTGTCCATTTTTATTTACATCAAAGAAAAGAATACTGTCCTAAAAAAAATTGACAATTGACGAATAAATCATACATCCAGACAGAAAAATCGGCAGAGAGAAATAATTCACCCTGCCGATTGAAACGGTCAGTCAAAATATTTTATGCCTAATTCAGCTCTCGCCTTGAGGTATAATAGCCAAACACCCAGCCCTCTACTCCCTCGTAACTTACTCGATACCAATAATCATCCATCTCATCAATGGTAACTCGCTCACCTCGCTCGATGATGATGCATACATCGTTTTCGGAAAGTTGCTGAATCCCCTCCCCTGCCTCTTCATCAGGTTGAGTATAGAGCCATACATTGGCCTGGGTAACAAATAGCTTATCAGATCGATCATCGGAGAAATCGAAAATTTCGTCGGCCAAGGTTTTGGGGTCCACTTGGGACTCCGTCTTCTTGAATTCCTCCTCTATCATGGGCCGGAACACAGAGTTTTTGGCGATGTCACGTCCCAGCAATTCACCCAAGGCCCGCCTCCTTTTTTCCGCACTATTGATGATGCGAGCCCGATACAAGAATAAGGCTACTTGAATTTCATTGGGATCAAAGGTGAGGTTATTCTCTCTGCGAATCCACCCCTTCTTCTTTTTTTCGAAGGAAGAGATGTGCAACCACTCCCCATACTTTCCTGGTGACTCTAGATCTTCAATCACTGCTACAATCTGCCCAGGCAATAGCTTATCGCTGCGCAGCGTCATGTAATCAGGACGACGGTACAACTCGGCCTCACCAATCATGGCAGCCCGTCGAGCATGTGGTTCTAGGAGGTACTCATAGACCCATCCCATTTGACCATCCTGAAGGCGGACCATGAGGTAATCTTTGTCCTTGACCGTCACTTTGGGCGTATCGACTAGCTCAACCATTTCCCCATAATAGATGGAGGCGATGATGTTGCTCTCCCCATTGCTGCGGTATCTTTTTTGGCCTGGATCAATGCGAAGCCCTACTGGATTCCACAAACAAATAGCCGTTTTTTCAATGGGGACACCCGTAGAATCGATGGGCTCGGGTTCTGGCAGCTCATTCTCAACTGCAGCTTGGGTGCTTAGGTCGCTGACGCAGCTAGCCCCTTGCAACAACATTAACAGGCACAACCCCAGAGCCAATCGGACGCTGGTTAGATTGATCATGTACCCAGAAACCCCACGAAATTGCATTCCTTTTGGCATTAGGAGAGGGCAATTTAATCCTTGCCTTACATTAAACCAAAGCATTATTTACATCTACAAAGGACAAAAGACACTCAATGACAAAGCTTCAAAATGCTGCCTCCCCTTTGGTCATCGTCGGTGCTGGCGGCTTGGCAAGAGAAGTAGCCGCCCTGGTTCACGATTTGAACCAATCCAGCGAGACTCAATCTTTCGAGCTCCTTGGCTTCGTGAGCCCAGAAGGGCCTTCCCATCCCCTAAGGTTTCCTTGGCTGGGTGCAGACCGCGAGGTACAAAAGAGCTTAGCCCCCCAGACCCAATTTGTGGTTGCCATTGGCTCGCCGTTTCTGCGCAAAAGAATGGCCACGCAATGGGAAACTGCAGGATTCACTCCAGCGACCTTAATCCATCCCTCAGTACGAATAGGGCCAAGTATTGAGATCGGAGAGGGGTCCATTTTAGCCGCGGGGAGCAGCCTGACCGTAGACATGAAGCTGGGTCGCCACGTAATCATCAACCTACATTGCACCTTGGGTCATGACGTAGAGGTATCCGACTTTGTGACCCTCTCACCTGGGGTCCACCTCAGTGGGGCCAGTCGAATCGGTACCCAATCTGAATTAGGCACCGGGGCAGTCGTTCTCCCGGGTGTAAGGCTAGGAAGCAGATGTCGTTTGGGCGCGGGAGCGGTCCTGACTAAGCATACGGGGGATGGAGAAACCTGGGTAGGGGTTCCTGCGCGTGCATCTTTAACAACAGACCGTTGAGCACTTGGGCACAAGAAATCGGGTTATGGCCTACGGAGCTATGCTGTATAAAAGGGAATAATTGCCACAAGATAGTCCGTGCTTCCGTACCCCATTACCGTTTTTCTCCTCTCCACTTGCCTAACTGCACAGTCACCTGTAATGGGTCATTATTTTTGGTAAGGAAGTCCAGAAA
>CAZFPQ010000371.1:0-5916 GCA_964521065.1 uncultured Bacteroidia bacterium | reverse complement strand
CAGGTGCTCACACAGGTTCAGGACTGGAATACCCGCAAAAAGAACCTCTTTACCCTCCATCATATTCAGGTGGCCTATGATCGCTTGGTGACATTTAGCGGGGAGTTGGGGTATGGGAGGGGGTGAGAAAGCTAGAGGTTTGGGAGGAATGGTTGAGAAATGGTAGGGCAAATTATTTCATATCGCGATATGCGATATTTTAGCATAAGGAATTGGTAGTGAGTAACCTTTAGGGATCACCATGGACCCAGGGATATATGTTAGTGAGAAATAAAGGGAGCCGCTCCATTTACGAAGCGGCTCAACCAGTAATCCCTACGAGAGGGCTTTGGCGACTTTCACAGTGCCGTAAGCGAGCAGTAGGGTCAGCGCGATGGCTGATGCCGCTTGCATGAAACGGTCTACTTGTGGTCCTTCTGCATACACACAGCGGTTGCTGTTGTGGTCGCAGAGGGCAAGACGATTTTTTTTCATAAAAATAATCTTAATGGTTGAACTAACCTACCGACACCAGGCTCCGGAAGGATGAGCCACAGGCCTGCTGCCCCTAGCGTTCGCGGCGGACGCCCTTGAATGGTTTGTCATCGGACTTTACATCCATGATTTGTCCATTATCGCGGTTTCGCTTTGCCCAACGTCCATTGGGTAGCTGAAACTGACTGCGACCTTTCACCGCTCCATGTCGCCGGTTATCACCGGCCTTGCCATTTTTGGCCATGATGGTAAAAAATTAAGCTCGTCCCTGCCATTTCAAACTGAGGCGCAGGTCCATGCGGCCCAAGCAACGGATGGGTAGATCTCCGAGAAATGCTACCTTTGTCCCCACGAACTTCCTGATCCCCATCAAGATTCGTGAGGCCGGCGCCCCCGTTGCGGTAAGCGTCGGTTGTTTTATGTAGAGGCCTGGCTGATTTCATCGCGTAGCTGTTGCAGGAGTTTTTTAGGGATACGGGGGTTCTTGGCCAGGTCATCGACCATTTGCAGCAATTCAGTTTGTGTCGCGAGTCTAGCCCGATGGATTTGCTGGATTACCCACAGGCTGCCATGGACCTCGATACCGCGGTCTTGAGCTTCCAGGCGCAACTGTCGATCTCCCGTCAGTAGGCAGCAACGCAGCTCTATGGCTTTGAACAGCACCGACTTGTCAGTAATGCGCTTCAGATTGCGCTGTGTTGTGAATTGGGCAACCTGCCCGATTTCTTCTCCACTCAGCTCTAACACGATGAGACGCCCCTCACGCTGAGCCGAAACCAGCTGCGCCTGCTGGGCAGGAACCGTCATTTCAGCGATCACCAGATCCGTGGTGTAGGTCTCTTGAGGCAACTGCCAAAATGTATCCAGGGCCTGGGCCTGAATCAGGTCGATGAAGATGTTGGTGTCGCAAATCAAAGTTTTCATGGTCATGGCAAGATCCGTTCGTCCTATCCCGGTGGTATCTTATTTTTCTAAAAACCTAATTCCTCTAGTATTCACTGCTAATAGAAACGATATCTTTTGAGTCTTTAACAATAAACTTATGCACACCCTGCGGAAATACTAATAATTTTGGTACGATTTCATTGGACTTCCTCTACGCCATCGCCTCCAAACCCTCCCTCAACTGCCCCACGCTCTGATTGGTGAGGGTTGCCGCCTGATTGAAGCTGATGATCTCCTCGGCGATGCCGCGCAGCAGCAGTTGCCGAAAGCGGTGGGGCGGCTGCTCGCCTTGATAGATCCCCGGCTCGTCGCGGTGGTAGCCTTTGCTGCGGTAGCCCCGGTTGAGTTTGGCGTAGGTGTAGTCGTTGATGATGTCCAGGGTCTTGGCCCGGGCAAACATGGCGGCGATGGAGATGCCCCAATAGGCTTTGAGGAAAACCATTTCCTGTAGGTAAAAATGAAAGCGCTGCGGGTGCATGGCCTCGCGCACCAGATTGGCGGGAAACAGCACCGCACCAGCAAAGGTGTGGCAAAGGCGTTCTATTTCTTTTTCTGGCATATCGGTCGGAAAAACCAACAGATGATGGGCCAGCTCGTGCAGAGCAGTAAAGCGGCGGCGGCAAGGATCAAAGGTATGGTTGACCACGATGAGGCGCTGCCCGTCAAACTGGGCTTTCAGCCCGTCAAAGGTGTCGGGGGCTGCTACCTCGATCACCTTATAGCCGTGCTCTTCCAGCATCACCATTACGCTGGGGATGGGATCCTGCCCCAGTTGCCACTGCACGCGTAGGGCCTCGGCGGCCTGCTCGACCTCGGCGGGAGTGTGGATGATCTGGGAAAAATCAAAGGGAGTGGGCTGCTTTACCTCGCGCATGAGCTGCTCCAGCTCCAGATAGCGACCCAGGGCATCGGTGCACTGGGCCAGTATTGCTGCCTCAGCGGTCTTGCCGAGGCGACTGCGCTTGCGAAATTCTACTCCCAAGAGCTGCACGTTGACCTCTGGCTCCATAAAGAAAAAGTCAACTGGCACCTGCAAAGCTTGGGACAGTTGGATGAGCACTTGACTGTTGGGGTAGGATTGTCCTTTTTCATATTTGTTGAGGGCTTGTTTGGTGCTGAGGCTAGGCAGTTGATCGGCCAGTTGCTGCAAGGATAGACCTGCCATTTTGCGGGCGGACTTGAGCCTTTCTGCGAATAGATGAGTCATATTGGTTGACGATTTTGACTATAATTTATAAACGTCAACTAAACATACTAGGTTGTCAAACCTGGATATAAGTTCCCCCTCCTTGTATCATTCTCTTTCGATACAGCCTCTATCCTCATTCACGGAATGATTTACCCCAAAAAAGTGCTGGCAGCTTGCTCATTCCAGCGAAAACTGTAAATTTCATCTAAGCTCATCAACCCACCTGACAACCATGCCCTTCAATGAACTCAACAGCGTAGAGTACTTCATCGTCCATCAACTCACGGGGGTAAACCTCAATGATTCCCAGATCGAAGAGCCCCAGCCACCTTATGGAGCTGACTGGACCTATCGCTCATCAGCGCAACTCAGCCGGGGAGTCAATGAAGTCTTGGTTGAAAGTGAGCTCCGGGAGGCCCTCATTCGCCTCAATCCAACGATCACCGCCAACCCAGCTTTGGCCGATGAAGTGATCTACAAGCTTCGCGCGGTGCTGATCAGCGTCAATCAAACAGGGCTTGTCAAAGCCAATGAGGAATTTTTCAAATGGATGACGGGGGACAAGACGCTTCCTTTCGGGGAAAACAATCGACACGTTCCGATTCGCCTAATAGACTTCGAGAACCTTAGCCAGAATCGCTACGTCGCCACCAATCAGTTTCGCATCCACCACCGCGAAACCAAGATTCCCGATGTGGTGCTCATCGTCAATGGGATACCCGTCGTAGTAGGTGAAGCCAAGACCCCTATCCGCCCCTCTGTCAGTTGGCTGGACGGGGCACATGAGGTGCATGACATATACGAAAATGCCATTCCGCAACTCTTCGTGCCAAATATCCTTTCCTTTGCCACAGAGGGCAAGGAGCTGTTCTATGGCGCGGTACGTGCCCCCTTGCAATTCTGGGCTCCTTGGCGCTTGGAAAGCGATGAGGGAGGCCTTGCCCGGCAGTTAGGCCTTTCAGAGATTGGTAAGGAGCTATCTGACCTGCTCAAGCCAAGCCGCCTGTTGGACATCATGCGGAACTTCAGCCTGTTTAGCACCGACAAGAAGAAACGTCGCATCAAGATTATCCCTCGCTTTCAGCAGTATGAAGGCGCGAACAAGATCGTCGAGCGCGTCAAGGAGGGCATTATCAAAAAAGGACTTATTTGGCACTTTCAAGGCTCAGGTAAATCCTTCTTGATGGTCTTCGCCGCCCAAAAACTACGCCGCACACCGGAGCTGAAGAGTCCTACGGTGATTGTACTAGTAGACCGAACAGATCTGGACACCCAGATCAGTGGCATTTTTGATGCAGCCGATGTCTCTAATGTGGTGACCACGGACAGCATCGAGGAGTTACAAACCCTTCTTGCCAGGGATACCCGCAAGATCATCACCTCGATGATCCATAAGTTTCGGGATGCACCTGCTGGGATGAACACCCGAGAAAACATCATCGTCCTTGTGGATGAGGCCCACCGTACCCAGGAAGGCGACTTGGGCCGCACCATGCGGGCCGCACTCCCAAATGCCTTCCTGTTTGGCCTTACAGGTACTCCCGTCAACAAGGCTGATAAAAATACCTTCTGGGCTTTTGGGGCCGAAGAGGATGATGGAGGGTATATGTCGCGCTATACTTTCCACGATTCCATACGAGATGAAGCTACCTTACCACTGCACTTTGAGCCCCGGCTGGTGGATGTGCACGTAGACAAGGAGACCATTGACAGAGCCATGGCCGAGTTCAAAGAAAGTGCAGCTCTATCTGATGAGGAAGCCGACGCCCTGAGCAAAAAATCAGCAAAGATGTCTGCCTTCCTCAAGTCTCCTGAGCGGGTAGCCCGTATCATCAAGGACATCGCCCAGCACTTCGAAGAAAAAGTACAGCCTCATGGCTTCAAAGCCATGATCGTTACCCCCGACCGTTATGCCTGCGTGCAGTACAAGGAAGAATTGGACAACTACTTCCCCGAAGAAGCCAGTGTGGTGGTCATCTCCACCTCCGCCAATGACGAATTTGAATTCAAACAGAAATGGGGCATAGACAAGTCCCAACAGGAGAAGATTGTGGATCGATTCAACGATCCACAATCTGAGGTCAAGTTCATCATCGTAACGGCCAAACTGCTGACAGGCTTTGATGCCCCTATCCTCCAAACCATGTATCTGGACAAGTCTCTCAGGGACCATACGTTGCTGCAAGCCATTTGCCGCACCAATCGCCTTTACAAGGGCAAGAACTTTGGGCGTATCGTGGATTACTTCGGGGTCTTTGACGACGCAACCAAGGCGCTACAGTTTGATGAGGAGTCGGTCAAACAGGTGATCACCAATCTGTCGGAGCTTCGCGAGAGACTCCCCCAGGCCATGAAGATGCCCTGAGCCATTTTAAAGGAGTAGACCGTGCCATGGAGGGCTTTGAGGGACTAGAAGCAGCACAGGAGCACATCAAGTCAAACGAGCAAAAAGATGCCTTTGCCCGAGACTACAAGTTCCTGACCAAGCTCTGGGAGTCTCTTTCCCCTGACAACATCCTCAACTTGTAACAGGCGGATTATAAATGGCTCTCACAGGTTTACGAGTCGGTCAAACCCGCTACCCAGAATCTTGGCAAACTGCTCTGGTATTCCCTGGGTGCTCAAACCACCAAGCTCATACACGAGAATGTGCATGTAGGAGAGGTGCATCAATTGGAGGAATTCGTCCTCGACGCAGACGTGATCGAAGACATCTTCAACAACCCGGATCCGAGGAAGACCAAGCAGCTGGAAAAAATCCTGATCAGGCGATTCAACAAGCATGGAGGTATTCCCAGCTTCAAAAAGCTGAGTGAGCGACTGGAAGACCTTCGCAACAAAGCCGAGCGGGGACTGATCACCTCTATCGAGTTCGTAAAGGAGCTTTGTAAGATCGCGAAGGAAACCCTTCAAGCAGAAAAAGACCTGGCTGAACAAGTACAAGAGAAGTCTCCTAAAGCTGCTCTGACCGAGCTTTTCCTAGAGCTCAAAACCGACTCCACCCCAGCAGTAGTCGAGCGCATCGTCAGCGACATTGATGCCATTGTCCGGGTAGTCCGCTTCCCCGGCTGGCAGAAAACCAATCAGGGAGAGCGAGAAGTACAAAAGTCATTGCGCAAGCAGCTCCTCAAATACAAGTTGCACAAAGACCAACTGCTCTTTGATCGGGCCTATGCTTATATCAAGGAGTATTATTAGGGAGGAGATTAACAGTTCGCCAAATCGAATATTCCAGATGTCACTAAGTCAATAATAGAGTTGGTAAAACTCATTTTAAGGAGTTGTCTAAAGTATTGCTGCCGTTTTTC
>CAZFPQ010000370.1:0-6029 GCA_964521065.1 uncultured Bacteroidia bacterium | reverse complement strand
AGATGTTGTCGATAAAGAAAAGGACGTCGCGTCCTTTGGCGTCAGAAGGATCACCGTCGCGGAAATATTCCGCAATGGTCAGTCCAGTCAAGGCCACGCGCGCACGAGCTCCTGGAGGCTCATTCATCTGACCAAATACCATGGTCAACTTAGAGCTTTTCATGCCTTCAATGTCCACTTTGTCTAGTGGCCATCCGCCTTCTTCCATGCCGTGCATGAAATCGTCGCCGTATTTTACTACGCCCGCTTCGAGCATTTCTCGTAGCAGGTCATTTCCTTCGCGGGTACGCTCACCTACTCCGGCAAATACAGACAGACCGTCGTGAGCCAAGGCAATGTTGTTGATCAACTCCTGGATCAATACCGTCTTACCTACTCCAGCTCCTCCAAAGAGTCCGATTTTTCCTCCCTTACGGTAGGGCGCAAGCAGGTCAATTACCTTGATGCCGGTATAAAGAATTTCTGGTTCTACCGACAAGTCTTCGAAAGCGGGCGCTTCGTTGTGGATAGACTTGCTATTTTCTGTCACTGGGTGAGGAAGTCCATCGATGGCAGTACCGGTCACGTTGAACAGGCGACCGAGGATTTTATCTCCTACGGGTACACTGATGTTGACGCCCAAGTCGATCACGGGCATACCGCGCTCGATGCCTTCGGTGGCATCCATGGCGATGGCACGTACACGATTTTCGCCAAGGTGTTGTTGAACTTCTAGTACGAGATCCTCTTTGCCAGGACGCTCGATTTTAAGAGCACTAAGGATGCGTGGCAGCTGAGTTCCTTCACCGCTGAACTCAGCATCGATGACCGGTCCGATCACCTGAGTAACTTTGCCTGTATTGGCCTGAGAATTTGACATATATACCTGTTTAAAAGCAGTTTATCTTGTGTGCTTATTGACGGGCGCAAGTTAAAGGCATTCATTTAGAGAAACAAGCCAAAGCCCCCTAAGAAATAAGGACTTATGTCACAGATCTATTGGTTTAGGTTGACCTTATAAGTGTGACGTTTTCGTCCCGGGAATGACAATAACCATTCCGTTTTTTTTCGTTTTTCATGCCATTCCAACGGGGGCGATATTTCACTGGCCTGTGCTTTGGTGAGATCCCAAAATTATCAGTGCCTGGAAAAGAAATAAGGGCCGAAAAATGATTCTGTGAGGCCCTGAAAGGTGGTTGATAATTTATTATTCGTGCAAAAATTTTAACAAGTGGATCAACGATGAGGGCCTTACCTGCGTTTATATATGTAACTACTCCACCTTTTTGCAAGATATGGTCAGGGTGAGAATGACTTTTTAGCCCCCACTCTTACCTAAAACCAAATTGTGTCATGTCTGTCAGGAATCTCGCGTGGATTCCTGGTAGGGAAATCCGTCTTTTTCTTTATGCAGCAATGGAAGGGAGATCAGCAATGAAAAAAGCGACCAGGCGATTTGAGCAATTCTATTATTCTCTACCTGTTCGACTTTTGGTACGTCAGGTCCAACACCACAAAACCTTATTGGTTTTTTGGGGGCTACTCCTTGGCGTATTAACGGGGGTGATCGGTCATAATTTTGGAGCGGCGTATCTCTTGCTGGAACCCGAGTACTTGGGAGAAGAAAGCTTTTGGAGCTTGTTCATTGTCGGCTCGGCCTTGGGCGGTTTCATCTTTGCCTACATGATCACGCTCTACATCAATGAAAGCTATCGTTTCCCTTTTATTGCCCATACCCACACCCCCTTCTTTGTTTTATCTTTCAATAATCTCCTGCTACCCGGAAGCTTCTTGCTGTTTTACTTTGTGAGATTTGCTCAGTATCACCGAGATCTTGCCGGAGGATTCACGCCAGAGGTCATGAACAAGATGCTAGGCTTAGCCTTGGGCATTGTGTTGGTGTTCTTGCTTGCTGCCACCTACTTCTTTGCTCGTCGTGGAATATTCAATTGGTCTGGAAGAAAAATTGAGGCCGGCATGGCCCAACATCGAGGAGCCCAAAACAGTAAGGTTATCCTAGAACGAGCCAAAGAAAGCTTTAGGTACCTGCAACGTGCAGATAGTTACTTGCTATTTCCCTGGAAAGTCATCAAAGTAGATAAATCAGATCCAACACCTTTTAGAGACGTGGTGCGCATCCTGAATCAGCACCATGGAAAACTGCTCTTGTTACAAATCTTGACCCTGGGACTCATTGCAGTCTTAGGACTCATGGAGGGAAATCGCTATTTCCAGATTCCTGCAGGAGCCAGCTTCTTACTCATTTCGGCTCTGGGAGTCATGTCCTTGGGCTTTGTAGCTTTTTGGTTTCGAAGAACCGGAGCCTTTACTGTGGTGGCATTTGTGGTGTTTTTAATCGTATACAATCAGTTCGATTGGTTTCGGGAACAAAACCATGCCTTAGGCTTGGATTATCAGGTCGCCCCGGCTTCCTATACTTTTGAGAACCTTCAAAATTTGACGACAGATTCTATCTACCAGTCAGACCGATCCGCTACCTTGGCTTCTTTGGAAGCATGGAAACAGAATTACCAAGAAAAATATGGGCCTTTTGCTCAACCACGATTGGTCTTGGTGACGGCCTCTGGAGGAGGGTTGAGATCAGCTTTTTGGACCTTTCAGATCATGCAGGAGCTAGATCAGCTTAGCAAAGGCCGCCTGATGGATGAAACGAGGCTGATGACAGGTGCTTCGGGGGGAATGTTCGGATTGACTTATTTTCGAGAGCTGTACTGGAGGCAGAGGCAAGGAGATAGCGTAGATTTGCAAAGTCCTCGCTATCGAGACAATGTGTCTAAAGATCTTCTCAACAGAGTTTTATTCAAGATATTTTCTGACCTGATCCTGCCGACCCAGTCGGTGGAAGTGGCAGGCCATCGCTATCACCGGGAAACAGGGTACTCCTTTGACCACCAACTGGCTTTGAATTTGCCTGAGCTAGCCAATCGCAGGCTAGGAGATTATCATCACGCTGAAGCTGCGGGCGAATTGCCCTATTTGATCCTAAGTCCGACGGTGATCAACCAAGGAAGACAGCTATATGTGTCGGCCAGCCCCGTTTCTTATTTGGCACGGCCTAGTCAGTTGTCAGAAGGTCTATTTAGTCGTTCTAGGGGAGTTGAATTCCGGCGCCTGTTTGCTCAGCATCAAGCGGATAGCTTACTCATGACCACGGCCCTACGAATGAATGCCTCTTTTCCTGTCATTTTACCCATTGTGGAGCTACCCAGTGAACCGCTGATGGAAGTAATGGACGCAGGTGCGATTGACAATTATGGAACCCAGACTGCGGTTAAGTTTTTAGTTGAATTCAAAGATTGGTTGCAAGACAATACCGCCGGCGTTCTACTACTTCAGATCCGGGACAATGATCGCTTAGATCCCATTCGTCAGCCATATCACCATACCCTCAGTCGTTTGGTCACTCCCATTGATGGGGGCTATTACTCTATGGCCCAAGCCAAAGACCTGACTAACGACTATTTATTGGAGTTTTTGCGCCAGTGGTATCCTCAGAATTCTTTGGAGGTATTGACCATTGAGTATCCCAAAGAAGCCACCAATACCCACGTGTCTTTGAGTTTGCACCTGACCGGACGGGAAAAACGGCGCTTAGAGCAAGGGATATACGTCAAACAAAACGAACCTGCTTTCGCTGCGTTAAAGGAATGGTACCAGCCAAAATGGCTGGCTAAGCAGAATCCTTGAGCATTCCAACCTTGAAACTCGCTTTTCCGCTCCCTTTTAAGTATTATTGATTGCAAGCTTATCAGACCAAGCACTGACCAACAGCCAAGATTTATGGATGGGATTCAATTGATCACCGACGGGACAGGCAAGCTCTCAGAAATACGGGTTGACGTAAGAAACAACCCCAACTTTGCTTCAGAGGTCTACAGACTGATCCGGGCTTTGCGAAGAGCCCAAGCTTCAGAAAAATCTCAGCGGTATCGTGAATTATCTCACAAATGGCGCCGGCAGGCTCATCCGCTCAGCCAACAAGACCTATTGGCCTTGATCCAAGAGGCTAAATCTAGTGGCGAAATTACCGAAGAAGAATTTTACCAAGCACACCCTCAATGGCGTCTCCGCGCAAGGTTATCCTGACCCGCCTGGCCCATGAACAGGTCAACGATATTTACCAAACGCTTTTAGATGAAAACGCAAGCGACGAAGCCGAGGATTTTATCAATGATTTTCTCGATGTAGGCTTTGGCGATGTCCCTTCCTTTCCCGATAAGTTTCCTTTCTGCCCCTTGAATGAAAGTGAGGTACATGAGCGCTACCGCATGGCTAATTTAGGGGGGGACTTTCGGCTGATTTACGAAGTCATCAACGACCGCATCTTGGTGCTGCTGGTGATCCACGAAAGTGAGTTGCCCTGAGGGCCATAAGATCATTTTCTCTACCGCCAGATAAATACCCCTAAGAGAAATGGCTTCTATTTCGCCTGTAGATTGGTATTTGACGCAGAGGGGTTCTATATTCTAAATTGAACATATAAACCCCTAATGCTTATGGCTCGCTATCTTCAACCCTGCTATGGGTTTTTAATCGCGTTTTTCCTGACTTTTTCTGGACTTTTTGCGCAGGAATCTTCAGTGGTTGTCATCAACACAGAAGGAGGCTCAGGCTATGGTGTGGCTTACGGAGGCCCACAGCGAATCGTGACTGCCCTACATGTGGTAAGTGGTAGAAATACAGTCATGGTGCGTTGGCGAGGCCAAGATGCCCCTGCAGTGATCGAGAAAATTTATAAGCCAGCCGATCTTGCCTTGCTGAAGGTGCAAGCGAACTGGAATATGCCTCAATTACAGCTCTTCAGGGGCGGTAGTGTCCCTTCAGGTGGATTGAAATATTGGGAGGTTCCCAACGGCACGGCTCGCCCCACCAACAAAGGAACCAGCCTTTCTCGTAAAGTTCCTTTGGGGCAGATAGATACCCGTTTGAGTCAGGATCAGCAGGCTTTTGCGCGGGCCCTGTGTTTTGATCAAGGGTTTGGCTATCCTGCCCTCAATACCACCGTGATCAAGTTTGCGGAGGAGCGCATCGACAACAACCACTCTGGCTCGCCCATTACCTTAGGTAATCAAATCGTAGGCATGGTAGACGGAGGAGCCAAGTTTGTCAACGGAACCCCCTGTGTATGGGCCATCCCTGCTACGGCTTTTGACCAGCTGATGAAAAGTGGAACTCCTCCGCCCGGTGCCATGGCTTCCTGTACCAGCAGCAACATGTACAGTGGGCTACGTACGGATAATCCTTATCTGAATCAAGATTTACAATACATGGCTCAGCGTCTGGCCCAAAGTCAGGCGATTAAGGTAGATAACGGAGGTTTATCTTACAGTTTGGAGTACATCACCACTTTTGGGGAACTCTACTACTCGTTGTTTGAAGATGATCAAACATATATTAGAGAATGGTTTCAGGAGGTAGAATCAGAATATCCTGAGTACGAGCAGGTGAATGCTGATGATTTGTTTAACATGGTGATCAATCTCTATCGCGAAGAAAATACAGGAGCCGTGGTGGCTATTCCGGAAGAAATGGACATCGAAGTCGAACAGGATGGGAACTATTCTATCATCGATGTGACCAGTGATTATCAGAGTATCACCATGTATGTGTACATGGAACGGCGCAGATCGATTGAGGGAGCTATGGAAGCCATGACTGATTTTCAGGAGTATATGCTCAGCGATGACCTTGGTTGGGAACTGGACGATTATGAGGATAACCCCTATGAAGAAGACTACCTGGATGACAAATACGACCCCTACTTCCGCCAAACAGCCAGCTTATCTACTCCAGATGGCAATGCTGAATTTTTTGCGACCCTGACCATTGATGGGACCAACTTCTTGGGAGTTGCGGTTCAAATCAACGATTGGATCTCCCATGCGAATGATGTGGAGGAGAGAAAAATTGCTTATCTGCTCGAGGTTTGTTCGATGGTAACTGATTTCACCTACTACTAAGAGGCTGTTTAGGGGTTGAGTTTACGGCCTAAACTTGTCTTGCCACGAGTACTTGGGATTAAGGGCCCC
>CAZFPQ010000369.1:0-6069 GCA_964521065.1 uncultured Bacteroidia bacterium | reverse complement strand
TTCTCATAGTAAAACTTGATGGCATGGGAGGCCTTTTCCAATTGGAGTGTCGCCTTTCCGATTCCCGGAATCTTCGATCGGCGGGCCCTACTTTTTGTGCGCAAAAAGTAGGCAAAAACGCTCGAAATCCCAGGCCAAACACAGGCCGCCCCGACCGCCGGATTTCGACCCAACCCGCCTCAATGCTTAGGTATCCAGGTAAGTTTTATAGGTTAAAAATGCCGTTGGAGTTTGTATTCAAGTTCAACCGCCGATGAATATGACAAAGCACCAGGAATCTGCTTCATTTTTTGTGGGAGGCCAGGCACAAAGCCGCGGGGGTTCACTTGAATTCGGCTTTGGCCCTCGTATACGATTTTCTGGATAAGTAGACTCATAGGCGGGGACAATCACGCAATGCGGGTTACTTCTGTAATACGCCATTCAAGAAAAGCCATCCTCCGCTATACGCAATGGAAAAAGGACCCGCAGCAGTCATAACCTGCCTCAGATGCCCCTAGAAGGGGCTTACCGAAAAACCAGTTGACGTACTTACCGGATATCCCCCCCTCCCGCAGTTGACGGGTAGCGGCAGCTATGCGCAACCTAGATAGGGTGACTCAAGGATCAGGTCCGCTTGCGAGGCTTATGAGGGAACCCCCCAATCCCAGGTACTGCTGACAAGACTAGCTTAGGCCGTAAACCCAACAGCTAACCAGCCTTTTGATTGCCCCCAGTACCTCTTGGAAGCCTTAGCAAGGGGTTTTCCCGGCAAAAAACGGGACAGATTCTCCAAACTTCCCTATTTTTGCGCCCATGAACCTAAGGGAAGCCGTACGAGATGAGGTTTTTACTGAGCTAAGCGGAGCCGCTGCGGATCTGGGGGTGAGGGCCTTTGTGGTAGGGGGATATGTGAGAGACTACCTGCTGCACCGCAGGGTCAAAGACATCGACGTAGTGGTGGAAGGCAAGGGCATTGCGCTGGCCCAGCGATTTGCGGAGCGAATAGCCGCCAAGGACGTCACCATGTTTGAAAACTTTGGTACGGCCATGGTCCGCTATCAGGACTATGAGGTGGAGTTTGTAGGCGCCCGCAAGGAGAGCTATCGCCGCAACTCCCGCAAGCCCATCGTGGAAGAGGGCAGCCTTTACGACGACCAACTTCGCCGGGACTTCACCATCAATGCCATGTCGATTTCCTTGCAGGAAGCCAACCTGGGAACCCTTATTGATCCCTTTGAAGGCTTACAAGATCTGGACCAAGGCATCATTCGTACCCCCCAAGATCCCGACATCACCTTTTCTGATGACCCCTTGCGGATGCTGCGAGGGATTCGTTTTGCGACCCGCTTGGGCTTTGAGATCGAAGCCAAGACCCTAGAGGCCATGGAACGAAATCGGGACCGCATCAAAATCGTCTCCGCCGAGCGCATCGCCGATGAAATCAACAAAACCATCCTCACCCGCCTGCCCTCCACGGGCTTTAAGCTGATGATGAACACCGGTTTGTTGCCCATCTTCTTTCCGGAATTGGCCAACATGAAGGGCGTAGACCGGGTCAAGGGGCGGGGACACAAAGACAATTTCTACCACACCCTGCAGGTGCTGGACAACGTAGCCGCTGAAAGTGAGGACCTTTGGCTACGCTGGGTAGCCATCCTACACGACATCGCCAAGCCCCTCACCAAGCGCTTTGACCCCCAGCAAGGTTGGACCTTCCACGGGCATGAGGACAAAGGCGCCCGCATGGTGCCCAAGATCTTTCGGCGCATGAAGCTGCCCCTCAACGATCACATGAAATACGTGCAAAAGTTGGTGCGGCTACACCAGCGTCCCATTGCACTGGTCACCGAGGAAGTGTCTGACAGCGCCATTCGGCGCTTGATCGTCGAAGCAGGAGAGGACCTGGATGACCTGTTGTTGTTTTGCCGGGCCGATATCACCTCCAAAAATGAGCGCAAGGTGGAACGCTTCCTCCAAAACTACGCCGAACTGGAGCAGCGCATCCAAGAAGTCATGGAGCGGGACAACCTCCGCAATTGGCAGCCTCCGGTAGACGGCAATCTGATCATGGAGACCTTTGGGCTTGCCCCTGGTCGCAGCGTAGGACAGATCAAAAACGACATCCGAGAGGCCATCTTAGAAGGCATCATCCCCAATGACCGGGAGGCCGCGCTGGATTACATGTACCAGATTGCCCCGAATTACCTTTCGGCCGAGCAGTTGGCGAAGATGAAAAGGAGACCTTGAGATGTTGATAGTTTGGGCTGACGAGGAATGAGTCTTTTTCCAGACTTATCCTCTGAGGAAGGACTTGCCTTAGAGACCAAGGATATGGGCGAGGTAAGATTTTGAAGGAAAATTTAGAAAACATAATATTTTCCTTCATATCTTTACTCCTAAACCAACACATTGATCTCATGATTGTCCCCAAGGAATTTGCCATAAAACTATTCGAAGAAAATGTGCCCATCCACAAATGGCTCGGCGTAAAGGTCCTAGCATTGGAAGAAGGCTATTGCAAAATGCTTTTTCCCTTTCGCCCGGAGGTCATCGGTACCGCCTCTATCCAGCGCTGGCACGGCGGCATGGTCGCTACCGCTTTGGATTCGGTAGGAGGAGCTGCGGCCGCCACCATGATGACCTCGCTCGAAGACAAGCTCGCCACCATTGATTTACGGGTGGATTACCTGCGCGGAACCCGAGCAGGAGATTTGGTGGTCATGGGCAAAGTGATTCGCTCGGGCAACCGCATCATTGCCTGCGACATGGAAGCCTGGCAAGAAGATGAGCAAAAGCTGGTGAGTCAAGGCCGAGCCATGTTCAGCGTGTACCGCAAAGAAGGGGTCAAAGGAGACTTGCAACGCAATGGCTAAAGAGGAGCATTGGATCAAGGAGGCCTTGAAGCTTTTTTTGAGTGAGGGAATCCGGGGGGTGACCATTGGGACCTTGAGTCGCCACCTGGGGGTTTCCAGCAAGACGCTTTATCAACACTTTGGTGACAAGCAAGGCCTGGTCAAGGCCTGTCTGGGACTCCACCAAGAAAAAGTAGGCGAAGTATATCGGGGCTTGGCAGAGGAGGGGCAAGACGCCGCCGAGGTCTTTACGCGCTATTACCACACTCAAATCGAACGGCTGATCCGAACCCATCCTTCTTTTTTCCGAGATGTGCGCTATTACTTTCCCGATAGCAATCAGCAAAAAGTTTTCTTTTGTGAGCCACAAACCCGGGAATTGCTGTTGAGGGGGCAAACCGAGGGCTTATTCCAGCCGGGGGTCAACCATGACTTGGCGGCTGCTACCCTCACCCTGCTGATGCAATCCATCTTTGAGGGGCATACTTTTGGCGCCTATGGCACCCGCGAACTCATGACTCAAGTATTATGGCCTTACCTGCGCGGGCTCTGCACCCAAGCTGGCATGGAAGCCTTCCGTAAGCATCGACCGGAAGATTGAGGTCATTCAGCCAATCGGTCCCAACTGTACTGGAGGCCCTGTCAATCCCTTCTGCCTGTAAAACCCATCGCCCACTCCGTTCCCAAACGCCCAGTATCCCAGCATCTCAACTATTCGTTCGCGCAGGATGATTATCAGCTGTGTCTCTTTTTTTATCCGTTGACAAAAATTGACTCAACCTCTCCCCCATCCTCTCGTTTATTTAAGCATCTCCCCCATCCAAGTTGCTCAATTTGTTACAAGTCAAAGATCACTCTTTCACTTGTAAGGAATTTTCATCAATCGGCAGTGCTTCATGTACTGGTCAGCCTAACTTTGCTTCCATGCGTCGAATCATTTGGATCAGCTTGCTTAGTTTATTTTTGTCTGGGGCCAAAGCTCAGGTCACCCAAGCCGGATATATCATCGAAGTGGTAAATCTCAAGGACGGCTTGGCACAATACGTGGTCAGTGATCCTTTTCTGTACTATCAGCGGTGGGATACCCTAGCCCAAACCCGATTCTGGCGCCGAGTGATGACATTGCCCCCTGATTCGGCTGTCCTCAACGTCGCGGCCAACCGCCAGGTCTTGGAAGTCTTTTCATCTGAGGAATATGAGGTCATGACCTCAGAAGAAAAATCAGCATTTAAACAGCAAAAGCTAACTCAGTATGGGCTTCCTCCCCAAACGAGGCTCTATGTAACCTATGGCAAGTCTGATTATTATCAGATTCGATCCGTGATGCCCAGCATCGATCAGTCTATCGATGTCTTCAAAGATGTAGGAGCTGATCCCTGGTATGCCCAAGCCATATTGCTGATTGAGAGCCCTGGGGCTCTTCGGAAGTCCTATACCGGGGCTTATGGCCCTTTCCAACTGATGCGTTCCGTGGCCATTGAGCAAGGACTGAGGGTAAATAGCCAGCTGGACGAACGAGAAGACCTCCTAAAGTCGGCGCGAGCCGCTGCCAAACAGATTCAAAAAGTGTGTATCCCCCAAACCCGACGCATGCTTGACCGCCAAGGCCTGGATTACCAGGAAGAAGATCTGTGGTTTCGCCTGATGGTGTTGCATAGCTACCATGCTGGTGCGGGTAATGTAGCTGGTGCGCTGAGGAAAATAAATCCCAGCGAAGGCGGCATGGCGGTCATTCAGGAGCTTTGGAAAACCCGCTATCGAGGCTTTGGAAATGCTTCTCAAAATTATTCACAAGTGGCCTTGGCCTCCCTTTTGGAGCTAGACGCCATAGTCCTCAAGGAATGCAAAGTCATTTGCAGTTTGCCCAAGTAGAAACGGGGCATGCCCCGCTTCTACCGTTTGGACCATTTCAACCAGGCCTGGACTGATGATCAGATCTGATTATCTTTGCCCCGGCCTATGAAACTGTTGGTGCTTACATCGCGCTTTCCTTACCCTATTGAAAAAGGAGATAAGCTCCGGGCTTATCATCAGCTGAGGGAATTATCTAAATATTTCTCGTTGGTTTTGGTTTCCCTCAGTGAGCAGGAGGTTCAACCAGAAGAGCGGGCCAAGTTGGAAGAGTTCTGCGACTCTGTCTATATCTTTCCTTTGGATCACCGAAGTCGAGCCCTGCGTTCTGCTTGGGCCATGCTCAAGGGAGGTCCAGCCCAGGTGGGCTACTTTTATCAGTCTTCTATACACCGTAAGATTAAGGCTCTCATTGAGAAAGAGCAACCTCAACGAATTTACTGCCAATTAATCCGCATGGCCCCCTACGCGAGGAACACTCATGTCCCTGCAACCTTGGACTATATGGATGCCTTCAGTATAGGGATGCTCCGGCGTGCCAAGCGAAGCACAGGCCCCAAAGCTTGGTTTTTTCACCTAGAAAGCTGGCTGGTAAAGAAGTATGAGGCGAAGGCATTCAATTGGTTTGAACGGCACAGCATCATTTCTAAGGCTGATCAATCAAGATTGACGTTTCCCGCCAAAGAGAAGGTAGAAGTCATCCACAACGGCATTGACCTAAGCTACTTTCAAGCACCAGAGCCAGCCCCCTTAGCGACCCACGACTTAGTATTTGTGGGTAATTTGGGCTACTTCCCCAATGTGGACGCCGCTACCTACCTGATCAAGGAACTCATGCCTGCCATATGGAAAAAGCGGCCCTTGACCACCCTGCTTCTAGCAGGAGCTCGGCCGGATATTCGGCTGAGTAAACTCGCTCAAGACCCTAGGGTCACCCTTCGCGGCTGGGTAGACGATATCCGAGAAGCCTATTTGGACGGGCATATCTTCATCGCTCCGCTATTCAGTGGCAGCGGCCAGCAAAATAAGTTACTAGAAGCGATGGCCTTGGAACGGCCCGCGATCACCACACCTCTGGTCAATCGGGCCATAGGCGCTGAACCGGGAAAGCACCTCCTTCTGGCCGACCATACCCAGGGGTTCATGGATCAGGTCATGACTACCCTAGATCAGCCAGGCCTACAACAGGCCTTAGGCAAGGGGGCAAGAGCTTTTGTCAAAAAGCATTATAGCTGGGAACATTCTGTAGCAGATCTCGCCCAGCTCATTCAGGCGGAAAGGTCTAGCTCGGCACAAACCGCAGCAACAGACAGTCGCTAATCGTGGCTTGAGGAGTTAAGGGAGTTAAGGGAGTTAAGGGAGTTAAGGGAGTTAAGGGAGTTAA
>CAZFPQ010000368.1:0-6075 GCA_964521065.1 uncultured Bacteroidia bacterium | reverse complement strand
CTTCATCTCCTGGTTTTGATCTCCTTTTGGCGGGATTGTACCGTTTAGGCTTTGCCAGCGAGTATGTGCTTCTTTGGATCAATGTATTGACGGGTATCCTCATAGGTGGCCTGGCCTGGTTCTGGACGCCCCCGCATCAGCATAAAGCATGGCTTTGGCTAGGTGCCATGCTTATCCTGCCCTTGCATCTATTGGTTCTTCTGGGGATGGAGCACAGCCTCCACATTTTGTTGGTCTTGGGCTTCCTAAGGTATTTTTTGAAAGACAACGCCAGAGTAATGGTGATTCTAGCCATCCTGGCTACCTTACTGAGATATGAAAGTTTGTTTATTTTACTTCCAGCCAGCATAGAACTCCTGTTCCAACGGCGATTCAAATTAGCTCTCTGGCTAATAATCCTTCCCCTCGCTGCCATAACTCTGCTAGGATTTTGGTCTTATGGACAAGGTAGCAGCTTCCTACCGTCTTCCCTCCTTCTCAAAGGATACAGCCCGCTGGATGCTCCTCTTATCTGGTTGGAAAGTTTGATATCTAAGCTATATGATAATCCCTTCGTGCTGACTTTAGGTCTTGCGCTTAGCTTAGGCTTGAACACCCAAAATACTTCTCAGCCTTTGTTTAGGATTTCTTTGCTGGCCTTAGGGCTCCACCTGGCTTTTGCAGAGATTGGTGGTTTTCGCTATGAAGCATATCTATTGGCAATTGGCTTGTATTCACTCTCGCAGCTCAAAGTCTCCCCTTTCTTCCCTAAAGGCTCAAGCTTCTCAAGAGCGATTTTGATAAGCTTGTTGCTCTTTCCATGGCTTATTCGCAGCACGTTTTTCAGCCTAAATTTCCCTTTGGCTTGTGCCAACATCTACCAACAGCCTTATCAATTGGCGCAGTTTCTAAAGGGATATTACCTAGGGGAAGAAGTAGCGGTAAATGACATTGGGCTTGCAAGCTATACGGGGCAGGTTGCCCTTACCGACTTAGTTGGACTGGGAGACCAAGCAGTGCTTGAACTCAGACAAAGTAGCCGCTATCATGCCAAGGCCATTGACTCCTTAACTAGGGCTAGAGGAGTCAAGATTGCCGTTTTTCATCCAGATTGGATAAGTACTCGTCGTCCTGAATCCTGGACTTGGGTGGGTAGCTGGACGATTGCCGACAATTTCATCTTAGCAGGGGACTCCTTAAGTTTTTATGCCGTTAGGCCCCATGAAGCAGCGCTACTGAGGGAACGGCTAAGAGAATTTACCCCTACCCTACCCGCCTCCGTATCCGTCCATCTGGCTCCCAACTAGACTCCCTAGTCGCTGAGTAGATTTTGTTGGTTAAGGGTCTTGAGCACTTCGCTGCGGTAGTTTCTGCCAATAGGAATTTCCTTTCCTCGAATCTCAACCCAAGGAGTACAAAACGCATCAATCTTATCTAAAGCCACGATGTAGGATCGATGAATGCGCATAAAACGATCAGTAGGAAGCTTTTCCTCCATATAACTGATCCGCTGATAAGCAGTCACGGCCTTTTCAGGCGTCCTTACCCGAATGTAGTCTTTGAGACTTTCGATGTATAAAATGTCCTTGAGCAGCACCTTGACCATCTTTTTGTCCGCCTTCAAATAAATAAAGGCCTCTGAGTAAGCCGGATTGGGAGGAATGCCAATGGGATCTAAGCCCCCCATGCTTGCCGAACTCGGCACAGCTTCATTCAGGTGAAGAACTTTATTTACAGCTCTCAGGAAGCGCTCAAATGAGATGGGTTTAAGCAGGTAGTCAATTACGTCTAATTCATATCCCTGAAGGGCATAGTCACGATAAGCCGTCGTAAAAATGACCTTAGGAGGATGGCTTATGTTCCGCAAAAGCTCAATACCGGTAAGCTTGGGCATTTGGATGTCCAAAAACAACAGGTCTACCGACTCTCGATTTAGCAGGTTAAAAGCCTCAATGGCATTATCCAAACGCCCCACCAGCTCTAGGTCGTCAATTTTCCCGATGTAAGCTTCCAAAACATCTAGGGCCAGGGGTTCATCATCAACAATAAGGCAGCGAATACTCATGCAGATTTGATTGGTACCGGAAATTGTTCTCCTAGATTCAGGGTAAGCGAAATGAAATAGCTGTCTTCTTCATCCTCAATGTGAAGTTCATAACCAGCAGGATAAAGCAGTTCTAGTCTACGCTTAACGTTTTTAAGGCCTATCCCACCCGTATAATCTTTGTTCTTAGAGGCATCGATGGATCGACTTCGGCTATTTTCCACCCTGAAAGTAAGGTAAGGTTCATTGTAATTCAGGTTGATGCTGATCCACTTATCTTTGATTTCATCACTTACCCCATGCTTGAAGCTATTTTCCACGAAAGGAAGGAGCAGCAAGGGGGCAATTTGAGATCCATTGATGTTGCCAGAGACTTCAAAAAATATGTCCAAGTTATCTCCGTAGCGAATTCGTTCCAGGGCTATGTAGTTGTGCAGCGTTTCTATTTCTTTGGACAAGGCGACCCTAGTTGCACTAGCGTCATATAGCATATAGTTAACCAAGCCCGAAAGCCGCAATACCACCTCTGGCGCCCTATCTGACTTTTTAAGGGTCAGCGCATAGAGGTTATTCAGGGTATTAAACAAAAAGTGCGGGTGAATTTGTGCTTTCAAAAATTTTAGTTCCGCCTCCAATTTCGCCTTGACCATGGCCTTAGCGGTTTGCTGGTCTTGATACCAATACTTCACAATCTTGATGGCAGAGGTCAGCATGAGTACCGACAGGATGGTCAAAGAGTACTTGATTACTTGGGGTACTTCTAGGAACTCACCGTATGGAAGGCCGGGATAAAGAGTTGGCAGCAAAAAGTAGTAGATGATTGCCCTTTGACCAAAAGCGGCCCCAATGAACAGCACCACCACCGACAAAATGAATACACTGTATTTCCCCTTCAACAAAAAGTAAGGGATCAGGACATAAAGAGTGAAATAGACCGTGATCATTTTTACTGGCAACAAAATGATCTCGGCTTTAAAAGCTTCTCCCAAAGATTCGAACCCTCCTTGACTGCTGATGATGGCAAAAAAGCTCACGTACAAAAGCCAAAAGACCGTATGGTTGAGCCATCGGTACTTCAGTAGAGTAGAAGCTAAAATGGGATGCTGATTCAGTTGAACTCGCATGTAATCGTGCAAAGAAGCATTAATTTACCCTTTAGACCCATGAGGCAAGGTAATAAGTACAACTTTTCGCCCAAGTGCCCCCCTCTATCGCTCACTACCTACTAAATTACGCCAGACGCCGTTGGTAAGCCAGGCGATGCTTTTAGGCTTCAATTATAGGCCATTGGTCTAAATTCTTATTCCTTCAGGCGAGTCTTTGCTTAATTAATCTAATCAATTTCCTAGGTAAATGCTCAACTTTGCCTTGGGAACCTCATTCAAGTAAGCGTTAGAGTTGTGTGTATAAGCCTCCCATTCTTGGGGGGTTTTTTGCATAAAATAGACCATAAGGGAGCTTCGGGTAAAAGTAAGAGTTCGGCTTATTCTCCTTAATCTAGCCTAGCCTCATCAACCAGGCATAGCTAGAGCACGAGGCTCTTTATGGGTAGCTTTCTGAATGATTTGCCATTGACCATTAGTCTTGACCAAGGTTAGAAAATCAACGGTGAAGGTTTTCAGTTTGGGATAATAGAGATGCACCTTAGCTATGGCGATGTTTCCCTCCATATCTATGAGGTCAATAACTCCTTTCCTAGGGAATTTTTCCAACATTTCAGAATGGTTCAACTCCGACTGATATTGGTCTAAGTTCCAGGTAAAGCATTTTTGCCCACGTGGATCTACTTGAGTAACCTTGGCCGCTGGATGAAACGCAGCAAGAAAGCCCACCCAGTTCGCCGACTCATGGTCATGTAGGTAGCTCCGCAGCTTACTCCTAATGTAGGCTTTCTCCTTTCGTTTGCTGCGCACACCCAAATAATCTTCCGTTTCAAAGCTTGCCATTTGTTTGTACGAGGCCCTGCGAATGATTCGCCATTCCCCCTCGTCCTTAGTCAGCGTCAGGTAGTCAAATATTCGATATCCACGCGCTGAATAGGTAATACAGCTTTTCACCATCGCGACATTGCCCGATACATCTACTTCGTGGATTTTAAGTTTCCGATCTCTTTGCTCAAAATGTTTTTCAGCATCGTACAAGGTATGTAGATACTCTCCGATGGGAAATTGTTCGACCTGATCCTGCCCCGCATCAACAAAGGTGAATACAGCCTCTGGATGATAGGCTCGACCGAGAGCATTAAGGTCGCGCATGTGTACTCCCTCGTAATAGTAGTTCACCACTATCATGATGGCTTCATGATCTGTCAATGGCTGAGGCTCACTTATGGGAGGGTACACATCAGGGTCAAAAGATAGCAACAGGAGCAGAGCTATGAAGTGATTCATATTTACAGAAGTTAAGTAAAACAGTGTGGCAAATTGCTTGGCACGGAGGACAATAGCCCAGATTGCTATTCGGATACCCCTGTACGTTTCTACAAAAAAATAAAGCCCTTAGAAAGGGCTAGATCAAGATTTTTAGCCCAATGGCCTCCTTTAACTGCCTGAGGGCTACGCTACACTTCAATTGGCAAGTTTTTACAGTTAAACGTCCGATTAGCTCCGACCAAATACTTCAACACAAAAGAATCTGAGGAGTTGATCCCCGCTATGTTGGGTGGTCAAACTGCTTTCCCTGGCTCAAACTCCTCGATAAGGCCACTTCTTTGTGACTCCTGCCAGCAAAGTCCAACATATGTAATAGCCCCACACTTATTTCACTTTTTGAAATATGGCCATCGTGTAGATTTAGCATCGAGTTAATACCACCAATACCCACCATGGAGACAGATCCTAGGCCATCCACATCCATTACGCCCAAAACTACGCTACGTCAAAAGATTGCCTACTTAGGGGGAGCTTATTTTGCCATCGCATTGGTAACTCTAAGCTTGTGGTATTGGGAGAAAGAATCCAAACCCGAGTTGTCATATTTTGACGGTCCGTTTTCCCATGCCTTGAGGCAAGCCCAAGAACAAGATCGCTTATGCCTGGTCCAGTTTGCGACCAATTATTGTTTTCCTTGTAAAACCTGGGTTTCAGAAGTAAAGCAATCTTCCAAAATGTCTAGCCTGATTGCCGACCATTACCTTCCTTACCGGGTAGACCCGCTTCAAATTTATACCGGGGGGCGTGATTTGGCTCAAAAATATCAGGTATCTATTCTTCCTACCATCCTCATTACAGACAACGAAGGCCTAGAAATAGCTCGCTTTACCGGTGATATTGATACCGAGGAATTGCTGGATTTTCTGCAAGAAAACAGCGCCCTTCGGGTGGCTCCAGCACGCAACCCAGAACGGTTGAACGCAGATGATTTCTTAGCTACCCTGAACTTTGATGAATTACCCCAGGAAGAATTAGCTGATAAAACCCGCCACTTTGGTCTTAAGCTGGGTACTTATCCTGACTTTCTTCGGGCGCGTAGGCAGGCTACACAGAGAGCCAGGGCTTGGAACCAAGCCATCTGGATACAAAATGCCAAAGGAGGAAGATATGACCTGGTCATTGGTCACTTTGACTCACGGAAAGAGGCACGCATAACCCAGCGATTTTTGCGCCTATGGGAAGAAGAAGCAACCAAAGTAGTTCCTCTTCGAGACCAAGCCCTGGTATTAGATTTTACCGAGCAGGGAAGTATAAAAAGGGATCGAATCCAGCGCTACTCCCATCAATAAGCACTTGGGCAGAAGAAATCGGGCTATGGGCTATGGTACAAAGGCGACCATTGCCGCAACATACCCTATTCCCCGATTACCGTTTTGCTTATGCCTCCCTTGCTTAGCTGAACTTTAGTCATTTTGAAACGGATGCAACCCTCTCCTGAAGACCTGGAAACGCTTATTTTTAATTATTTAACTTCATCAGCTTAGGCTTATGTTGATTAATTCAAGGCTATGGTTTGTTTAGCCTAAGGTAAGCTTGTGGGGGCGTTGGGCTGCATTTGGCGGACGAGGGCGGCTTAGTGGGCGGGCCTAACATGCAGAAGTTTTTGGCCTACCTTTTTTT
>CAZFPQ010000367.1:0-6077 GCA_964521065.1 uncultured Bacteroidia bacterium | reverse complement strand
GGTAGAAAGACTTTTTCCTTTAAAAGAAGCCTCAGAGAAAGGAATTTAGGACCAATTAAGGGGTAAGAATTGAGCAATTGTCGCAGCATTGACATGAGATGATCTCAAAGATGCCCGCAAATCTTTCACCTCTTATTTTGTCACATATTTTTTGTCACAAATTGACCTATGGCTTCTAGCGCATGATGGGTGCGCAATGCTCCTACTCCCCTGACTATGGCGTGTGGTACCCGGTCTCTTAACAGGGCTTGTTGGTAAAGGTCAAATAGCTCCTGGCGAGCTTCTGGGTGTTCCCTTTGGGGATCTTGCTCCCAAGGAAGGTCAATGTCAGTCAGTAAATGAAAAGCATAGGAGGAGGGCTGATGCTGAGATTGGATAAAGGGAGCAACCCTTTGATATTTAAATTCACCCCAAATTCTGTAAACCAGTAAATTCGTATCGCAAATGAGCCATTTGTTTGCCTGAGGAAGGAGGGCTTTCTCTAAACTTAATTGGCCCCTTGCCATTACTTCAAGGTCAGATTCCTGGTAGGGGCGCTTGAGTAACTCTAAGTAATAACGGGCAAATTCTGGAACCCAAATCGTATCGAGTTCTTTAGCTATTTCAGCTGCCAGGGCTGATTTTCCGGTAGATTCAGGGCCTACGATGGCAATCTTCCCTACCATGAGAGGTGTAAGGTTTCGCTATTCGATCCGGGTAGCTTCTTCTAATACATAGGAGATCTGAAGAGGGTCTTCGATTAGTTTGAGCTTACCCTGGATGGTAACAGGCTCGTCTACATTGAACTTTAATTGTTCTGATAGCTTCAGCTCTACCACAGTCTCTTTTCCTGCTCCTCCACAAAAGAAGCATTCGGTAAAAGGGTACTTAGACAAAATGTAGAGGGTATTGTCTACGGTCAGGGGGAGCATGTACCCATCAATCACTACGGTTTGACCCTCCAATGCCTCTACAGTTGGTCCAAAGTTTGGCAGGCCGTATACCGGGTCCTTTTTTCCATGGGAAGTAAAATGTACATCTGCTAGGTCCTGCCAATTGATGCTGGTTTGGCCATATGCCATATGCCCCATCATTAATGACACAAGTAAAGAGACAACAAGCTGAAGTGATTTTGCCATGATTGAGAAAAGGTATAGCTCACTGGTAACGATGAGTTAAATTTAAATTAACTTTTTGACAGATGTAAAGGGCAAAAGTCTCTTCTGAGAGTAAAAAATATATGATCCTGATTGGGTTTTATGTGCTTGCGGTTTGTAATGTGCTTATTTTTAGCGCTTTATGTGGAAAGGTTTTGCTTTTGGAGAACTTGCAAGGATAAGAGCATTTTTATTCTGTTTGGCCTGCCAGATGTCCCTGAATGGTCCCAAATGGTATGTGCCATGACATATTCTGGTCTTTGTTGATTCTTCTTTTTCTTGCCTATAATTCTGCTCAATCATCAGTTAGTCAAATAAGAGTAGATAATCCCAAGGAACATAATGATGGGAGGCCGACTCCAACTTTCCTTTCAACTCAGAAGGGCAAACATGCCCAAGCCCAGTAAATTGCCTATCACTAGATTGACCACACTGATCGTGAGGCCAGATACAACGATTTCTCGGTTATCCATGGTGCTGGCTACGGGGCCAATAAATGGAGGTCCATAAATTCCCGCTACCTGGGTGATTAAGGTGGTATCGGCATCTAGTTTCACGATTCGTGCTAAAAGGCTATGAACGATGAGGGTCGAGGTGACTACCGTGGCCATGAAACCTAGCTGGGTCCCGCCTGATCCCAACAATACGGGTAAGTCAATCATGGCACCTGAAACCAGGCAAAAAACCAAAAACAGATATTCTCCACTCTCATAGCTATAGGTTAGCTGTTGAACCTTTGGAATTGTGCTAGCTGCCAGTCCAAGTAGGGTGATTCCCCCGAGGACGAGAGATCCATCTATTTTTTTAAGCCATGCCATGCTTACCCCTACGCTGGCTCCCAGGATAACTATTCCAATTCCTAGGCTAGCCAATATTCCCATTAAAATTTGCCTCGGTTGAGCCTTTTGAACCATTACTTCTGGATGACTGAGGCTTTGGGGAGGGGAGGATAGGGTAGGGAAGGGTTTCAAAAAGGAACGCATCGTACGGGCGCCTAAGCTGAGCATCAGAGGTAGCAATATTCCACTAACCATTAAATCGGCTAAGTTGAATTGACCAAATTGGGTGGCATCTCCTCCCATGGCTAGGTTTACAGCCGCCATATTAGCCGTACCTCCGGTATAGACAGCTACAGCCAGCGCCCCACCCGTAGGGCCTTGCCCCCAGATCCATTGAGCAAAAAGGGCCATCCCAAAAACGACAGGGACATACAGGCCTAAGGAAAGCAAAGTCGGTCCAGCAAGCCTTCCCCAGCTTTTTAGATTTGCTGACAACAGCATCAAGGGAATAGCAAGGATAACGCTTCCTTCCAATATGGGTTGCAGAGTGTTTGGGTCTGGAGATAGAATAGAGCCTAAGGCAATCCCTAAGGCATAGCTCCAAAAAGCGGGACTAAGGCGTTGGATCCAATTCCACCGCGATTGATAATACAACAGAAGAAAAGGCAAGGTGAATGCCAGCACCAGGAGTAGAATATGCATAAGAAATCAAAAGCTATCGTAATACAGAAGTACGACTAGTTGTCTAAGATTAGGGGGGAGCAATGGGTTATGCAAGTGGATATAAGAAAAACACGAATCGGGGAATAGAATTACAGGAGATGTTGTGACCATCATTCATCTTTATAACCTAGCTCCGTAAACCATACCCCGACTTCTTCTCTCCAAGTGCTTAGGACCATCGAGAAGAGAGGAAGCTGATGCCTATTATCACCTCTTGGGGGACTCATCGGTATCCTTTCAATGGATCTTTGGATTTGGTAACCCTGAACTGCTTGAGGTAAAAGGGCTCAAAACTCACTAAATCCTCAAAATCAGATGCTTGCCACTTATTCCAAAGGTAAGCTCCTATGGCACTGGCACTAGCTAAGGCCTGCCCCAAGACAATTGCTTGCGGAGATAAGGAAAGGATAGCTCGACATTTCTCAGCACCGTCTCCACAAAAGATGAGTTTCTTCTTTTCCAATAAGCCGTGGAAGCTTCCTTGCTCAATCACCTTAGCCTCAATCTCACCGAGCCGATTGAGCTCGGAATCGAAGGTAGAGCAGTAGACTTCCATCCGCCGAGCATCAATCATCGGGACAATCATGGCATCTAATTGCTGCGCCAGTTCTCGTTGTTCTGCAGCCAGTGCATATAGAGAGTCGTAGCTAAGGAGCGGTTTGTCCATGGCAAAGCAAAGTCCTTTTGCGGTAGAAACCCCAACCCTAAGTCCCGTATAGGAGCCTGGCCCCTTACTTACGGCGACCGCACCCAGATCTTGGACCGAAAGATCCCAAGCTTTTAGTAGATGGTCAATCATCGGCATGAGTAGCCTCGCGTGGCTTTGTTGGCGGCGAATTCCCAGACTGCCAAGCAATTGATGTTGAGCATACAAGGCAATGACGCCTTGAGCTGTGGCTGTCTCGATGGCCAATATGTAAGGGCCTTGGGGTAAAGCAGCTTTCATTCCCCCAATTTACAGGAAAAGGCTCTTTGGCAAAACTTAGAGGTTTTAGGGTGTTGACGTTCCGATCCCAAGGGCTGAGTTATGTTGGGCTCTGACTAGGCAGGTCTCTGGAGGATAGTGGAATATTCGGAGAAGAATCGGCGTAGGTAGGCTTCTACCTAAACGGCTTCTAAAGCCCTTAATCCTACCGATTTGTGGCAAGGCAAATTTAGGAAGTTACCTGATGAGGTAACTCAAAAGAGAAGGTGCTACCTACCTTAGGGGTGCTTTCGGCCCAGATCCGTCCGTCCATTAAAGTGACAAAGTCGCTACATATCCGCAGGCCTAGCCCCGTTCCTCGTTCATTGCGTGTGCCACGAGTGGAAAAGGTGTCCTTTCCAAATAGCTTTTGTTGGTCTTCCGTTGATATTCCTACTCCGCTATCCTTTACCCAAAACCTGCTAAGGCCCTGCTCTGGTAGGTGCTGTGCCCCTATGAAGATGGAATCCCCTTCCCTACAGAATTTTACAGCATTGCCTATAAGGTTTTGGAAAATAACCTCTAGCATTTGCCGATCTGCACAGGCATGAAAATCCTCAGGGATTTCCACCTCGATGACGAGATTTTTGCTTCTGATACTCTCCTC
Source organism: uncultured Bacteroidia bacterium (assembly GCA_964521065.1). Taxonomy (GTDB): domain Bacteria; phylum Bacteroidota; class Bacteroidia; order J057; family J057; genus CAYVAP01. Next base: position 1,868 of record CAZFPQ010000367.1, on the reverse strand, counting down.
AAAAAGGACCAATTTTTCTTCTACCAAAGGTTTCACTGGTACTGAAACAAGGTCCATTCGTACCCCTTCCATTTGAGTCTCAGCCCAGACCAAAAGCTGATCCATCATCGATGAATTTTGATCTAGTCGCTTAATCAGCTCAGGGACGAATTTTTTAAATTCCTTATCAGAAAGGTTGTCTTCCAAAGTCATTTCTAGCAATTCCTTTAGGTTTCTCAAAGGACTGCGTAGATCGTGGGATAGAAGTACCAATAGCCGATCTTTGACAAAATTAATTTCCTTTAATTCAGAGGTCTCACGCGAGAGGAAGTGCTTTTCTTTCTGGACCAATTGGTTTTGGGCGGCCAGCAATTCGTTGTGGACCCGCTGTGAGTTTTGCCTTTGAAACAAGACGAATCCCAACAAAAACATGACTCCCATGACTGCACAGAGACCATAAATAAGTAGTCGACTTTTTGCTTCTTCTGCTTTTGCCAATGCGAGGCTATTTTCTTTTAGTCTTTGATCTTGCTGCTGATTCATCAACCAAATTCGTTGCCGATTCTGGTCGGAAACGAGGCTGTCTTTCAGTTTCGTATACAGGCGATAATGTTTGTAGGCTTGGGCGGAGTCTGCGTTAGCTTCCTCGGCTTCCGCTAAAATTTTAGCGGTGAAGTAAAGGAGCCTGAGATTTTTACTTTCCTCAGCTTGAGCAAATGCCTTTTGGGCAAGGGTAAGGGCAGCTTGAGGAGACTGTTTCTTAAGCTGAATACTGGCCCTTAAGGCATTGGTTAGGGCCAGACTTCGTACATCCTCTTTAGCTTGTGGCAGCGATTCAATTTCTGTGAATAGAGCTTCGGCTTGCTCATATTGCCCTTTGCGATAATGTACATCGGCAAGATTGAGTAGATTGATGGGTAGCAAGGATTTCGCTTCCCCTCTTGCAACAGGTAAAGATAGATTGAGGTAGAAAAGAGCTGAATCTAGGTTTTCACTATCTAAATAAGATTTCCCTATGTTGTTGTAGGTGACCCCAATCCTTACTCTATTGTGACTCTGTTCAAATATGATTAATGCGTCACGGTAGGCCTTGATGGATGCTGCTTGATCTCCAATTTTGTTGTAAACAACACCAAAATTAGAATGAGCCCGCGCCTTCAGGTCTATCAGATCATGCGATTCTGCTGTATCTAATGCTGTCTGGAAGTGAGAAAAAGCTGACTCGATGTCTCCAAGCACCCAATAAGCTGCTCCGATTTGGAGTTGAGCCCAGCCTTTCCCCTCAGGGTATTGGTTGACTTGGGCCAAGGAATCTGCTTTCTGGGCTTCAATCAATGACTGCTGGGGAAAGCGATAAAGAAGCTTGGCTGCCAGTTCATTCCTCAGATCTATTGTTTCTTCGACATCATTGATCCTAGCCAAGTCTTCCCGTAATTGGTCAGCCTCTGGTGTCTGGGCACTCAAGAAAGATACAGAAACAGCGAGGTGAAAAACCCAAGTAAGCTTGATGAAAATGTTCCTATAATGGGTGAAAGGCCAATCCATAAGGTAAGAATACGCAGCGTTCAGTGGTTAACAATGAATGATTTGACTCACTTAATACATGTGATGGTTTTTCCCGGCGCTTGTTTTATTTTTTTCGAGCATGGGTATCAGGGGTATGAACGAATGAAAATTCATTTAATTTAAATAGAATGAAATGACCTTCTAGCTACGTTTTAGGTGATTTAAATTCACTCTCAGAAATAATTTACAGCTGATTAAATATACAAATTGGTCGCCAAAGTATTTTGTGTGAATGTAGGGATTGAAAATTCTCAGCAACTATATTCGTACTTATGAAACTTACCCGCCATACCCAGCAAAAGCTTCAGGATATTCTGAAGTCT
>CAZFPQ010000366.1:0-6115 GCA_964521065.1 uncultured Bacteroidia bacterium | reverse complement strand
AGTTCCCCATCTTGAAATTTTCGCTACCATTCTTGGAGGGCAGTGGATTCATCGCCAGGCTTGAGAAACGGTTTGACCTGATCTGAAACCGTTCGCGCATTAAAAGGTACAGTTCGCACACCTGTTTATAGCTTTTCACGCATTTGATTTATAGTTTGGTAGGGTATTTGCTAGAAGAGCAACAAGCCACCTATGTTAAAGCAGAGCCAGCAGCTAAAGCTGCTCCAGAAAATTTCCCCTCAACAGATCCAATTCATCAAGTTGCTGCAGGTCCCGACTGCATCCTTAGAGCAGCGTATCAAAGAGGAATTGGAGAAAAACCCTGCGCTCGAAGATCTCCAAATGGGCTTTGGAGAAGAAAAACCTAAGAATGAATACGAAGACCTCGATCGAAAAGATGATGAGCCTTCTAAAGAAGAAATGGCCGAAGCCCAAAGTGACTTTAATATTGACGACTATCTAGCCAGTGATGGCTATGACTATCGTACTCGCCTTCCAACCGGAGGGGATGATGACGAGGATGAGTACGAAGCTCCCATCGTGCAGATGAAAACCCTGCATGACCAACTCTCAGAGCAGCTAGACCTCTTGGACCTTACAGAACATCAGCGCTTAGTAGGGCAGCATGTCATTGGCAACATTGACGAGGACGGCTATTTAAGGGGCCGTAAACAGGTCGATCCCATCAAGACCATCGTTAACTACATGGCTTTTACCCAAAATATCTCAACCACCTTTGAGGAAGTAGAAGCCATGCTGAAGCGAATCCAACGTTTTGATCCAGCTGGAGTGGGTGCCAGGGACCTAAGGGAATGTCTGCTATTGCAACTCAAGCGTAAAAAGCCTTCTGAGGAGGTAAAGCTGGCTACGGTTATCATCGACCGATATTTTGAGGAGTTTACCAAAAAGCATTTTTCCAAGTTGCGCTCAAGACTAGGGATTGGCGATGATCAACTCAAAGAAGTATATGACATCATCGTACACCTCAATCCCAAACCTGGGGAGTCCCAATCGGTGATCAAGCACGAGTACATCATTCCGGACTTTATTTTGGCGGTAGAAAATGGGAAAATCATCATTCGCCTGAATAACCGCAATGCACCTGACCTCAAGGTAAGCCGGAATTACCTCAACATGTATAGTGAGTATAAGCAGCTTCACAAAGGGCGCAAGAATCCTCAGGTCAAAGAAACCTTGGATTTTGTGAAGCAGCGAATTGAAGCAGCTCAATGGTTCATCGATGCCATTCGCCAACGTCAGTTTACCCTACTTAACACCATGGAGACCATTGCGGCCAAACAGGAAGCCTTTTTTCTCTCTGGTGGGGACGAGCGCAAATTACGTCCTATGATCCTCAAGGATATTGCTGAGGAGATCAGCATGGATATTTCCACCGTTAGCCGGGTGGCCAACAGTAAGTACGTGCAAACGGACTTTGGCATTTATGCACTGAAATTCTTCTTTACAGAGGGAATTGAAACAGAGGATGGGGAAATGGTCTCAAACCGCGAAGTGAAAAGTGCCCTACAAGAGATCATTGATGGAGAAAGTAAGCGCAAGCCCCTGTCTGATGACAAGATTGCAGCCATGCTCAAGGAGCGAGGCTACAACATTGCACGACGGACGGTGGCCAAGTATCGTGAACAACTCGGGGTTCCTGTAGCTCGCCTGAGAAAAGAGATGTGATTCCTTAGCTGGACTTTAGCCATTTGAAAATGGTATTAAAGTCGTTCAGAGAAAGGTGACACTGCTATGGGAAAAGACCTACCTTTTGGCCAAAGAGTGGACATAATAAAAACGGTAATCGGGGTACGGGGTATGTGTCGGCAATTTTTCTTTCTTACAACCGTAGCTCCGTAGGCCATACTCCAATTTCTTTTGCCCAAGTGCATAATTAGGAGTAGACGAGCAACCCTCGATAGGGGATGAAAAAGCCTCTCAATTCCTGCTTCAAGCAGTTTTTGAGAGGCTTTGTTTCTTTAGCTAAACGGCTATTTATCCATTCATTGACAACAAGAATTCCTCGTTATCAATGGTGTTTTGCATGCGGCCTTTGAGAAACTCCATGCCTTCTACTGGGTTCATATCCGCCATAAACTTGCGGAGCACCCAGATCCGACTGATGTCCTGGGCGTCCATTAACAGGTCTTCGCGGCGAGTACCAGAAGCCATTACGTCGATGGCTGGGTAAACCCGGCGGTTGGCCAAACGACGATCTAGCTGCAGCTCCATGTTGCCGGTACCTTTGAATTCCTCAAAAATGACCTCGTCCATCTTAGATCCAGTATCGATCAAGGCGGTAGCTAGAATGGTAAGAGAACCTCCATTTTCAATGTTGCGCGCCGCACCAAAGAATCGCTTAGGTTTGTGGAGGGCATTCGCGTCAACACCACCTGAAAGAATCTTGCCTGAAGCCGGCATAGCAGTGTTGTGTGCCCGGGCCATCCGAGTGATAGAGTCAAGCAGGATGACCACGTCGTTGCCACACTCAACCATGCGCTTAGCTTTTTCTAGCACGATATTGGCAACCTGTACATGGCGGTCCGCAGGCTCATCAAAGGTAGAGGCGATGACTTCTCCGTTTACGTTACGAGCCATATCTGTCACTTCCTCAGGGCGTTCATCTATCAGGAGGATGATGAGGTAGGCCTCTGGGTGATTCTCTGCAATGGCATTCGCAACCTTTTGGAGCAAGATGGTTTTACCCGTTTTGGGCTGGGCGACGATCAAGCCCCGCTGGCCTTTTCCAATGGGAGAAAATAGGTCTACAATGCGAAGAGACAGGTCTTTGTTTTGTTCCTTGGAGATGGCCAGCTTAAAGCGCTCTTGGGGGAACAAAGGTGTTAGGTGATCAAAGTGTATGCGATCTCTGACTTCTTGTGGGGTGCGGCCATTGATGGTATCTACCTTCAGCAGGGCAAAGTAGCGCTCCCCTTCTTTAGGAGGGCGGATTTCACCGAGAACCGTGTCGCCAGTTTTTAAACCAAATAGCTTGATCTGGGAAGGAGATACGTAAATGTCATCGGGAGAGGGCAGATAGTTATACTCCGAAGATCGAAGAAAGCCATAGCCTTCGGGGATTACTTCAAGTACTCCTTGATTTTTGACTGCCCCATCTAGGTCAGAAACAACAACCTTGTTCCTATCTCGATCAGAGCGATTGTCCCCCTGATTTTGATTCCGGTTGTTCCGATTGTTGCGGTTGTTTTGATTGTTTCGGTTGTTTCTACCACGGTTGTTGGATGAACCACGGTTGTTACTTTTGCCCTCCTCTTCTCCCTCGTCGGAGGGGCGTCGGCGTCGACGACGGCGGTCTCCCTCTTCCTTAAGGTCTTCAGTTTTTTCAGTAGATTCTGCTTGAACCTCAGTAGGGGCTTCTTCTTTTTTCGGTTCCTTCTCTTCTGCTGGTGCCTCTTCTTTTTTCTCCTCAGGAGCGATGGCTTTTACCTCCTCTGCACTTGGTTTTTCCTCTTTGGGTTCAGTACTCCGCTTTCTGCGCCCTCTTTTGGGCTTTTCTTCAGGGGTAGGAGCTTCTTCTGTTTCAGCTAGAGTTTCCTCCTTGGCTTCGGTTTTCTTCTCCTTTTTGGCCTTAGCGGTAGTTTTCTTGCGGGTGCTCCGGCGCTTTGGTTTTTCCTCTACAGGAGCTGTTTCTGCTTTTGCTTCTGAGGAAGCTCCATTTTTGATGGCAGATATCTGGTCGGCAGGCATGATGGCCTGCTTGTCAAGGATCTTAAATATCAGGTCTTGTTTTTCGAGCTTTTCAGAGTTTCCAATTTCTAGCTTTTGGGCAATGCTGCGGAGCTCTGAGATATCATTGTTATTCAGCTCAATAATGTCGTACATAAAAGGGATGACGTTAGGTATGCCCGCTTCAGAGAGGTGGGATAGGCATGGATGACGGGAAGGCGGTAAATGGCTTGGTTCATTCGTAGGATAAGGTGAAACAATCGATGATCGACTGACATACCTTGTTTTAGGACCTTGTTTTTCAGGGAAAAACCCGTCGGATGGGGTTTCTGAAGCGAAGAAGAATAATGAGTAATTCTCTGGTATTGATGGGATGGGTTCCAGAGACACGCAAAGGTATCAAAATGCCGTGAAGTAATCCAAATAAATTTGGGTTAGCATAGCTAAAATACCCTCCTTCGCTTACGTTTATGCAAGGCTTTTTGTTATTTCGCAGGAAAAATTGGCCCCCATGTTGGAGATAAACCGGATACGCGCCCACAGCAACGAAGTGATCGAAGGGTTGCTAAGGAAAAATATTAAAAATGCTGCTGAGAAAATTCAGGTAATTTTAGACCTGGATGGAAAACGTCGTTCCATACTCACGGAATTGGAGCAGCTGAGGGCAGAGATGAATCAGTCGGCCAAATCTATTGGGCAATTGATGAAAAACGGCCAACGAGAAGAGGCTGAAAAGATCAAGCAGCGCAGCAGCGAAATCAAGGGTTTGATCAAAGATCAAGAAGAGGGCTTGACCAAGCTATCTCAGCAATTACAAGAAGGGATGCTGGCCCTGCCCAATATTCCCCATGCGAGTGTGCCCCAAGGATCGGATGATTCTGCCAACGAGGTCATTTACCAGAATGATGTAAATATTCAGTTTGATTTTGCTCCTCTGCCGCATTGGGAACTAGCGCGAAAGCATGACATCATAGACTGGGAGCTAGGAGTGAAGGTTACGGGAGCCGGCTTTCCTGTCTATAAAGGCTTAGGAGCACGTCTGCAGCGGGGATTGATCAACTTCTTTTTAGATCAAGCTCGTGAAGCTGGTTACCACGAAGTGATGCCTCCCCTTATGGTCAATGAGGATTCTGGGTATGGTACGGGCCAGCTTCCGGACAAGGATGGACAGATGTATACCATTGAGCGTGACGGGTTTTACCTAATTCCTACTGCAGAAGTACCCATTACGAATCTCTACCGAGGCAGCATCTTGGCTCAGGATGAGCTTCCGATTAAGAATTGTGGATATACCCCATGCTTTCGGCGAGAAGCAGGGTCCTATGGGAAGGACGTGAAGGGATTGAACCGCCTGCATCAATTCGACAAAGTCGAATTGGTTCAAGTCGTACATCCAGACCACTCTTATGATACCTTAGAGGAGATGACCCAGTACGTGGAAGGTTTGTTGTCGAAGCTAGAGCTTCCCTTTAGGCGTTTGTCTTTATGTACCGGAGACTTGAGTTTCACTTCCGCGAAGACTTTTGATCTAGAGGTATTTAGCGCAGGTCAAGAGCGCTGGCTAGAGGTTAGTTCTGTATCTAATTTTGAAACTTACCAAAGCAACCGACTCAAGCTCCGTGGGCGAGATGAGAACCGCAAGACGTTCTTACTCCACTCTCTAAATGGGTCAGCTTTGGCCTTGCCTCGCATCGTGGCGGCTTTGTTGGAAAATGGGCAACAAGCTGATGGAAGCATTCTCTTACCAGAGGCTGTACGACCATGGCTAGGCTTTGATAAAATTGGCTAATTAGCCTAGGTTATCTGGCCCATTTGTTAAGAAGATTCTACAGATTCTGGCACCGATATTGTTGTTCAATTTGGTGGTACTGCGCCTTGGGTCAAAGGATGAGGCAACCTGAAAGATAGAGCATAGTAGGCTTCTTCATTGCGCCATTGCCCCCTGAATGTGAAAAAGAATTAGGCGGTTCCACGGGAGTGCCCAATGAATTCTAGGAGCACTATTACATAGAAATAAGGGAGGGGGATTGCCGTTCTTCGTTAGATGGGTTGCATTCGCCCGCAGCAACTCCTTAGATTTGCGGGACATTAATTCTTTAAAGCCTCTTATAATCAAGGGCCTTACTATGACCAATAGGCTCTTAACTTAGGATTTGGGTCACCTCAATGAAAGATAGGCTAAAATCATATTGGCTCAAATCAGGCTTCTTTTCCCTACTAGACCGGGGAACCATTCAGGTTTTTCGATTTCTGAGCTTTTTCCTTTTAGTAAGGGGGTTGAGCAAAGAGGATTTTGGTATTTGGTCTCTATACCTCACTCTATCAGGGGTCGTAGAAATGATCAGGGTGGGTCTGATCCAAAATGCCCTGGTTCGTTTTCTTTCCATCAGTTCTAGCAGTCGAGAAAAAGGGGAAATCTCAACGGCCT
>CAZFPQ010000365.1:3610-6133 GCA_964521065.1 uncultured Bacteroidia bacterium | reverse complement strand
ATATAATTAAAAGGACATGTTTAAATTGGCCTATCCCTAACTTTCCCAAGCTATCCGCATATGTACGTAGACCGCATCTTCAAGCCGATCACCATTATCCGCGCGACGATCAGGCCGATTGTGATATTCCTGCTGTATTCGTCCTTGATTACGGCTTTGTATTACACGTTTGAATTTGTTTGGCTGACCATTCCCTGGGTACCGATTACCTTGCTGGGTATTGCATTAGCCTTCTACGTGGGCTTCAAAAACAACTCCGCCTATGACCGTACTTGGGAAGCGCGGAAGATCTGGGGTGGAATCGTCAATTCGAGCCGCAGTTGGGGCGTCATGGTCACTGGATTTGTCACCAATGAGTTTGCGCAGGAAAAGGTGTCTGAGGAAGAACTCGCTGCCAATCACCAGCGACTCATCTACCGCCACATTGCTTGGCTGTATCGCCTAAAGCGGCAGTTACGTGCCCTTAAAGCTTGGGAACACGACCGCGAAGTCAATCGGCAGTATCGAAAATACATCGAGGAGCTTTTCCCCACCGAGGATCCTGACCAAGAGCTCAAAAACTTCCTCCATGACCAAGAGGTACAGCGGATTTTATCGGTTAAAAATGGCTGCACCCAACTCATCCACCAGCAGTCCCAGGACTTGAAGGAGCTGAAAGCCAAAGGCCTGATCGATGACTTCCGGCACATGGAGATGCAGACCCTGCTCACGGAGTTTTATACCCTCCAAGGAAAATGCGAGCGGATCAAAAACTTCCCCTTGCCCCGACTCTATGCCTCCTTGAGCATCTACTTCGTGTATATTTTCATTTTTCTGCTGCCTTTGGGCTTGTTGTCTGCTTACTCAGACGCAGATCTTCCTCGCTACATGGTTTGGGGGGTGATTCCGTTTACGACCCTGCTCGCCTGGATTTTCTGGATGATGGAAGGAGCGGGTGATTACACCGAGAATCCCTTTGAAGCCCTAGCTTTTGACATTCCCATGACCTCTTTGACCAGGACCATTGAGATTGACCTGAGGGAGATGCTGGGAGAGACGGAACTACCGGCGGCAATTACGCCCAAGGATGGGTTTGTGGTGTAGCTAGCATGCTGAATAGATGGCAACAATGGGATGGGAGTAGTTTTTTATGAAAAAGATCATCTCAATATCTTAAGTGCTTGAACAAAAGAAATCGGGGTATGGCGGTACGGGCTATGGATATAAGGATGAATGAATACAGCAACATACCCCGTACCTCGCTTACCGTTTTTCTTATGTCCGCTTACTTAACGCTCGATATCTCAGCATCTCCCAATAGGTAAAAGTTGGGAAAATGGGCTAGGCCCATGGAAAGCAAATGTGCCATGGTTTATTTAAGGCAAGGAACCTAAGCACTTGGTCGGAAGAATTCGGGGTACGGTCTACGGAGCTATGGTTATAAGAATGAATAATTGCCACTACATACCCCGTTCCCTGATTACCGTTTTTCTTATATCTACTTGCCAAAGTCTTATGATCAAAACTCAGCTCGCCCTGTTCTTGGTCTGCTTATTCTCCCTGACCGTCATTCAGGCCCAGACTGAAAACATCCAGTTCGAACTCAATGGACGAAATCCAGCTGAACTTTCCCAGAATCCTTTTGCCAAGTTTGTGGGTGAATGGACGCTCAAAGGGGACAACTGGACCCAAAACTGGGGCGGTGAAACGGAGACCATCAAAATCCCTGGCCACCATACCGTATCCAGAGCCATCAATACCGACAACAGCCTGCTCTCCATCATCGATGGCCCTGAACCGAATGGCCATATCTTCTGGTCCTACAACCCTAATACAGGGGAAGTCGGCCACCTCTCAAGCTTTGGCAGCATCCGCGCTGGCAAGGGCAGTGGCACCGTGAGCGAGCAAGGCGACCTGCGCCTAAAGTTGGAATTCGAAGGGGAGCCCGCTGGGACCTATCGGATTTACACCTATCAGTGGCTCAGCAAAGATGCTTACCACATGAAGTCGGTGCAGTACGCTGCTGACGGCGAAGCTACGGGGCTGTTCTACGAGGGTACTTTTGTGCGGATCGGGAGTGCTGAACAAGCAATCATCCGCGAAGAGATCCTCACCCATGGCCAAATGATCCGTGATGCCTTTGCCAAAGGAGACTTAGCCCAGATACGTGCCCTACATCATCCTGAGGTCAACAAGGCCCTGGGCTACACCGATGTAAAACAGGGACGCGAAGAAGTGATGGAAGGAATTGCTGGGACCTTGGACCATTACTCTTTAGCGTTTGTTAAAAACGAGGTGGAAAGCATCTACATCCAGGGCGATGTGGCCATTGAACAGACCAAATTTTCCATTCAAGGCACCCCTAAGGGAGAAGGTTCCCCCTTTGTGTTTAGGGGGCGGACCATGGTCACCTACGTCCGATATGAAGACAGCCCCAGTGGGTGGGCCACTATTCGAGAGATCATTCAGCCAGCGACGGAGTAAGAAGGTAGGATGGGTTGAATGGGGTAAGGGGTATGTAGAATTGCTGCAATTCTCCGTACC
>CAZFPQ010000365.1:0-3510 GCA_964521065.1 uncultured Bacteroidia bacterium | reverse complement strand
CTCCGTACCCCGCCCCTTCCTCCGCCTGCGTCCTGTGCCCGACACTGGCACTGAAAAAGTAAGGGCATCTTGCGCCTGTTTCTCACTTACACCCACATGGAAAAATACCTATCACTTGTGGTGGCCTGGGGCTTCCTATTTGCTTGTAGCTCTCCCACTAATACTGAAACCTCACAAAAAGAGCGTCCAATTTTCCAAAACCAGGGGCATGAACTGGTCTACCAAATGGTACCAAAAGTTGGAGACTACGCCGCGTGGCGAACCAAAAAGGATGTGATCTATACCTACACCTATACCCTGCCCACTGGTGTCACCGATGTGTCGACTGAGAAATACCTCTTCGATGGTGAGCTCTCTTATGGGCGATACGAAACACATCAGCGGACCCTCCCCGATTTAGCAGGACCCATCGAGCAGGGCTACGACGGGGAAGCGTATTGGCTCAAGCACGATGGACAGCTCATCGATGACTCCACACAGCTGAAGCAAGTGGCCTTCAATCGCCCCACCAATTTTTATTGGTTTGCCATGCTGCCCAAGCTCTTGGACCCTGGCTTGAATTATGAATACCTCGGGAAAGAGGAAATGGAAGGGCAAGGCTACGAGATCGTGAAAGTGAGCTTTGATGACCAAGGGGGAAAACCCACCGATATCTATCAGTTGTACATCAATCAAGAGACCCAACTCGTCGACCAGTTTCTTTTCACCGTGGCCGACTTTGGGGTGATGGAGACTCCCCTATTGATGAAGGTGAAATATGAGTCTGTGGAGGGGCTATTGATCCCCACTCAGCGCCAATACAAAAGGTCAACCTGGGATGCTGAAGTAGATGAAAATGCCTGGATCACGGTCAACTGGTCCGACATCCAGTTTAACAACGGCTTGAGCCCAAGCGATTTTCAGAAATAGAATGGGTGCCGATGAAGGGGTGAGTATATTGTTCGCAGTAGCTGCTTTTCGCCGCAGCTGTCTAACCTTAACCATCCCTCATGAAATTCGGCTATACCATCCTCTACGTTTCAGATGTTGAAGCAAGCCTAAGCTTTTATGAAAAAGCCTTTGGCTTTGCTCGGCGCTTCATCACGCCCGAAAAAGACTATGGAGAACTTGAATCAGGCGAGACCACCATAGCCTTTGCCTCATTGGAACTGGGGCAGTCAAACTTCAGCCAAGGGTTTAAGCCGAGTCAGCCCTCCCAAGAGCCATTTGGCGTAGAGTTGGCCTTGGTGACAGAAAACATTGAAGTGGATTTTAAACGAGCTTTGGAAGCAGGGGCAGTAGAATTTGAGCCCCTGGCCACCAAACCCTGGGGTCAGCAGGTGGGCTATGTTCGCGATAACAATGGATTTTTGATTGAGATTTGCACACCGGTGCAGGTGGGGTAACTTGCTTAAATCCTCCTTTGCCACCGAATGATCATTCAAGGAACCAGCTTGACATGAAAGTCAACCCCAATCCCGTTCACCTCATTCAGGTATTTGCCAACTCCTATTACTTCGATAAGGATCACAAGTCTTATGCAGACCGAAAGGAGACGGTAAGGTGGAAAGAGTTTGTTGGGGCAAATGCTGTGAAAGTGGAAGGGAATGCCATTTGGGTCAGAGAAGACCTGTTCAGTCAGTCCATTCGGCCTTTGTCAAATTTGATTCTGGCCATCGATTACAACCTTGAAAGCAAGGAAGACTACCTTCGTTACGAGTCTTTACAGGGGCGTCAACATGAGGAAGCCCTTGCCACGCATCAGTTCAACGAATACCTCTCTCGAAGAGAGCATTTGGTTTGTGGTCACCTAAGCTCCAGGGCATTTACTTGGAACATATTTCGCTTTCGCAAAGAAGAGAAGATTGAAGTCGAGTTGGCCTGGGATTATGGGAAGTTGGGCATCCCGGAAAGGGAAAATTTCAAGCTAGCCGAGCTCAAGCTGGATAAACCCATTGAGGTGAGCATAGATGGGAAGCATGATTTTTCTATGACCGGGCGGAGGCAAAGGACCTTTGTCGAGCACAATTTTGTCCTAACCTACTTGGGGGAGTTTGACCAAGTAGAGACGAGGAAAAACCTGGAGCCCTTCGAGAAAATCATACCGGCCGAGCGTAAGCGGATAAACCTCTTGAAAAACCTGAAGTAAAGCGCAGTCAAAGCGATTGATATGGTCGAACTCCTGAGCCTATACCATCCCATCCCTCCAAATGACCGAAAGCTCTTTCGATCCTTGATCAAATCTCAAACCTACGCCAAGGGGGATTTTCTTCTCTTTGATGGAGACGTTCAATCTGAGCTTTACCTAGTCAAATCAGGGGTGGCTTATTTGTACGCAGAAAAGGAGGGCAAGCAAAAGATCCTAGATTTTGCCTACCACAATCGCTTTTGTGTAGACCTGAAGTCTTTCAGTTCCCAGGAAGCCTCCGCTTACTGCATCCAATGCATCGAAGATTGCGAAGTGGAAAGCATCAGTTATGAGCACTTGGAGCAGGTATTCGACGCCTCAGCCGCAGTTGAAAGGGCCTATCGCCTGTTGCTAGAACGAATCCTTGGCGCCTTACTGGATAAGGCCATGCAGATGGAGCTACTCAGCATGGGCGAAAGATTCAAGTGGATCATGCAAAAGCGGTCTGAGTTATTCGGCCTCGTCCCCCACAAATACATTGCTTCCTACATCAACGTAGATGCCACCAACTTCAGCAAACTCTACAATCAGCATTGCATTAACAACGGGTTGTATTACGAGTAAAGCTCCTTCCCGACTCAGCTTGGACTTGGTCTAGACCAAGTAGCCCTTTTGGGCGATTGCTTAACTTGGCGCCAGTAATAGGCAAGGAGGGTATGGCCATGAGTTCGTCTCTGCCTAGCGGGCGTATAGGAAAATTGCTTCCGTGAGATTCTTCACGGGCTTTGAGAATGGTTTGTAGGCTTAGGTTGAAAAGATGTTATACCACACGAAGTTCTCAACCACAACGTGTCATATTGAGCTTCAGCGAAGAATATGATCGGTCACTTTAGGTTCGCTCTCCTGGGGAAAACTTCCTTGGCTAACTGCATCAATGAGCGAAGAATCCACATCAACTCACCCAACGCAATCGACATGAACTGGAAAAAAGGACGAGGTAAACTGGGACTATTTGCCCCCTTGATCGGAGAATGGATCACCAACCCTGGCAGCAAAGACCCACAAAAGCCCGAATGTCACCGCCATTTTCAGTACGTCTTGGACAAAAAGTACATTCAACTAGACGCCAAATGGTTGTTGGCAAAGAAAGATTACTTAGACCGCACACTGATTGGACTCAACGAGAAAAAGGAGATCTGTTTTTGGTCTTTTACCTCTGATGGAAAAAATTCTACGGGAACTTTAGCCGACCTAAGTGACATCCACCCTGAAGCCATCGGATTTGAAGCACAAATGCCTGCTGGATTGGCGAGACAAGCCTTTTGGCCAGCGGAAGACGAAGGATTTTACTGGACGGTAGAATCGAAGAGCAAAAAGGGATGGAACCGATTTCTCCTTCAGCA
>CAZFPQ010000364.1:0-6179 GCA_964521065.1 uncultured Bacteroidia bacterium | reverse complement strand
TTCTTTTGTTTTTGCATTGGAAGAAAACAAGGAAACGACCTCCTCCATGACGGATTTTGGACGGGTAGGTCTAATCTCAAGCTCCAACTTGCCTGCCTCAACTCTAGAGTAATCCAAAATGTCATTGAGGATACTATATAAGTTTTGACTGCTAGAAGCGATGGTTTGAACGAATTGCTTTTGCTGGCTATCTAAGTCGGTGTCATTCAATAAGCTAGTCATCCCAATGATGCCATTCATAGGCGTCCGAATTTCATGGCTCATGGTAGCCAGAAAGTTAGACTTAGCTACTGAGGCAGCTTCTGCTTGCTGCTTGGCATCTTCCAGGCGTTGATTTATTTTGTGTAGCTGGCGGTTTTGGGTATTGATGACCTTGTTTTGAAAGGCAAGCTGATCATTGACTTTTTGCTTGACTTTGGTTTGCCGGTATAAAACCACTACTAGAGCAATAATCAGGACCAAGAAAATTAGTCCTGTGTAGATCAGGATACGTTGTTGCTGAAGCTGTCCGCGGGTTTCCGCTTCCTTTTGTGCATTAACGGCTCGTTGTTTCTCATACCGCTCTTGGTACACTCGGTTGTTGAGTTCAAGGATCTCAGCTCGCTTTTGCTCTTCAAACAATGTATCGTTGAGGCCAGTGAATTGCTGCAGGAAAAACAAAGCCTTTTGCAGGCTATCGGTTTCTGCATAAACGTCGGAGAGAAGCTTGTAGGTAGAACGGCGAATGGTGTCCAGAGGCATGCGTTGCTGACTGGATAAGCCCGACTGGTTTAATAGCTGAGTAGACTGATCGACAATCTGCTCCAAGGTTTCAATGGCACTTTCATAATCTTCCTGCAGATAAAATGCCTGGCCAATGCTGTATAAGGTAGCTACGCTGATCTCACCGACCTCAGTTTGGTACTCTAATGAGTGTTTGTAGTGGGCCAGTGCACGGTCATATTCTTGTTCTAAGAAGTAGGTGTCTCCAATGAGATCTAACACTTTTGCTCGTGCCGACTTATCTGGGAGATCATCTCTGATTAAGATAGCTGGGTCAAAAAACTCATCTCTTGCCTTCTGAAATTCCCTGCGCTCGAGAAATAGCTGCCCTAGGGATTCGTATTGATCCGCTACGGCTTCCATGTTCTGTTGAGCATCATGCAGTTGAAGAGCTTGTTCATGGTATTTGATGGCTCGCTCTTTTTGCCCAATCTGATCATAAAATTTTCCAAACTCAGCATAGGTGCTAGCCAATAGGCTTCTGCTTGCGCTGGCCTTTGCATAGGCTTCTGCCCTAGACAATTGGTCCCTAGCCATGCTGCTATCTCTTAGTCCCAGTTCTACCCAAGCCATGGACTGATATAGCTCAACCAATCCGCTGGTGTCTTTGGCGGCTTCTGCATACCGAGTTGCGGCCAAATTATAGTTTCGAGCCTTTTGATATTGCTGGGCCAGGGTGCAAACTTCGATCAGAGACCGCAAATTCTGTCTGACCTCGCTTTGTTCGCCGTAGGCTTGGCTTTTTTTATAAGCACTTTCGTAGGCAACAATGGCCTTGGGAAACTGGTTTAAAACTTGGTGGAGATGCCCTAGGTCTCTATATGCCGCGGCTTCTTCAGATAGTTCTCCTTTCTCTTGAATCCTACTCAACTGCAAGTGTGCTACTTCTAAACCAAGCTGCGGTCGGCTGGTATAGATGAGATCCTGAAAAACTTGGATTTGCTGTTCTAGGCTGAGTGACTGGGTTGCCTGACCCAAACTATCAAGGAAATGTGCCCCTTGCGCCACTGTTTGGGTGGGTAGAGCCATAAAGATGCTGCTCAAAAGTGTGAGCCAAAGCCAAATGCTTCTTGATAGAGCGCGCTTAATCATGAATATTTGATCGCCAGGCAAGAGGTTTCTTCCACTATTTAAAATTTTTCCTCTGTCTTCCCAAACGCAAAGCGTCAGTTCTCTAAGGAACCGACGCTAAAAATCAGTTACGGGCATCAATGTACTACATCTGTTAGACGCTGATCAGTACTAGTTTTGAATTACCTGATTCGGATTCTTGATTTTGTCGTCTAGACTTACCCCTTCCTTTACTTCAACATGTATGCCATCTGACAGACCAAGTTTTACGGGTTTCTTTTCAAACTGTTGCTGGCCTTTTTCTATCTCGATGTAGGTTTCTCCATTCTCAAATTGGAGGAGGCTTTCCGAAATGGTGAGTACGCTGTCACGTCGGTCAAGAACTACGTCAGCATTGGCACTATAATTAGCTCTGATAAACTGATCATCGCGAAGCTTTACTGCGGCACGTATCTCGAACTGGATGGCTCCGTTTTCCTCTACTCCTTTAGGGGCAATATGCTCTAGAACGGCATCGAAGGTTTCCGACTCGATCGCTCCAATGGTCAGCAAGAGTGCCATCCCTGGTCTGAGTTTGCCTACCTCTGATTCATCTACTTTGCCCTCAAAAATCATCTCTCTCATGTCAGCCACGATGCCTATGGTGGTACCCTCGTTAAAGGTATTGGCTTCAATCACGGAATTTCCTTCCTCCACGGGGACGTCAAGGACCATGCCGCTGATGGTGGCTCTGACATTGGTATTGGTGTTGGCCCCAGAGCGGGTCGTGGCTCCCTTTCGTATCAGGTCAAGGTTGTCTTTAGCAGCAGCGACCTCCTCCTGAGAGTTAAGGTAGTCTAGCTCAACCTGCCGATAAGTCGCATCAGCGATAACTCCTTCTTCCAAGAGCGGCTTATTCCGTTCATATTCCCGCTTGGCATTCTGCTCCATGATTTTGGCTCTTCTCAGTCGGTTCTCAGCATTGTTGAGGTTTACCATGTCAGGGATTATTTCAATGCTGGCCACAAGGTCTCCTCTTTTGACCTGATCTCCTGCCTCTACGTAGAGCTTATTTATTATTCCAGATACCTGAGGCTTGACGTCAACTTCTTTGCGGGGAACAACAGAACCCGTAGCCACTGTTTTTTTTATGATGTCGCGGTAGGCCGGAGACTCCGTGCCATAGCTAATGGGAGTTTCTTGATTTTTGCTATAGAGAAAATATCCTGTACCGACCATAAAGCCCAGGATTACCAGTAGCAGCAATACGATTCCAATTCGTTTCATGGGAAGGGAAAAAATAAGCGGTTTTATAGGATTTACTCGGCTCTTAGCGCATCAACAGGACGTATGCGAATGGCTCTATTGGCAGGGATAGCCCCGGCAAAAATACCAGAAATTATCAATATGACTAGGGCCACGATGCCTAGCTCCACCTGGATATATGGACTGCCAAACATCCCTGTGTCCATCTGAAAGCTCTCCATGGACCACGCAATCAACTCCAAAAGACCTAATCCAAAGATGAGGCCTCCATAACCAGCAACTACAGTAAGGGTCACGGATTCAAGGATAATTTGACGCATAATTTGCCAGGGTTTGGCTCCCAACGCTCGGCGAACCCCAATTTCCCTGGTGCGTTCTTTCACGACCACCAGCATAATGTTGCTGATACCAATGGCTCCCGCCAAAAGGGTCAGGATGCCTACTACCCAACTGATGAAGCGGATGCCAATAAATACGTTTTTTATGCGCATAAACTGCCTTTCCTGATTCCAATGTCCAAAAGCTCGCTCATCCTCAGGGTTCACTTGGTGCCGGGCCTTTAAGATGGACAAGGCTTTGTCTTCGACTTGCGAAGCCGGAATCTCAGGCTGGGAAGTAATGGCCATCCAACTAACGGTATTTCCAAAGTTAAAGGCGCGGTTAAACGTGGTAAAGGGAAGATAAATATGCGCTTCTGCTCGCTGAGCTCGATCCCCGTCAGCTTGCATCTGAAAAACCCCTACAACTTGAAATAAGACGCCAGAGACCCTGACATACTCTCCAATGGGATCCTCATCTTCATCGAACAGCAGCTCGAGCACCCTACGACCGATGACAGCAACCTTCCGGTGCTCATCTAAATCACGTACATTGACGAAGCGGCCATGCGTCATCTGGAGCCCTTGGATATCTTTGATTTGGGGATAATCACCACTAATGGCAAAGGTTCCTGATTTTTGCCCTCGAATGGCTAGGTTATTCCCCCTATAACCACCGAGTTGGTTGCGTGCGGCGACGTATTTGGCCTCAGGTAATCTTTCGGTTAAAATTTCGTAATCCTGCTGGGTCATGGTCAGGCTACGGCCTGCTTTCATTCCTTGGTAAGGAAGATTGGTACGCTGGGCCCATACGAAGAAACTATTGGTCGCTCCTCCAGCAAATTCCTTGGTGGCTCCGCTCTCCAGTCCGTTGCCCGCTCCCATCATCAAGATGAGCATGAAAATTCCCCAAAAAACTCCCAGGGCTGTCAGGAAAGTTCGCAATGGATTCTTTCCAAGGGTATTGAAAATCTCTTGCCATTGGTCGAGGTCAAACATGGGGAAGGACTTTGTTGGAGTAGAGAAAGAAGGACTTGGCTATTTTCTATAGCTCTACGCAAATGTCGCACAGAAGATGGGATTGATTTTGGCTTTCCTACAAATCAGCGGACTAAGCAAGACCAATTAGGCTAAAGACTCTATCAATGATGCCCCTTGAATATGAAAGTTGGAAGCCTAGAGGAATTAAAAAAACGGAACCCTTGCACTGGTAAGAATAAATGAAGAATTTACAATATGATTTGGGCCTCTTCGTCTAGCCGCTTAAGATTTTAGGTGTGCCAAGGTCTACAAAACGCATACGAACCATATGATCAACTACAACTCCAAAAACTGGTTAGAGGCCATCCGCCATTTCAAGGCTAGTTATGTCATTCGACGCACCTTACGCACAACCTTATTTATGGGAGGTTTCGCGGCTTTGGTCGTGGCTTTTGAACTCTATTTTGAGTACCACCCTGACCTTGATGCGATGGACCTACACGTGATCAAAATTGATCCCGCAGTATTCTCCTTATTGGGAATCTTGTTGTCGCTGTTGCTGGTATTTCGAACCAACACCGCCTATGACCGTTGGTGGGAGGGCCGCAAGCAGTGGGGGGCCTTGATTAATCACACTCGGGGCCTAGCGGTGCTGTGGAATGGTATGCTTCCTCGTGAAGACCAGATCAATCGAAGCTTTTGGGCAAAAAGCATCAGTCAATATTCCCTTTCCCTGAGTGAGCATCTACGCAACTTCGAAAACCACGACCGGATTGAGGCCTATACGGATGAAGAAAGAGCGCGGTATCAACACATCAAACATGTCCCCAATAAAATTGCGAATGACATGTATCAGCGTACAGAAGCTCTTTATCATGATGGATTCATCGATGGGTTTCAGCTCAACCAGGTTCAGCCAGAAATTCAAGAATTCCTCAACATACAGGGAGCTTGTGAGCGGATCAAAGCCACTCCGATTCCCTTCGCCCACAACTTTTTCATCAAATTATTCATCCTGACCTATTGCAGTTTGCTGCCCTTCGTATTGGTGCCTTTGATTGGTTGGGTATCCATTTTGATGACCATGTTCGTGACCTATGCTTTGGTAGGAATTGAGTTCATCGGGGTGGAAATAGAAGAACCTTTTGGATTGGATTGTAACGACTTACCTACCCATAATTTGGCCTTGAAAATTGAAGGGAACGTTCACGAAATACTCTCTGTGGAGTTGTTAGAGGAAGAAAAAGAGCAGAATAATTCTTACTTGGTGATTACTTAATCCACCTAAGAGGCTGTTTGGATGTTGAGTTTACGGCCAAAATTTGTCTTGCCACGAGTACTTGGGATAAAGGGCCCCAAGTAGGAGTCTGACTGCGCCGATTTTCCTCGAAATAGCCCGCTATTCCTCAAAAAATCTGCTTGTCAGAACCAAAAAATCCACCGTTTGGGCTCGAAATACCAAAACCCAAACAGGCCTCTAAGCTCCACTTTGGCCATTTTGAAACGGATGCAAACTTCTCTTGACGATCTGGAAAGGCTTATTTATAATTATTCAACTTCATAAGTTTAGGCTCATGTTGATTAATTCAAGGTTGGGATTGGGGTAAACTAAGGTGAGCTTGAGGCGGCGTTGGTCGGCATTCGGTGGACTGGGGCGGCCTGGCGCGCAGGTCTGGAATGCCGAAGTTTTTTGCTTACTTTTTTCCAAAAAAAGTAAGGCCCGCGGCTCGAAGATTCCGGTTTATCGGAAAGGCGACACCACTATTGGTTAAGATCAACATTTTGGCCAAAGTCCAGCTAAGA
>CAZFPQ010000363.1:0-6184 GCA_964521065.1 uncultured Bacteroidia bacterium | reverse complement strand
AGGATTCATAACCCTGAGGTCGGGGGTTCGATTCCCCCCTGCGCCACGATGATAATCAAGCACTTACGAGGTAAAACTTGTAAGTGCTTTTTTCTTGGGTACAACAAATCGACTTTTTCTCTTATCCCTAGAACTCCGATTTAATGACTCAAATCGCTCCAAACGAGTGTTGATAGGCCATAAAAGGATGGCTAGCCTAGAAGTCAGGGTTTGATCCTGGGATTTTGCAAGGATCAATTCTCCAAGAATTGCTCTACTAAGCCAATGAAACCCACATTCCCCACCGTTAAAATCGATTTAGGGAATTAATTAAGACCTTAATAACCAGGATATTGAAGAAAATCACAAACCAACTTAAGCATCAACTCATTTTACATCAGTATTTTATCCATTATGGCAATTACGAATATTGGCTCAAATCGAAACCTGAAGTTTGTTCGATTCGAAATCTATTTTTTGATTTAATACTGATTCAACTTTTGTTATGAGAAATGTCGGGTCTTATATGGGGAATTCAGACTAAGCTTCTTGACATCGAGGACTAGATCCAAGAAGGAACAAAAAGAAGAAAACCCCAGTCCCCCCTATTCCATAGCAACACGGAACAATTCACTCAAAAACTCATCTCGGTATAGATTTGCCGCCTGAGAATCTCCGAAAAATATCCCAATATTGGTCGCACTGAATATATAGGTATCATGCTCAGGAAAATACCACAAATCTGCGCCAGCCCCTATTGAGCCTCCGTCATGCCCCATCGCCAGACCCCATTCTGTTTGCCTGAACCAAAGTCCTAAGCCATAATGTGGCTTGGAAGAAAAGCTCGTATTTGTTTTCTCGATGAGTTGGTTCATACTAGCCTGATCCAGATAATTGCCCTCAAAAATAGCCCTCAAGAACTGAATGTGATCCTTGGGAGATGCCACTACTCCATCAGAGCCTGTGAGGGCTTTGGTAAGTATATGATTAGTCTGGCTAATGTTCTCAATCTGGCCATTGTCAAAGCGATCCAGGTAGTATTCTACAGAATTGGGTAGGTCTGGAAATGAATTATCATTTTTATAATAGGTGGAACTAAGCCCCAATTCATCAAAGATTCTTTGGTAATACGAAATGTGCCCGGGTTCATACACAGTGTCTATTATTCTACTTAGCAACTCAAAGCCACTCGAAGAATAAAAAAATCTGCCCCTGGAATTTTTTTCTGATGAAGACTTGTAAATCAAATCCAATAGAAAATCTGCATCTATCTCCTCTGGGCTTCTTAGAATTTGGGTGGTGAGTTGGATGTTGTTATCTACGTTTGCAAGTCCTGCCGTATGATTGAGTAATTCCCGAATCGTAATCGGCTCACCATCAGTAATGGTTTCCATTTTTTCTTCTGGAAGGTATTGCCGAACCTCGTCATCCAAATCCAACAATCCTTCTTCTTGAAGCTTCAACATGGCTATCGCACAGTATAGTTTTCCGATACTTGCAGAAGCAAAAACATGGCACCCAAGCAGTTCTTGTTGGTTTTCTACATTTGCGAAGCCTTCACTTCCTAACCACAATCCCTTTCCCGAGGAATAAACCGCAGCAGTCAATCCAGGTAGCCCAAGAGCGGTATATTTGAGCAGAAGTTGTTGGTATGCTGTATGCTTCAAATTTAGGTGACTGCTATCTTGTACGATAGAGCAAGTTTCTATGGGCAATACAGAAGTAGTGTTTACGCAAGCGAATAGCACAAATGGGAACAAACTGATAAGGATATATTTCATTTTTAAATAGAAAAGTGATTAGATAAGAATCATGATGCTTAGGCCCTCAGCACAAAAGCATATACTGAAGTCCTTATTTCAAATGGAACCTGTAGCCAAGGCTTGTGACACCTTGAGGAAGCACAGCAAGAGAGGGGTAAAATAAATCTGCAAAAGGATTGTAGTGAAGGAATATTTCTGAAGAGCTGCTAAATTTATACCCCATAGATAAGCCCAAGAGAAAAACTGGCTTGATTAACATAATTCGCCTGTTTTTTTCCCAGTTGCCTGCGTCTATTCCATATACCTGGGCAGGCTGTCGTATTCCTGTCATTCCAAGTCCCAATTCAGCAGAAACAAAAAAATACTCATAGATATATTTTTGAAACACTGTATTGGAAGAAAGAATAAACCCAGAGGAGCTATAAGAATTGCTATACCATGTCAAGGAGATATTTTGGTACCACTTAGCACTTTTTGATTCATCCTGGGTCAAGGGGGCCATAAGTACAGCAGAAATAGATAAATTGAAAGGATTGTCAATGATTTTGTATAAGGGCATACCTACATGATGAAATCCAATTCTTAATCCTACGGACATATTGTCCCACCTTGTACCATTCTGTTGAGCAAAAAGGCCATGAGCCAGACTTAAAGCTAGCGTCATGCTTAACGTAAATCTTAGGAACTGCCTCACTATTTGTTGGTTAGTGTTAAATCTGTGGCAGCCAAACACAAAAAAAATCGATCAAATTTGAAGTTATTTATATAGAATCAAGTCGAGATGTACCAAATTAGGCGTTGAGTTGTGCCTCCTTAATCCACTTTTTGAACTCTGGGGCTTTGGTTCTGGAAATACTAATTTCATGTTGGTTACTTCCAACAACAATCCTTACCAGGAGTTTTTTGTTTTCTGCTTTGACATAGGAAGCAATGGCGTCTCTATGAGAAATACATTGACGATTCAGCCTAAAATAATCCTTCCCTTCCAATTGTTCCTCCAGTTTGTTTAGCGGTAATTCAGAAGTGTAACGTTCTCCATTCTTCAAAAATATCCAGGTTGTACCGTGTTCCAGATTAACAAAGAGAATCTTCGAAAGATTAACCATATATCTTTCTCCCATGTAATTCAGCTCAATTCGGCTTTCCTTTTTTGGGGGCACCTCCTGTAAATGATCAAAGACCATGTAGATGAAGGTAAAAATGACAATTTCAAGGGCTATGACTGGAAGAGTATGCGAATAAAAGGTAGATATAACAGGGTGTCCGTTTACAATTGAAGAACTAAGTTCAGTCCAAAGTATAATAATAAGTACGCATGGAATACTTACTACCCCAAATTGAATTAAAAATCGAATTGGTAGAGATTTTCCTTTAAAGAACTTTAGTTGAACCTGTTGTATGAGCCAAAAGCTAAAACTCCAGGCACATAATCCCATTAATAAATCATTGAAAAAGGTAAAATAGAAATGACCTGTGAACCATTTAATTTCCCCATATGCCAAATGGTAGTTTAGGGTGTTCATCAACAGTATCAGTAAGGCACCAAATACAAAGCCATGCTTTTTGAAGGCCAAGCTCTCTGGCTGGGGGCTAGTAGATGAAAGGGGAGGAGGGGGCATAAACCATTGCTATTTATTTCGGTCATGCTATATTTAAGTGGACAGTAAGTTTAGGACTAAAAAACCTAAGTTAGGCTATGCCAAAAATGCGAAACAAGTACCGTAAAGAATTCAAGCTACCTGCGATCGAGTTGAGCTATGAACGGGAGAATTTAACAGATTTAGTCTCGGAGTTAAATATTCGTAAGTAGTTGCCTTATCATTGGCGCTCAGAGTTTATCGCCTCGGGTTCTGAGAGTTTTCCAGGAGAAGAGAGGGCTTCTTTGAGTAAAGAAGAGAAAGAGATCCTGACCTTGATTGAAGCAACAATTACAAGACAAGGAATTAGAGCTTGAAATCTTAAAAAAGGCCATCGGTATCTTCTTCAAGAGAGGCGGGAGCGTTATGAATTCATAAAAAGGTATCGCTTTGACTATCTCCCTGGGAAGAGCTGTAAGGTATTGGGAGGGAGTCGTAGTAGCTATTACAGGTACTTGAGGTCCGAGCCATCGCAACGTTCGAAGGAGAATGAGGAGTTGTGTGATCAGATCGATGAGATTTTTTCTCAGAGCCGCCAGAGCTATGGTAGTCCTCGGGTGACCAAAGAGCTTAAGGCCAGGGCGTATGAGGTATCTCGTCCCAGGGTAGTTCGGCTGATGAAGGCAAAGTCTTTGATTGTCAGGCCTAAGCGCAAGTATGTGCCAGCAACTACAGAGTCAAATCATCGCTACCGAATCTGCCCCAATCTACTGGATCGAAACTTCAAAGTAGGTCAGATTAATCGGGCCTGGGTCTCTGACCTGACCTACTTACCTAGTTTGGAAGGGTGGCTTTATCTAACCGTGATCATAGATCTAGGAGATCGACGGGTCATAGGGTGGGCCATCAGTGGTAACATGAGTACCCAAAACTCTTCCCTGCCTGCTTTAAGAATGGCCACTGCCTTTTCCATCCATGCTGATCTGAATATTCTCTGCTTTGAGCAACTCAACATAGGCTTGAGAAGTGAATTGTACGCCTTGATCGCTATTGAGAATTTCCGGCTTACCATGTCTAAGCTGGCGTAGTGACTTCGGCTGGGGTCACCAAGGTAATGCTCCCAGGTACCATGCCAAGGAGAGGAGACAAACTTCCCTGAGGCCCTAGGCGAAAAAGTCCCATCATTTGAGCAAGAGCAGATCCCTAGTGCCAGGAGGCAAAGGAATAGCTTGCCTAGTAATCGACCTCTAGACATATGTAGGGGGGTTAGGGTTCCTGATTTCATCTAAAATCAAGAAAGCAAAATTTTGGAGATTCCCCGAAAAGTCGCCAGGCACGGCATGGTAGAGGAACTATGCACCCCAAGGGATGAGCGAAATAGCCCTCTCACCTTTAAGCTGGATCTGCTTCCGATCTGGATGATCGTCAAGTGGGCAGTCAGGATGGAGAAAATAGGCTGTGGACATGACCTCTTGCTCCTTATCACCGCGGCTCTTTTAACTTACTAACTGGAGCCCTCTATCGCACCATGATCTTCTGAGACAGCACCTCCCCCAAGTGACTCGAATAAACACGGAGTGTGTACACCCCCCGCGGCAAACTGAGTTCTAAATCAGATAAGCCCGGTGGCATCTCTTGATTGGCGTAGACCTCGCGTCCCAGTTGATCCACTATCCATACCCCAACTTTCTCAAGCACCCCTAAATCGAGGGAAAAGCTACCGTTGTTCGGGTTGGGATAGACCATCACCGGAAGGCGCTGGCCCTCGGCCAGCTCATCTACGCTGGTAACGCCATCACAGGTCAAGTCAAATAGAAAGTCTCGAACAAACCAGATGGTGGTATCTAGGTAGTCCGGGTCTAGCACAAAGGGGGTATGGCCTGCTCCCTCAAAGGTGTAAAACTCATTCTCTATTCCGTGCTGATCCAGCTTTTGATGGATGGCTGAACTTCCGTCTACCTCTAGGTTGATATTTAGAATGGTGACCGTATCTGCTCCATAGGGCACAATGTTGTCATCTGTCCCATGCATACTCATGATTGGGGTAGTTACCCCGGGATTGATCCAAGCGGTATCTAGCAAGGCTCCACAGAGGTTGATGACTCCTGCAATGTCTTCGGAATAGCCCGCATTGCCGCTATTCCCCGCAAATCCTCCCGTAGCCTGGAATATTGAATCAATCTCCGTGGGAACTTCTCCTAGTTCATCTAAGTGAGCTATGTGCAAAGCCGTGAATGCGCCTGCTGAAACCCCACCAATATAAATACGGGTCGTGTCAATCCGATACTCATTGACGGTAGCGGCATCCTTGTAAAAGAAGCGAATGGAGGCCCGCATGTCATGGGTAGACTTTAATACCGCTTCATAGAAATTAGCGGTATCACTGTTGATGATGATGTTCGGGGAAAGGCGATAATCTATGGCAGCATTGACATAGCCGCGGCTGGCAAAGGCCCTGCTCAAAGCCACGATATCCGGACTGGCTTTTGATCCCGCCACAAATGCCCCTCCAAACGCCCAAATAATCAAGGGACGCGCAGTGAGGCTGTCATCCTCTGGCTCATAAACATCTAGGTATAGTTCCTGAATATTAGTGGGATCAAACAATCGGGGCTGTGGGGCTTCTCCAAATTTCACATCTACCGTGAGGGCCACATCAAACAGTTCATCATAATACCGCTGACCATTGCATTCTTGGGCGTACATTCCAGGCAAAAAAAATAACGTCAGGATAGCGCCAATTAAAGTTCTCATCTAGTTGTTTCTTCAGTCAAAAGAAGCGAGCAAGGAGCCCATACTTCCAAAGCATACGGCTAATGGATGAGATTATTTCAAAATGGTTTAATTGAGCAGCAATGACCTTAT
>CAZFPQ010000362.1:0-6219 GCA_964521065.1 uncultured Bacteroidia bacterium | reverse complement strand
AGGAATGATGCGAGATGCCTCTCAGGATCATGCCATTGTTCGTGCCCATAACTTGCGTGATCTGCTGACCTGGATGAAAAGCCCTGGAAGGTCTGACTTTCTTGATGTAGATACCGCTACTGAGGGCCGAGAGCCTAATATTAATGTAGGTAGTCGAAAGAAAAGAGCTGGGCGCGGCAAAAAGAAAGCTACTCCAGCACGAGCTGCAGCCCCTCCAAAATGGACGCTACCGGCCGCGCCATACCGTGCTTTGCTTCCGGCACCGGTCGCGACTAGAGAGGAGCGTCAAAGTGCTGCCCAGCTACGTATGAACCAGTCAATCCCGGCAACTGGCCCAGCTATTCCTATGCCGGGAAAAGTGGCCACTGAGGCGGTCAGGGCTCCTAAGAAAACACGTCGATCTATTCAGAAGCAGGACTTGCCTGAGCCTGGATTCGAATTGCTCAAGATCAGGAAGAGTCAAAAGGGGAAGCTGAGGGAGATGCTGCTAGGCTGGATTCGGGATGACAGCATTAAAAACCCTGAGAATGCAAAAGAAAATGAAAAGCTCACTAAGCTGGTCAAAAAGTGGACTGGATACTGGCCAGACTGGCGTGAGCTGAGTAGGGAGGGTATGAGAGCCCAGCTCATTGAACTATTTGCCTACGTGGCTGCATCAAAGACCCCTATTCAAAAGCTGATGGACCGTTTGGAAAAGACTTGGCCTGAGGCGACAATCCTTATTGAAAAGGAGACTGGCAAAAATTATGGCTCAAGGTATCTTTATATCGTCTTCCTAGATCATGCCAAGACGGTCCGTAAATACGCTACGTGGAAATCGGCAGAAAAAGGGAATTATAAGTACGGGGAAAGCTTTGAGAGCTATTCAGGGTACGCCTTCGATAAGCTTGTGTCGGACTTGGTGAGGGCGGGGCAAACCGTTGTGGTCCTGGGGAAAGATGGGGAGGAGAAGGTGTATGAGCCTGAAAAAATCGAGTACGTTGGCTCGTGGAAAGTTGACACCCTGGACGAATTGATTAAGGTGACGGATAGGGCTATTGAGGGGGAATATTCAGACGATCAGGTTCGGGAAATCTGGGGCAGCATCCGTGCAAATCTCAATGCTATTCGGGATGATGCAGCAAGGCGGAAAGTTGCCGAGCTTGAAAAGCTGAGAATCTACTACTCCTTTAGAAATGAGAAAAAAGCTGAGTTGGTTAATACCATCATCAAGGATTATTCGCAAAGGCTTGAGTTTGATTCTAGCAGTTTTAGGTCGCATAGTTTTACAAAGACCTGGGATGAGTTGTTGACTGAGGTGGTCGCCAAGCTGACAGATGAGCAGATACAGTCCTACGTCAAGGCATTGAAGGAAAAGGAGGCTGAGCAACAAGCAAAACTTGATGCGCTTAAGGAAGGCTTAGAGAACCCTCAGACCCTAGAAGACTTTCAGAATAAGGAGAAATATAGAGGGCTCAAGTCTTTCACTGAGGAACAGCGTCGGAGATATGATGAGCTTCAGGCTCAGGCGGCAAGAGGTAAGCGTAAGGAGGAAAAAGCAAAGGCCAACACCGTTCAGCAATTTCAAGATGATATACCCGCTGAGGTAGATTTTAAGCTTGCTGAGAGCGTCCATAGCAAGACAGGTGAACCTGTATGGGTAGTTACCCTCAATCAATTTGTAGATCGAGACTTGTGGAAGAAGCTGAATAGTAGAGCAAAGCAGCTAGGCGGATTTTATTGGAAAGGAAACAAGGGCTGGAACTTCAAAACCCAAGCCGATGCTCAATCCTTCATCTCACTAGATTCGGTTCAGAAGCAAGTCAAGGAAGACGAGGACGACCTTTCAAACCTAGATGCCTTTAGATCCATGGCACAGCGTATTCGTCAAGAGGCAGAAGAAACTCGAAACTGGGTCAATACAGGGAAAAAGACCAATACCGCTCGACGTGCTAGAGAGGCGGCTAGTATGGAGGAATCCGCAATTTCATCCATATACCTAGCCAACACCATGGATGCCGTAGCCAACGCCGTTGAAAATGGCCAGTTTGAATACTTAAGTCAAATTAGGCAAAGGACACAACTTGAGGAGTTGCTGAGAATCCTGAGGTTTGCCGCAATTGAGTACGCGGACGCTCAGCAAAAGCAGGTTTATGTCGATGCTGGGGCAAAAAGCTTTTCCCGTGCTTCCTACGAGGTTCAGAGTAAAGCAAGTGAGGCATGGAATGAGGCCAGGGTTAAGCCATATGGAGAACATTTAATGCCATACATCAGGTTCTCGCGTATAGGCCTCTATCAAATGGACTTGGACTCCCTTGCACAAGAGATAGAAGGCAAACCGGGGTTTAAGATGATTGCAACCTCTTTGCGCAGTACGGCGGCAAAAACTCCCAGAAAGACTCAATCTGGCCGCATGACCTTTGTCCCTTTAGAAGGCCATTTCTGGGATAGGAAGGTAGGTAAAATCATCAGCGCGACGAAGGGCGAGAATTGGGGTCCAGCCGCAAGGCTGAGGGAGAATAGGCTGGCCAAGGGGCGATTACTCAGGATGGGGATAGAAACCCTGCCAGAGCTACGTATGGCCCTTAGGGAGCTTATTCAGGCTCAAAAGATCGCAGATGGGGAAACGCCTGAGATAAGTCAAGATCGAGAGTTGGAAATCAAGCTCAGAGAGCGGCAAAAGTCCCTCAGGAAAGAGTACAATTTCTTTCCCACTCCTAGTTCCATTGTCCAGGACATGATTAGTCGGGCAGGCCTAGAGTCTGGCATGAAGGTCTTAGAGCCCTCAGCAGGGAAGGGTGACATCGCTGACGCCATGGCGGCACTTATAGGAAAGGAAAATGTGGACGTGGTGGAGTTGGCCCCAATCCTCAGAAATCATCTTGAAAAGCAGGGATACAACGTAGTTGCTAGCGATTTTATGAGGTACGAGCCGGGGCCGATCTATGATCGAATCTTGATGAATCCACCCTTTAGCAACAAGCAGGATGCCCAGCACGTGCTCCAAGCCTGGAAGGCTCTTAAGCCTGGGGGTAGGCTCTTGGCCATCATGGGGGAAGGGGTGTTCTTCCGCAATCATAAAGCCGATCAGAAATTCAGGGATTGGCTTGATGAGCAAGGAGGGTATAGTGAGAAACTGCCTGAGGGATCGTTTGAGGATGCCTTTAATTCTACTGCAGCCAATACGAGGTTGGTGGTGATTGATAAGGATAGTTCTCTATCAGGCCTTGGGGCTATCTTCGATTCCGAGGGGCCTGGTCGTAGGCAATGTGCTGATGGGTCCTGGTCTGATGCAGGTCGGGGCGCTTGCGCTGGGCATGGAGGACTGAAGCTAAACGCTAGAGGTTTTCCTGATGCCTCATGTTATGCTCAGTGGTTCCCAGTTGATCAGATTTTGACTGATGAGAAGCGTTTTCAAAATCGAGATAGGGCCTATTCTGAGGAAAGTGTTCAGCGTATCTTGAGGGGGTACAACCCCGATAAGATGGACCCCGTACGAATTTGGCGCGATTTAGATGGGCAGGTCTATATGCTTTCGGGACATAGTAGGCTTGAGGCTATGCACCGATTGGAACAGCCGCGCATCCCTGCACGGTTCTTCGATGGGGATGAGGAGCAAGCCGTAATCTTTGCGAAGCTTGAGGCAAACCGCCTGGGGACCTCAGAAACGCTAGGGGAAACCGTGAAGGTTTATAAGATGCTCAGGGATAAGCTAGGTTACACCCGAGAGCAGTTGAAAGAGGCATTTCAGAATAGTAAGCAGTCCACCGCAACCTTAGAGGCATACAGCAACCTTAGTCCTTCCGGCAAGTGGATGGAGATCCTAGGCAGCAAGGCGAGAAAGTCTTTTCCCCTTATTGAGGTAAAGGCAGCATGGGCTGGGGCGCTCAGGCTCAAATACCCTAGCTTAACCAATTTTCACGAAAATGAGCTCTGGGCATGGCTTATGGAGCATCCACGTGGTTCGCTGCAGCGCAAAGAGGATTTCTTTGCCCATGTAGGGCCGATCATTGGACGACTGGACTTTGACCCCACCAAACCCCTAAATCTCGAAAAATCGAACCAGAGAGGCGTATATGCCCGTGCTGATACTGGTCCTGAAATGCGTAGGCTTCAGCAGCTCGAAAAAGAGATCAAGGAGAACGCTCAACTCATTCGCCTAGCTCAGACTCAGCAGGAAAAAACACAACGCCGAAACCTGCAAAAGCGCCTGCTAGATGAAAAGCAGAAGCTTGAGACCAATATCAATACAATAGCAAAAACACAAAGTAGCTTGTTTGGATGGACTTAACTGGAATCGTACTGGCGGCCGTTGGTGGTGGTGGATTAGGATGGATGGGTAACTATTTCCTTGGCAAGAGGAAAGAGGACCGTAGTGATTTTGAATCTGTGCTCAAGCAGTGGAAAGAGCTCTATGAGCAAGAAAAGCAAGAGACTACAGAGCTAAAAATCCAAATTGATAGGCTTCAAGAACAGGTCAAGCGGTCTGCCCGTGAGATGATGTTATGGGACAGCGTTCTTCGCCTGCTACCCTTTCCTATGTGGATCAAAGACACAAGCGGGGTCATGTTGGTACTCAATGACGCTTACGAAAAAGCTTTTCTACGTTCTCAGGGGCTTTCGCGCTTTGACTATATCCAGCGAAAGGATATAGACGTTTGGGGGGAAGAAATTGGGGAACATTATTGGGCAAATGACCGGGCAGCCCTTGAAAGCGATGAAGGGTGGTTCATTGGGAATGAAACCATAATCATACCTGGCTTGATGCCTGAAACTAGCGATTGGCTAGTGGCTAAGGTCAGACTAGAGATAGGTGGAGAGCCTATTGCCGTCCTGGGGATGTGTCTCCCCTGGCTGGGTAGACCAGGGGAAAACTGAATATGTTTCAGCGATCGGGGAAATTACATATGCTGGAATACTAGCCTTGAGCACTACTAAGTTTACTACGAACCCTACTAAGTTTCGCTAGTAGTTCACCGAATTTCGTAAAGGGCTAGGTCTTCTATACCTGCCCTGATCGATGCGCAGCATAAATGCAGGGAGCGTTGATTTTGCTTATTAAAATCGCTTCTTTTGTAAGAGGAATAATCCTTGTATTAACATCTCATCAAGGTGCGAATTTGATGAGATCCCCAGATCGAACTGACGGGGTACTTATATCCTACCCACTGAGCTGCTAACTCAGTGGGATTTTTTTATGCTCAACTTAATAAACAGATAAATGCCGTGGGTTTCCGGAAAGCCCCTGCATTTATCAATGGTCTGCCTGGGAGGCGCAGCCTTTTTGGAGGGGCTGCAGCTGATCTACCATTCAGTATTTTTCAGTTCACTACTGATCCTTAGCCCCATAGACCGCATGTAATTTTCTGTCTCATTCAGGTTTGAGTGGCGGCATTGTCGCATGATCGAGTAAATATCTACCCCTGCCCGGTAAGCAGCACAAACGCCCGTATGTTTCCAACCATAAAGGTCATGGATGGAGGTATCAATCTCACAGGCTTCTAAGGCTTTGCGGTGACGCTCAGTTGGGCGGTTAGGATGATAACTTTTAGGGCCTGGTTTGA
Source organism: uncultured Bacteroidia bacterium (assembly GCA_964521065.1). Classification (GTDB taxonomy): domain Bacteria; phylum Bacteroidota; class Bacteroidia; order J057; family J057; genus CAYVAP01. The sequence continues at coordinate 676 of CAZFPQ010000362.1, read as the reverse complement.
GGCCATTCCCAAAAAGATACCAACTTCCCGGTGGGTTGTCAGCTAGTAAGTCCGTAAGCATTTTGTTTAGGCCTGGTGTGATTACTACGGGCATTTGACGCCTATTTTTGGTATTACCTGTCCAAAGCAGGATGATCCTGTTTTGCAAATCCACTTGGCTTACCCTCAAGCGCAATATTTCAATTCTTCGGATGAATCCATGGTAAATCATCCGGGTAAAATTGTACAGCTCTGGATCATGAAGGAGCATCCACTTTTCCAGCTTCTCTTTTTGTTCCTTAGTAAAGGGGACGTGTCGAGCTGCATGGACCTTATACCGGGGAATTCCCTTGCAGGGATTTTCTTTTAAATATCCTCGGTCAATCAGCTTATTACTAGCAGAGCTGATGTAGGCGAGGTAGTTGTTCTTGGTCCAGGCCCCTACCCCTCTCTCTTTTGTCAAGAAGTCCATGAATTTATAGATATCTTGCCTACTGAGTCCTCCCTTTGAAAGGGGGCGATGGCTAAGTTTAGACTTCTCAAGCCACTCATGAAATATCTTTGCCCGGTAAAGATAGTGAGTGTTCCCTCCATCTTTTTCTACCTCCATTCGCTTGATGTCTTCAGCGATCTGGTAAACCTTCAGGAGAGTAAGCGCGGGTGATGTTGGTTTTGGGTCATTTCCCACACTTCCCCC
>CAZFPQ010000361.1:0-6258 GCA_964521065.1 uncultured Bacteroidia bacterium | reverse complement strand
TATTGAAGAGGGAGGCTGTCAAACATTCTCCAGGTCGTTACGACTTATAAGGTCGAGTTTACCAATCCAAAGTTTACCGAGGAGGATAAGAACGCTTACAAAGAAATTTTTAGTAATCCGACTACTCACACTCAAAGCATAAACTACCGTTATGGGGAGTTTACCTCCACAGTAGTGTACGATGCAATGGAGATATCCTATACACTGCGAGCGCTAAGGCACCTACCTTTCACGAATATGGTGCAGGTCAAGGTTAAAGCAAAGAGGAACGTAGAATTGGCGCCAGCTTCGGTCACTACAGCCCCTCAAATATTGCGAGACATTCATAATTATTTCACGACTGTAGATGTGCCTGGAAGGGAACAAATACCCTTGATGACTTCCACCGGAAAGAGTCCCACCGGTAAACTGGATGTTGCATCTTCGGTGGCGCTTATCATCAAAGGGGAAGACCATCCCTATCTGATCCATGAGGAACGAAACTACAATGACCATCAACTTAAGTTCGTAAGGGAACTGAAAAAGGGAGAAGAGCTTGAATTTGTGGTCTTTGGCTCTGTGGTTACTTCTGAGCACTTTGCGGATCCCAGAAATGAGGCGGAGCGACTGACTTTGTATGCTTTTTTGGAAGGCATTGATCGAAACATTCAGCGGCATAGAAAATCATGGGATGATCTATGGAGTACCGGTGACATAGAAATCACAGGTGATAAGAAGCTTACCCGAGACATAAGGTTTGCACTATATCATCTATACTCCTTTGCCAGAAAAAATACTTCGTACAGTATGTCGCCCATGGGCCTTTCAGGACTGGGATACAATGGTCATGTTTTCTGGGATACGGAGCTGTGGATGTATCCACCGCTATTGATGCTCCAGCCGGATATTGCACGGTCCCTGTTAGAGTATAGGTATGAGCGGCTGGAACAAGCCAAGCAAAATGCATTTAGCCATGGCTATGACGGTGCTATGTTTCCCTGGGAGTCGGATCAAGATGGACAGGAAGCCACTCCTATATGGGCGTTGACAGGTCCGTTTGAGCATCACATTACCGGTGATGTTGCGTGGGCCTGCTGGAAGTACTATCAGGTCACCAGGGATAAAGAATGGCTGGCCTCTCGAGGCTATCCGATCATGAAAGAAGTGGCAGACTTCTGGGTTAGTAGAACAGAAGACAATGTCGATGGGACACTAAGTATAAGGAATGTGGTAGGGGCCGATGAATACGCCGAAGGCGTGGATGACAATGCCTTTACCAATGGCGTGGCTAAAGTGGCATTGCGTTATGCTATCGAAGCAGCCAACGAGCTAGGATTCGCCCCACCTGCAGCATGGGGAGAAACTGAAAGCAAAATTCGTATCCTCACCTTTGAGAATGGGGTAACGCAGGAATATGAAGGCTACGCCGGAGAAACAATCAAGCAAGCGGATGTGAACCTACTTTCCTATCCACTTGATCTGATAAGAGATGATGAAGCGATCAAAAGAGATATCAACTACTATGAGCCAAAATATGATGTAGGGGGCCCAGCCATGGGGTTTGCTATTTTGTCGATTCTTAATAACTGGACAGGAAATCAGGAGAAGGCGATGAAGTACTTTAAGCAAGGCTACCAACCAAACCTTGTTCCACCTTTTGGAGTCATATCAGAAATGGCTGGAGGGTCAAATCCTTATTTTGCTACAGGTGCTGGAGGGATGCTCCAAAATATTATTGCAGGTTTTGGCGGTATTGAAATTACGGAAAGGGGTATAGAAAGGACCCAGGAAACAAAGCTACCAAAAGGCTGGAAGTCCCTCATAATAAGAGGCCTTGGCACGGAAGAACAAGTGCTTGAAATCAAGGAATAGCTGCTTATTGGTAGGGTATATGAGCACCTAGCTGCATTCTTTCACATATGAGTGATACAAGGAAAACTGGGGCACTATTTAATTGCAAGAGAACAAACTACTGCCACTTCGATGGTTGTAGCTGTGGATATGTTTGCGGGTTTTTCAGATGAGCTACTTGCTGATGATGTGCACTATAATGAGGTCGGGGCCAGATTTATTGCATAAAGTTATTTTAATGCGCTCAATCCGTATTTTGAGTAGCTTCTAGAGTGAAACGCTACCTCCATTTTGGTCTGTTAGTTCATAGTTCATTACTTCGCCCAGTCCTGCAAACTTAAACCTCATCCCCACGACATTTCCCATAGAGTCACTGTAGGATTTTTGAAAAACGGCCCGTTTGTCTATGCTAATGGTCACCTGTTGATCCTTAACATTGATGTCCAATAAGGTAGTCTCAGAAAAGTCAGCGCTCAAGGCTGAAAGGTCATTGGATTTTCCATCCAGATAAATGTCATTCAATAGCATGTTATTATCCGAGCTGCAGCCAATTTTAGCGAAAGGGATTACGAAGGCCCCATCGGTTGCCAGGACATACACCCAGATGGCGTGACAAACGGCCCAACGATCATCGAAGGTGTTTCTGATCGAAGCTCTTAACTGGAAATTATCCCCGGAAACATCTCCCAGGTCGTCAATGAAGTGAAAGGAAGTGATCGTTCGTTGATCCAGGCTGGCGATTTCCTCATAAATCTCCCGCGGCGCACTTAGAGAGCTTCCCTCTACTACAGGCGGAAAGTATTTTGGTGTTGAAGGGTATTCAATCTGCCCGAGCCACCCGTCACTCTTAAGGAAGAGGTCATGCGTTTTGGCTGTCTGGCCGTCCACCAGAAGTTTTGCCTCAAAGTATCCAGGGTGGTAGTAGATCGCTGTTGCTTGCGATTGCGCTCTGTCGATAACGATGGTCTTAGTGGGATCCCAATATTGTTGTATTTTGAAACTATCGGCAATGAGTCCGTCAGGAATGCTGAAATCAAAAACCACCGAGTTCGGAAACTCTGTGCTGAGGACCGTGCTGCTAAACTCGAACTCAGATGAATTGATGACGAGATTTGGCCTTCGATTACTAAAAAGAGTGATGGTGATAATGGCAAGCACAAACCCGGCGGTCACATAGACCGTTTTTCCGGGAGATTTCATAGACCATGTTTTCTTCTTTTTTTTTGTTTTGAAGGCCGTCCAGTTTTTATCACCCAAATACATCGAGAGTGTATCAAGGGTGGTCACGCTTGGGGTGCCTTCGTATTTGACCACATCGAAAAACCTTTTTAGTGTGGCCACACTCAGTGAGACCTGAGTTGCCTTGAAGATTTCTGCTGATAGTTCTTCAAACATCTTGCTGTGCCAGGAGGATGCCGGACCCCAGGCCACCTTGTCTTCAATGGCTCTTCTTAAGCGCTCAATATCTTTTGCTGCTGACATTCCTCAAATGTCTAAAACTGATTGAATATGAACAAAGGTGAACAGGATTGAATGAACATGAACGCGATTTTGATACACTCGGAATTTTAGCTTCCGTAAGTATGCATCAAAAATTACTCAAACGATGAAAAAGGAAATACTTACGCTATTATTGATTGCAGCTTTTGGTTTAGCAAAAGCACAGACGATTCCACTAGATACTTCCAACTGGAAGATCGATGCAAAGGCATATATCTTGGAAAACTACAAAGGCAAGGACGCTATCTATCTTCAAAGTGGATCCATTACGCTTAAAGATGTGTCATTCCTCAACGGAACGATTGAATACGATATCTATTTGAAGGATGAGCGTGGCTTTCCTGGAGTATACTTCAGAACCCAAGAAAACGGCGATGCGGAGCAGTTTTACATCCGGCCCCATCAGTCTGGTAATCCTGATGCAAACCAAGCCATCCCTACCACCAAGAACATCACCCCCTGGCAGCTATATCACGGGCCAAGGTATTCGTTTCCATTTGAATATACTTATGATGCCTGGATGCACGTGAAAATCAAGGTAAACGGTGATCAGGCGCAGGTCTTCTTCGACTGGAGCGAAACTCCCAACCTTTCCTGGAATACGTTTAATGACCCACAGCCTGGTAGTGTTATTTTGACTGGAGGGAATGGCCATGGGCTTCATCTGGCAGATATCAAGATTACCACTGCGGCTCCTCGAATTACATCCTTCAACCCGGTTGAAGGCGCTCCTATCGATGGGGTTGTTTCACAATGGAGCGTTTCCGATAAGTTTTCAGAGGAGCTACTGGCAGAAGGTGCCGATTTAGATGCGGCCGTTCGCGAGCGCAAGTGGGTCGGGGAGATTGAAGTAGAGGAGGGCATCGCAGCGAATATTTCCCGAATTCATAATCGGTTTGATGGCAGTGGATCCAATACTGCACTCGCCAGAATAACGATCAATGCTAAAAGTGATGTGGTCAAGCTCTTTGAGTTTGGGTACAGTGATCGCGTCGTGGTTTTCCTCAATGGGAAGCCCATATATAGAGGCAATAATAGGTTTATGAGCAGAGATTACCGCTACCTGGGAACGATCGGTTTGTTTGATGCCGTCTACCTGGATTTAAAAAAGGGAGAAAATGAGCTGATCATGGCAGTATCCGAGGACTTTGGCGGGTGGCTTGTCACTGGGAAGCTTAAGGACGAAGATGGCATTAAAATCAAGTAACAAGGGCTAAAGGCTCATGTTCGACCCATGAGCCTAGTTATTACCTGCTTCTGAACTCGACTTATTCGTATATGAACTTGCCCTCCATCTCAAACCAGGTTTTGTACATGCCTTGATGGATGTCTTCCACTCTATTCCTTCTCACTTTCATAGAGGGGGTCATCAAGCCATTATCTACCGACCATTCCTCCTTCATGACCACCGCCTTGGCTAGCTTCTCATGCGCCATGAGTGTCGTGTTAACTTCATGCAGGGTCTCTAGGATGGACTTCTTGAAGTCCATTTTCTCTTTCCCATGACCCATCTCAGAGGGTACAATCAGCGCGATAGGCTGCGCGATGCCCATCCCTACCACGCATACCTGCTCAATGTCGGTGTTTTTTGAGAGCTTCATCTCTATTTGTGCCGGGGTGATGTATTTCCCTTTGTCCGTCTTGAATTGATCTTTGATGCGCCCCGTGATGGAAAGGTATCCGTCATGATCGAATTCACCTTTATCCCCCGTTTTCAGATATCCATCTTCAGTAAACATTTCGGCAGTTTTCTCAGGCTCTTTATAGTAGCCTACCATCAATGCATCGTTCTTTACTTGTACTTCGCCTTCAGCAGAAAGTCGTGATTCTACCCCTGGAAGTGGCGGACCTACAGTCCCAAACTTATTAGCACCTATGATGTTAAAGTGGGACATGATGCAGTCTTCGGTCATCCCATAGGCCTGAAGGATGTTGATGCCTAGTTTATCGTACCATTCCATCAGGCTTACTGCTAGTGGGGCTGCCCCTGCATAGCAGTGTGTGGCCTCATTCAACCCCAGCTTCTGGCGAATCTTTTTCTTGATGATGCCACCCAAAAGGGGGAGCGAAATGAGCCGATCCAGTTTCTTTTGTGGAAACTTTTCGAGGATCTTCTCCTGAAATTTTTGCCATATCCGTGGCACAGCCATGAACATGTTTGGACTTACAGAGGCCAGATCTTCACCGAAGGTATCCAAAGATTCCGGAAAGCTAATGCAGCCGCCAGCATAGATGGAGCCCATCTCAATGCCTATGCGCTCAGCGATGTGTGAAAGAGGCAAGTAAGAAAAGTATTTACTGTTCGTATTCACCTTTATTGCTTCAATGGACTCAATGCCCAAAAGATTAAAAGACTTTACTCGATGCATCACACCTTTTGGGTTTCCGGTAGTTCCGGAGGTGTACATAATGGATATCAGGTCTTCCGGGTCCAGGCCGATAGGTTCAAAGCCAGTAGGCTCCTCCTTAACCAGCTTCTCCCAAGAATGCTCTTCCTCTATTCCGTAAAGTTCCACTCCAATATGGGGGATGTCCTGAGGCACTCCACCTCGCTGCTTGGCATAGTCGTCAAGCTTCCCAATGATGATGGCCTTGGATTCACTATGAATCAGAATCTCATTGATAGAGCCTTTGTCAAGTGTTGGGTATAGTGGAACTGAGATAAACCCGCCCAGCATCATGGCCAGGTCGGCCATAAACCAGTGGGCACAGTTTTTAGATAGCAACGCAACATGGTCTCCTTTTTTCAACCCCATTTTATGCAGAGAAGCTGCAATAGCAAAGGCCTGATCATACGCTTCTTGTCTCGAAATTTCTATGAATTTCCGATTGATCGGCTGACGTAAAAAAATGAAGTTAGGGTCTTTTTCCAGCCAGTAATTGAAGGCGTCAAGGGGTGTTTTAAAGTCTTTCATGGTTCTGAAGGTC
>CAZFPQ010000360.1:0-6289 GCA_964521065.1 uncultured Bacteroidia bacterium | reverse complement strand
AATAGTCTGAAATTCGAATTCATGAGCTTCGGTGAGTAAGCCTGTAGTTAAGAAGAACTGTTTCCAAAATTCCTCTAAGTCCATTTCTCCATAACCGAGTCCTGGCTTAAGTTTGAGTCTGCCGCCCACTGCAAAGAGTTTGAGCTGGTTTCCTCGGCATTCTATGAATTTGTCGTGATAGCGTTTCCTGTAGCAAGAGTCTAGGGCCGATTGAGGCTGACTTAGTTGCTCATGGGCACTTCTGAAATTATCCTCGCTGAGGAAGTAGTATCCTTCTCGATCGGGATTGTCATTTAAGAATCGAAATTCCCCTCTGGCAAACTCTGGCAAAGGATCCATCTGCACCATGTCAGATAGGTAAATGATGCTAGCGATGTCCCCCGCTTTTTGATGCTTTAGGTGCTGATATATGCTGTGTACCGTTTGAAGGATGCGCCTATCTGGTGCCTTCCGCTCGTTTATCTCCTGACGTAAACGCCGGATTTCAAGCTTCCACTTTCCTAGGTATTCGTCATAGTATCTCCTGGCTTTTCTGAGATTTTGATAGTCAGTACTATCCAACTGAAAGTGGACCTTGCGAGCCTCTGATCCTAGTTCGCCAGTGAGATAAATGGCCAGCTCACGAGAATGATTGGCCTGAATACGGGCCTCTAACTCTTTGGAATTTCGACCAAAAAACCATGTGGTCAATGTATTCTCTAAGGTTGTCAACTGCTGGTAGTCCTCTGGCGAAGGAGATAGGCGGTCTTCGTCAATAAAGATCAACACCCGGTGAGTTCGGTGTGGCCTTGGTATGGGCGAGTTGTGGTCAGCTGAGATATCTTCACTTGGGCCGCAACTGCTAGCCATTGTCAACCACATGAATATGCTCAGTAGCCAGTAGATTGAATTTTCTTTACGTATGCTCATGATTTTTCAATTAATGGAGTAACTAGGGTTCCCCTTGGCATCAAGGACCATCCTTGAGGTCCTTGATTAGGAGATTAAGGGGTTAAAAAAGTTAAAAGGTTAAGGAAGATGGACCCTTTTGCCATGGCTTGTAGTCCATGTTTGTCTGGTTGTTAGGGACTTGCTCTCGTTAAGCTTGCCTCTCAATATCTCACTGTCTTAGTTGGGAGATCCGTTGAGATCTGAGAAGGGAATATGCTGGATGACCTTATTCTTGCGGACGTTTTCGATTAGACTTTTGAGGTCTAAGTTGCCCTGCTTTTTCCACAAGCCGCGATTGAAGCCGGTGTGGTAAGCATTGATAGCTGCTTGTTTTAGCTGTTCCAGATAGGTCTCAAAGTTCCAATTTTCTGGGACCTCGCGGATATCCGCTTCACATTTATTGAGCTCACATTTTGCTTGCTTAAGCTCGTCCTTAATGGATTTAAGATCTGATTTGAGGTCCTCAATGGTTTTTTTGATTTGTTCCTGATTGGCTTCAAACTGGATGCTTTTTCGGTTTTTGGCTGGGGTTCGCTTCAGAGGGGAAGTGCCCCAGGTATCTTTATACCGTTCAAAAGCTTCAAAGAAGTCAAGAAACATTAGGCCTGCGACAAAAGAGAATACGATAGATACTCCGAGAAAAGATAAGGCACTCAAGGGCATCTGAATCAGGTCTGAAACATTCTGGGGAAGCATTGCTGTCGCCGCCGTCCTACTACCTAGCTGGAATGCATTCAAGATGGCTACTGAAAAAATGAGAATCACTCCAACGTAGACCAACCTACGAATGAACCGAAACGGGGTCTTATGTCTGATTTTTAATTGACCGAGGTAGTATTTAACGATCATTCCCAATCCAACTGGATAGCCAAAGCAAAAGATATAATGCCAAAGCGTATATACCCATGTGGGGGCAACTCCCGCGGCTCCGCCATCTGGTTCGATTCCAAATATCTTAGTGGTCATTTCGCTGATGAGGTACACTTCCCCAAGTAAAATCATGATCAAGAAGACCCCCAAGACTCGTATGTACAGCCTGCTATGGGTGGCTGGTAAGTCCCTCCTCATTTGCTCAATGATGCCATTATACCACTCCCGAAGGTGGGTGTTTTGACTCTTTAAGCTATCAGTTGCATCCTCGTATAAGTCATGTAGCATGTTGGACGCTTGGAAAACCTTTTCCTGAAACCTGTTATGTCGGTCTTCTTTGGCCTTCCTTCTCTGTTCTTCTACTTTTCGAGCTTGTTTATTCAAGGGGAGCTCCTCCTTTTTAATATCCAGGGCTTCTGTTTCAAGGTCCTTTCGAAGTTTATAAGCACTGATCTCAAAGTTGGTCTTAATCTCCCTAAATAGGCTATCTTGGTGATCACGTTGTTTCTCCACTTGCCCAAGCTCTTCTTCTACTCTTCTCCCGAGAATTTCTTGATAATCCGGTCCGCTAGAAATAGGACCATGAAACTTTTCTACCTCACGGTGTAGCCGTTGATTCCAGTCATCGATTTGTTGGTAGATCTGGGAAGCTTCACTTTTAGGGTCTGATTTGTCTAAACGAGCTTGTAATTCCTGAATCTCAATGAGTAATTCCGCTCTTCTGGATTGCTGGGCTTCTATTTTGCCCTGGAATAAATTGGTCAAGGCTTCTTCTTGTAGCTTACCAGCTTCAAATACGGCAGCAATGCGTTCAATCCCATGCTGCATACTACCTAGGTGGAGGCCATCCTTGAAACCACGCTCTTCGAATATGCTTTGGTCAATACGGCCAGCTTCATCAATGGCCTTGAACGTATTCTGAAAAGAGAGTAAGTCGTAGAAGTGGGCCTCACTGATCGGTATAGGATGGCGAGGGTCTTCGGGCCCTTCCTGAGTACTTTTTTCCTCTTCTGAATCTTGAGGGAATTCCTCTTGGGGTTGATTCGCTTTTCGGTATTTGGGGCCTTTAAACCAGGACCACCAGTTGCTAGAAGGGGTATCTTGTGGGTTTTTCATTGTAATTGGGTTAAGGAAATGAGAAACTGATTTTGAGGGAGAGAATAAGAACCCATTAGAGGGGGCTGACTGGCTGCCAGCCCGCTCTCATAGCTGAATTCATGCACTTTCCTGCTCAATTTTCTTGGGAATCGTCATCCTCTGGAGGGTCCTCATCTGTTGTCGAATCTGTACTTCCTCCAGGAGGAGGGGGAGGAGTCGAACCTGAGTCACCTGTGCCTGGTCCGCCTGAGGGAGGAGGACCACCGGCTGGGGCTTCGATGGCCTGGATATCGTCATAGATGGCTTTTCCCTTGGCAAATCCCGTATGGAAGACTAGGATTCGATCCTGAACCTGGCGTAGGGCTTCGGTGAATTCTTGCTTAGGGCCTTCGAATATTTCCTGTGCTTGAGTAAAAAGACTAGAAGACTTTAGGGCACTCAGCTCTTTGACCTGGTTACTCATGGCTTGGTATAATGCCTGGATTTTGGTCAGTTCCTGATCAATAAGGGTATTTTGGATTTTCCTCCGCTGCTCAGACTCAATCTCTGGCATTTCATTTACTTTTCTCAGGCGAGGGAGTTGGTCGGTGAGATCTCGATGCTTCTGGAGAGACTCTGTTTCTTTTTGGGCAACCTGCTCTAGCAAGGTTTCAATCTTGCCCCGTTCTTCTGCCATCTTTTCTGTAAAGGCGTCAAGGGCTTCTTGATAGGCAGTTGTGATCAAGTTAAGCTGCCGGTTGACTTCATCGGTGTAGGAGCTCGAATCAGAGTAACCTGAAAGGGCCAATTCTTTAGCTGCAGACTCGATTGCCTCTAGCGACAGCTGAGTTGAGTTAGATGATGATGCTTGACTCATGATTTGGTTAAATTATCTAGTTGAAATGGGTATAGGATTTCCAGTTCGCCTGTCAGGCGAAGGGTAAAAGGGTTTTACATGGGGGGTATTGGGCTAGGAAGGGTTGCGAGGAGAATCTAGAATCAGACTGACCTCTATCCGCTTGGACTCTCGGGGTGAGCCATTGCTAGAATGATCTACCCCCAATCCTTGATAGCGGAACTTGATTCTTGTATTCTCAGGGGTGATGTTATGACGGCTCTGTAAGTACTGGCCGAGATATTGAATTCCGCTAAATGCCCTGGCGTAGGAAAGTTGGAGGTTTCCATTTTGCCGGGTAATGGTATCCGGAATGGCCAATCCGGCTTGTTGAGGGTAGGGGAGAGGACCCTTACTTTTATGCCATCTGCCTTCATCCCCATACCTAATGGAGGCAACTTTCTGAGGACTGCTATATCCCCTGCATAAAAGGATGGTTTCCTGCTTAGGATGTTTCTTTAGGTATTCGGCAAATCGATCACCTAAGTATTCAAGAATGGCGATGGCGGTGGGATGGATGGAGAATTCTCCCGTTTCAAATTGCAGCTCACAGGCCGTTCGGCTGCCCTCATTAATGGCCGATAGACCTCTAAAAAGTGCATAATAGGACGAGTCCTGTTGGAGTTCGGCGCACATTGCGTGGCTAAATCCTGTTTCTTCTTCTAACCTTTTGATTAGTGATGCAAGATTATAGGTTTCACCAATCAATTCCTCAGGTTTGGTGCGGCCTAAGACCAAACCAAGGTGGTAAGCAAGGATACTTTTGATTTCCTGAAGAAAAGTATCAAGGTCGGTTGGGACAGCGATGCCTACCGTATACCGATATTGGTGACTCTGACAATCATAGTATAGAGAGTCAAAGGCAATCCTAAATACTTTTGAGAGTTGCGGATGGGTGTATATACCCATCTGTTGTTTTCTCTCTTTTTCCTGAAGCAGTTCTACTGCTTCGGGAATCAGTGGGACGGGAAAACCTAGTTGTGGATTTTGTGCCAACTCGTAACCAAATTGGTAAAACAAGGGCATGCGCAGTAGCTCGTGAAGTCGATAAAGAGAGTCCGGGTGGAATTTGCCCTCGACCGTTTTGGTAAGTGTTCGGAAATAGGGATTGCCTTTTAAATAGGGATTATGGTAAACCAACCAATGGTTGTCGATTGCCACCCCCTGCCAATCGCCTATGACATGGCTGCAAGATTCATTATTTTCCGGTCCTGAGAATGCCGTATAGCAGCCGAGTATGGCTCCCGGGACCCCTAATATTGCGATCAGGAGCCTGATATATAAAGTTGTCTTAGTAGGACCGTTTGTCTGTACTCGCCTTCTTCTACTCATGGTATTATCCGTTAGAAGTTGATTGAAGAGATTGCCTTTTCTCCCTTCAAGGATAGAAGTCGTAGTCTCAGACCTGAGCGTTACCCATTTTTTGTAAAAAAATAACCGGACCCAAAAGATTGGATCCGGTTCACCTACAATCATTGGCCGTCTAAAGCCAGTGAAATTCTTATCAATCAGCCTCTTAGCTGGTTTTCTTGGCGCGGGTAGCGGTACGCTTAGGGGTTGTTTTAGGCTTAGCTTCTGCTTCAACTACCGTCTTAACGGTTTCCGCAGTGTTGGCGTTGAGCTTCGCTTCGATGGCGTCCAAGCGGCGAAGAACTTCGCTCAAATCGTCCTGAGAGGCCATCTTAGGGATGTTCAATGAAGCGCTGAAGTTGTCAACTACTTCTTGTAAGCGCTTTTCGATGTCGCTGCGGCGCTCATCTACCTTGTCACTAAACTCGTCAATGATTTTCTTGCCTTCGTCTTTAGATACTTTGCCTTTACCTACCAATTCGTCTACGGTTTCCTGTAGTTTCTCGGTGGTCAATGCAGCAAGTCCTACTCCGGTATAAAGAAATTTCTTGAATAAATCTTCCATGATATTCAGGTTAAAAGGTGATTCTAATTGATTACGCTTTAATGGTTGCAGGACTTGTGCCAATAACGAAAAAAGAGCTAATTGCTGTTAAAATGTAATAAATGAAGACATGTTTGGGTTTGCCTTTATCATAATTGCTGTTAAAATGTTTCTTTCTTGCTCCTGCTTATACAAACTGACTTCGTTTCACCCTCTATCCTGCCAGCTAAGGCAGTCATTTGTCAGAAAAAGACTGACAAAGTGGTGATTGCTACTAAAATATCTGTTTTGATGACAGCTTGGCAGATGGATTGCTGTTAAAACTTCCGATTATAAGTCTGTAACTGGCTCAAAATCTTGATCGAGGTTCATGCTGCGCAAACTAGCTTCGAAGCGTGGCATGCCGCGGAGAGGGGCAAATTGAGGATCTGCCTTCAGGGTATACATCAAGAGGAATGAGCGCTTGTAGGCCGCCTCCTCTATGATATCCAAAGCGGTATCATACTCGCCCAGGTCGACATAGAGGTATACGTAGCTCCAAGGATCTAAATACCCCTCATGGCTGATTTTATGAATTCTTGATAGCAGACTTCTTGCTTTGCCTTCCTCCCCTGCATAAATAT
>CAZFPQ010000359.1:0-6318 GCA_964521065.1 uncultured Bacteroidia bacterium | reverse complement strand
CACCCCCCCAAAAAAAATCAATTGTACCAGCTCATTCGCTTTTTGTGTTAGCCAAAAGCCTAGGGTCAATAGGTTGTCTATCGCTCAAAGCCCCACGAAAGGCTAACTTGCCTAACTATAACAACCCAGCCCAACACCCTCACAAATGCTACCAATCAAGCTTGCCTCGGTCCTATTATTCCTTGCATCTCTGGCCGCTTGCGTCAGCCCAGCGACTCAATCGACAGAGAAGGCAGAAGAACTCCCCGCCGAACCCAGTAACCGAGTAGTCCTCAGCTCTGAAATCGTCTGGGAAGCCTTGAATCCTGCCCGTGGAGACAAGAGCCCCCAGGCCGGGACGATTTGGGGGGACCGAAAAGGGACCGTTGCTACTGGATTCCTGGCCAAGTTCGTGGACGGATTTTCTTCTCCACCCCACATCCACAATGTTACCTATCGAGCCATGGTCCTCAAAGGACTGATCCACAACGACGATCCCGAAGCTGCAAACATGTGGATGCCTACGGGTTCCTTTTGGACCCAGCCCGCGGGAGAAGTCCACATCACCTCCGCCCAAGGAGAAGAAAATATTGCCTACGTTGAGATAGATCGGGGGCCCTACCTAGTTAAGCCCACTACCGAAGCCTTTGACGAAGGGGAAAGACCCATCAACGTCGATTTCCAAAATATGGTCTGGCTAGATGCCTCCCAAACCAGTCTGATCGAGTCTGAGGTTCAGGTAATAAGCCCCACCATTGCTTTTCTATGGGAGCAAGGCGACCGTGCAGGATACCTACTCAAGCTTCCAGCAGGCTACGAAGGGACGCTGAGCAGTGAAGGGAATGAGTTTCATGCGGTGATAATCGCGGGAACCTTAGACTACCCCATGCCCAATTCAGGAAGCATCAAGCCCTTAGACCCAGGAAGCTATTTCACCTCAAGTGGGAGGGCTCGCCACACCCTAAAAGTTAGCTCTGTTCAAGAGACCCTCATTTACCTTCGCAGCAATGGAAGCATCTTCTTGAAGTAGCAAAGGAGCCTAGATCCCTGCATTCCGTCTGCTGCTGATCCTCCCACCAAGTCAACGGGTATATGTTAAGCTGGCGTTAGACCTCGCTCTAACGCCAGCCAAATTTTTTTTGCCCTCCAATAAGGGTACTCCCCTTTTTCCCTGTTACCCATACAAACAACCAAGGTACCCTGGTCAGTTTTCAACCATTATAACTAATGACATGAAACTCGTCCATTCTACATATTACTTCTTTATATGGGGATTACTCTGCTGGCTTGCCCTAGGCTCAGTCCAGGCTCAAGACCCCAAGCTGCTAGAGCGTCGACTCGCTTTTACCCTGCCTACTCAATCAATGGAATCCGCCTTGCGGGAGATTGAACAGCGCACCGACATTCGCTTTAGCTACAATCCACAGGATTTTTCTTCCGCCCATCGCGTTTCTTTGTCTAGATCGCAGCAAACCCTGGGCAATACCCTCAACCGTTGGTGCAGAGGCCAAAACCTTGGCTACAAAGCCATCGGTGGCCAAGTGGTGATCTACGCCATTCAAAGCAACCGAGATGCCGGTAGCTCCTCATCTAATAAGCCCAACCTCAATCGCCTCAGCGGCTACGTAGTCGATGAGACCTCCGGAGAACGCCTCCCCTACGCCAAAGTCTGGGACGCCCGTAGCGGGCGCGGTGCAGTAGCCAATGCCTACGGCTTTTTCAGCCTTAGTTTGCCTCCTGACTCGGTTACCTTGTTGGCCAGTTTCCCTAATTACGTAGGGCGCAGCCGCAACTTCTTGCTCGACCAGTCTCAGCAAATCGAATTGGCCCTCAAGCCCTACCTCAAGATGGAGGAGATTGAAATCGAGGCCGACCTGAGCAGCACCGGACCTGATGAAGCGGACATGAGCACGCTGGTACTGCCCGTATCTGAAGTGCAAAACATGCCGGCCCTGCTGGGGGAAGCAGATGCCATCCGGGCCATTCAACTCATGCCAGGCGTCTCTGGCGGCTCCGAAGGCACCACTGGACTCTACGTTCGTGGAGGCAGTCCCGACCAAAACCTGGTCCTGCTTGATGGGGTGCCCCTCTACTACGTCAATCACTGGGGGGGCTTTGCCTCGGTGTTCAATTCTGATGCCCTGAGCGACGTGCGCTTAACCAAAGGCGGCTTCCCCGCCCGATATGGAGGGCGGCTTTCCTCGGTAATGGAAGTGAGCATGAAAGAAGGCAACCGCCGAGAAACGGAGATCGCTGGTAGCATCGGCTTGCTGTCCATCAAAGGTTCCGTCCAGGGACCCATTGGCAAGAAGGCCGGACAGGAAGAGGCCAACACCTCTTACATCATTTCGGCTCGCCGCAATTACCTAGACCTGATCAACCGGGGCATCAACTTTTTTAACCAAAGCCAAGACACCGAGGAGAGCCCCTTATCCTATGGCTTTTATGACCTCAATGCCAAAATCAACCATATTTTCTCTGATAAAGACCGCCTCTACCTCAGCGCCTATTGGGGGCAAGACCGCAGCCGCATCGTGCAAAGCCGTAGCTATTGGCTCGATCCAGATGGTGACCAGATAGAACGTCGCCCTGGTCAGGCCGCTCCCAGTGATTCCGTCTTTGGTCTGGTTCGCCGGGAGGAGAGCCGGGTTCAGTGGGGCAATGGCTTGGTGGCGCTACGCTGGAACCACGTATGGGGGCACCGGGCCTTTTCAAACTTGACCGCTTCCT
The DNA here is from genome assembly GCA_964521065.1 of uncultured Bacteroidia bacterium. Lineage (GTDB taxonomy): Bacteria > Bacteroidota > Bacteroidia > J057 > J057 > CAYVAP01. The sequence continues at coordinate 3,609 of CAZFPQ010000359.1, read as the reverse complement.
ATAGCCGTTATTACTATGAAAACGATCAGAGTGGCGAGATTCGCCGTCAAGCTCCGGGCGGAGCGGAAGAAGTGACCTCTTCTCGGCAGTTTTTTCGGTCTGGCATCGCAGATGCCACCCTACGCTGGGAAGCAGACTTTTATCCCAATCATCAGCATCAAATCAAGTGGGGGGCTCAAGCCACCCACCACAGTTACCGACCTGGAATCCTACAAGAGCGTCAAATCCTTGGGGGAGAAACCTTGCGTGACACCGCTGTGGGAGACTTTCGCTCCCAAGGCTTGGAAGCCTTTGCCTTCGTCGAGCATGATTGGCGACTCGGAGAGCGCTTTCGGGTGCACAGTGGCCTGCACGCGTCGGCGTTCCGGTTCGGCGAGCGGAATTACTTCAGCCTCCAGCCTCGTATCTCGGCGCGGGCCAGCCTGAGCGAAAACCTAGCCTTCAAGGCCTCCTACGCCCGCATGACCCAGTTTGTCCACCTGCTAGTCAATCAATCGGTAGGTATGCCCGTTGATCTGTGGGTGCCTGCCACGGATAGAGTTCCTCCCCAGCAGTCGGACCAGGTCGCAGCTGGCCTTAGCTGGCAGTCCCCCAATGGACAATGGGAAGCTTCCTTGGAGGGCTATTACAAACTCATGACCGACTTGATTGACTACCGCGAAGGCTATAGCTACTTCACCGGTACCATCACCGGCTGGGAGAGTGCCGTAGAAACGGGTGGTCGCGGCGAAGCCTATGGCAGCGAGTGGTTCCTGCGCAAGCGCAAAGGCCGCCTTAGAGGCTGGCTTGGCTATACCCTGGCCTGGAACTGGCGGGAATTTGACGAGATCAATGGCGGCGAACCCTATGCCTTTCGCTACGACCGCCGCCACGATGCCAGCATCGTCGCGATCTACAGCCTCAAACCTGGCATCGAAGTGTCAGGAACTTGGGTCTTCAGTACGGGTTCGCCGATTACCATTGCCACTGGACGCCACGAAAGCTTTTTCCAAGACCGGAATGCCTTTCCGGATCCCACTCGAAGTGGCAACGATGTAGATGGAGACATCTATCTATATGAAGGCGGACGCAACAACTTTTCCATGCGCAATTATCACCGCTTGGATCTAAGCATTTCCTTTACCAAGGAGAAAAACTGGGGAACCCGAACTTGGCGCTTGGGGGTTTACAATGCCTACAACCGACTCAATCCCTTTTACTACGAATACGAAAATCGCTACGATCCTCAACAAGGGCTACAAAGCGAACTGGTCTTGGTCCAAACGAGCCTTTTCCCTTTCATCCCTTCAGTGAGCTATGGTTTTAAGTTTTGAGAAGCGAAAGGCGGAAAAATCACAGTTTTTAGAACAACCTTAAGACAAAATATAGCATGAAACCTTCCATCAATCTGTATACACTTTTCTTGGCTTTGACTTTATTGGGATTCACCACGGGCTGCTACAAAGAAGTTGTAGTACCCTTGCCAGAGCATGAAGTTCGCTTGGTCAGCAATTGCTTGGTGCAGTCGGGATTCCCTTTTCAGGTATTTGTTTCGCGGAGTTTTGCCATGAATGAAGAAGTGAATGAAATTGACATCTATATCGAGGATGCCCGGGTGGAGCTGTGGCGAGACGGGGAGTTAGAGGAGGTATTAAAGTTCGAGCGGGAATCCAGTGTGATCAACTATATCACCTTTTCCGGATACGGCTATTTTTCTGAGCATCTAGCCCAGGCTGGATCTACCTACGAGTTGAGGATCAGCCATCCTGATTATCCAAGTTTGACCCAAAGCATGCGTATGCCCCTAGAACCAGCATTCAGCAACCCTGTTTTTTCCCCGGCAGTCGGTTTTACGGAGGACGGGAAGAGCATTCAGCGTTTGGAAGCTAGCTTAGAAGACGAGGCCGGTGTAGCCAACTATTACTCCTTGTGGTCTCGCTATGTCGCTGAACCGATAGGTGGTAGCCAAGGATCCTTCCCGATCAATGGAATCGCTACGGGCTGGGATCCCTTACCGGCCGGTGAAGCGACTAGCCTGGACTCTTACCTCCGCGCTACGGTGCTGAGGGATGAAAATTTTGACGGACAGAAGGTACAGATCCGATTTGAGGAAGATTTTTTAGATGATTTTGAGCGTGAACCCCTCTTTGAAGATTCCTATATCTTACTGGAGTGGACCAGTTGGAGTGAATCGGCTTTCCGTTTGGGGGCTGAGTACAATGAACACCGTTCTGCGCAGAGAGCCATTGACCTAGAGGTACTCTTTGCCAGCCAAGCCCCCTTGCCTATGTATACCAATGCCGAAGGAGGCTATGGCGTATTTGGTGGCTTCACAGTAGTGCAAGATACCCTATGGTTGAGATAGCACCTGTTGCTTAGTCTTCCCTTCCCATAATAGGGATGAGGTACTTCAACAAAATCTCAAAGGGAAGCTTGCCTCGCCAGTTGCCGTAGTTTCCTCCTGTAAAGACCACCAAGGCATCATAATCGGCGAGCCACATCATGTATTGTCCTCCATTGCCAGAAGCGAATAGAACCTCGGTGTCAATGTCCTGATAACTCAATCGTTCACGGTACCAATATAATCCGTAATTGGTGCGATGATAGGTGGCTTGGTGCATGTGGGAGGAACGGAGAAAGGAAAACTCCAAACCTGTGGAACAAGTGGTAGATAGGTCTAGCCATGCTTGACTGACGATGCGTTGGCCCTGCCAAGTTCCACCTTGTTGCACCAGTTTGATGAGCTTCAACATGTCTATGGGACGAATGAAAAAGGAACCCGCCGCCATGCCTCGCCCTTTGGGGCTGAGGGTCCAGCGATAGCCCTCGATGCCGAGGGGATCAAATAGGTATTGCTTGGCAAAGGCCATGAGGGTCATGCCGCTTTGGCGGGCGATGACTTCGCCCATCAGCATGGGAGGGATGGAACTGTAAGACCAGTTTTGGCCAGGATGATGAATCAATTCAAGATCTAAACAGAAAGCAATCCAGTCCTTTGATTCCCACATGGGATCCTCGCAGTCTGGACCAAAACCATAAAATTCCTCGCAATCCAAGCCTGTTTTCATCTCTAGCAGGTGGCGAACGGTGATGTTACCACGCTCATCATCTTTCCACTCCGGAAAGAAGTTCTCTAACTTATCGTCTAGCTCAAATAGGCCTTGGTCTATCGCGATACCAGCCAGCATGCTGGTGACCGACTTGAAGGCAGAACGGGTATCGTGGAGGCTATCGCGTGTGAAGCCGTTGTAGTATTCTTCTACCTCGATATTTCCTTGATGCTCTAGGATGATTCCCTCGATGTTGGGATAACTGCCCTGTTCGATTTTTATACGAAGCTCTGTCAAGATTTCATCGCTATGTTGAGCCGGTAGGCAAGACAGAGCTAAGCAGCAGCATAGAAATAGGGGGAGTCGTTTCATGTTTTCGTGGTTAAGTAAGGCCATGAAGGATTTCTACTGCTATATCTCTACTGCTATAAGTGTCACTAGCCGTAAATATCCCTTCTCCTGTAACTAGATGCGACAGTAAGTCAAATTGCTTTGGCCTTTTTCGAACAAAAACTAATTTTTGGCTCTTTAAGGACCAAACGAAGCTAGTGCTCATGCGAAAAATCGCCCTCTTAGGACT
>CAZFPQ010000358.1:0-6376 GCA_964521065.1 uncultured Bacteroidia bacterium | reverse complement strand
GGTTTTGGTCAATGGCTCCCCCTCGCACGTTATAACCCGCGGCACCTTCCCCCACTTGACTCACGCCAGCCAGATTTTGCAAGCTGTTGACTACGTCAATTTCTCCCATGAGGGCAGGTTGGAGCTTGAGGTCTTCTATCGATACGCGCTCGACCCCTGAGATCACTTCATTGACTTTTTCTTCTCGGGAATAGGCTTCCATGACCACCTCTTCCAATTCTTTTGAGGGGTAATCCATGCGGATATTTAGATTTCCTGAACGGTAAATCTCTAGCTGAAAGCTAAGAGGAGCCATCTCTGGATGCGTGACCATGAACCGGAAAGTCCCCGGAGGAAGTGCAAACTTGTAACGCCCTAACTCATCGGATTTTATCCCGGAACCAAAGCCGATGGGGCCGATGCTTGCACCTTGCAAATAATCACCTGTAGCCACAGCAATGATCTTGCCGCTGAGGATAATTTGTTCTTGGCTGATGTTATCGGGATTCCCAATTTGGGCCGAAGTATCGTTACGGCTGATTTGGGCCTGGATAACTACAGGTGTAGCCATCCAACTCAGTATGAGCAAGAGTAATAGGTAGTAGCGAGTCATCCTTTAAAGAAACGAAATTCTCGGCGGGACGTGGCTTTGAGTCAGCAAAAATGAACAGGGATTTCTTGCTATGAATTACCCTGGGACGAATCTGAGTTGGCAGGCTTTGATTTGGGCTTGATCGCCAGCTTCAATTTGGGCTTGAGCTTGGGCTTCTGACTGGCTTCCTTTTCTTTTGCTTTCAAGCGTTTTTGTTCCGCCAATTCATCTCGCTTGGCTTGAGCCTCCGCTGGACTGAGAATACCGAAGTGATAAATAAAATCGCGGACATCGAATTCACTGTAGTCATACACCTTGGTCATGGTCAAGCATTCTGTCGGGCAAACTGTGGTACACAACCCACAATAGCAGCACTTGGCCATGTCAATGTCAAACTGAGCCAAGTGGAGTCTTTTATTGGAGCCATCAGACGTATACCCCAAGCTTTCCGAGGCCTTAATGCCCTCAATATCGATGCAATCAACCGGGCAAATTCGTGCACACTTGTCACACACAATACAGTCCTCAGATTCCATGTGCAGGCGATAGCGCCCCTGATCTGGCACAGGAATTTGCTGCATCGGATATTGAATGGTCACCGCATCATCAGCCTTTTCGAAATATTCGCCTGATTCTACGCCCAAAGTCGGGCGACTCCGATGGCCCTTGCCTAGGTGCCGGACACTCTGCTTTAGTCCTTGACCCAGGCTTCGAAAAGAATCTCGGATATCGCTGTAGTAACTTGCCATTTTTTCTTGTCATTTCTTACTCACAAACTGCCGTATACTTCCCAAAGTTTCCACATTCCGCTTATCAAAAAAAGCAAAAAAGACAGGGGAGTGAGCACTTTCCAGCTTACAAACATCAGTTGGTCCACCCTCACTCGGGGATAGGTCCAGCGGATCCACATCATTAAGCCCACGCCTAGGCCTGCTTTGATGAGCAACCAAAAACTACCCCAAAGCACTCCAAGGAAGGTCCCTGCCGCACCTGAAGTCCAGTCTGCCAATGGAAGGCTAAAGGAGTCACCCAAGGTGATATTAGGTAAAAAGGTATTCCAGCCCCCTAAAAACACCACGGTGGCAATCACACTTACCACCAGCATTTTCCCGTATTCAGAAAGCATGACTAAGGCAAAACGAAAGCCGCTGTATTCCACGTGATAACCTGACACCAATTCGGATTCAGCCTCAGGAATGTCAAAGGGTGCTCGGTTTGATTCAGCTAAACCCGCGATGAAGTAAACAAGCAAAGCCAGCAATAAATGGGGGTAACGAAAAACTCCCCAAGCCAAGAATCCCCCCACCATGCTTACATCCCAAACGCCCAGCAAGTAAATTGGCTCGGGGGTAAAAACCCCTTGCTGGATGCTTATTTCTTGTAGACTTAAACTCCCATACATCATTACCGCCGCCAACAAAGCCAAGGCAGCAGGTATTTCATAAGATACAATTTGAGCCACGGATCGACCGGCCCCCAATAGGGCATATTTGTTGTTGGCCCCCCAGCCCGCCATCAATAAGCCGATCACGTCAATGGCCATGATCCCTAACACATATAACAATCCAACACTGGTTTCGGCCCCGCTTAAACCAGGAGCCAGAGGTAAAGCCGCATAACTGGCAAATACAGAAATGAAGATCACAGCAGGCCCGAGTACAAACAACACCCGATCAGCTGAATGAGGAATGATTGGCTCTTTGAGGACCAACTTAAGCACATCAGCTAGCGTCTGGAATGCGCCGTAGGGCCCAGCCTCCATGGGGCCTAAGCGATCTTGAATGAAGGCTGATATCTTTCTCTCAGCGTAAACCGCTCCTAGAGCAAATATTGCCACGAAGCCTAGGCTTAAGGCCACGTATATAAGCTCATTAAATAGGGCATGGATTAAGAGCATGGGATAAAGATAGAAAACTCCCGAATATCTGGGACTCAAACTCAAGCCCTGGGAACAAAAAGACCAGCCTAAAGGCTGGCCCAACTAAGAACATGTCAGTCTCAAAGCCCTAGCGCAGGTAAGCCCCTAGCATCCAGACATTCTTTTCTAGGCTTCTCAAAACTTCCGTAGCCATATCAGCCGTTCCCTCGTCCCCCTGCTGGGAAGCTGCCTCAATCAACTTTCGCAAATCCGCAATCAAGACTTGGTTATTGGCCTTGATGCTTGAAACGGCCTCGCGGTCAGTAGTTACATGGGTGAGGCTGTCTATATTACTATGGGCAACATATTCCTCCAAAGAATGCAAGGGAACGCCCCCGAGGATGAGAACTCGCTCGGCAATCATATCAATATTGTCCGAAGCCTCACCATAAAGTTCCTCAAATTTTTCATGCAAAGTGAAAAAGTTTGGGCCTTGGATGTTCCAATGAAATCCACGTAGGTTTTGAAAGTAGACTTGATAATCCGCGAGCAACTGATTGATAAGATCGATGGTTTGATCCTTTGAGGAAACTTCCAAACCGATCTCATTAGGATGGACTAAGCCATTATTTTCCATGGGTAAATGGTGTTTGAGTTGTAAAAATTTTGTACAACTATCAACCACTTTCAGTTCATTTTGTTCGCCTAAAATTTAGCTACTCCGGGTATAGGGAGCCACTTCAAGATCAGCGAAAATCTCGGACTTAAATTTAAAATAGGCGGCTACCCCTATCATTGCGGCATTGTCAGTGGTATAGGCCAAGGGAGGCAAATGGGTTTGAATTTGATGCTCCTCGCCCAAACTTTCAAAAGCGCCCCTTAGCTCTCGATTGGCTGATACCCCTCCGGCCAAGGCCAGGGAAGAAACAGGGTGCTTTACAAAGGCTCGTTTTAACTTTTGAAGCAGGACCTCCACGATCTTTCTTTGATAAGAGGCGGCGATATCAGCCTGATATTTGCTGATGAAATCAGGATCGTCTTTCAGGCCATTTCGCAATAAATACAACAAAGAGGTCTTGAGGCCACTGAAGCTAAACTCTAGCTCTCCAACTTCTGGGGTAGGAAATTTGAAGGCTTCTGGGTTTCCATCTTTAGCAAGGCGGTCAATGTGGGGGCCCCCGGGATAGGGTAGGCCTAAAAGCTTGGCTGCCTTATCAAAGGCTTCCCCAGCAGCATCATCGATGGTCTGACCCAGCACTTCCATGTCTAGAAAGTCCCTCACCAAAACCAATTGAGTATGCCCTCCAGAAACAGTTAGGCAGATAAAGGGAAAGCTGGGTTTTTGGGGCAACAAGAAATTGGCCAAGACATGGGCATGCATGTGATCTACCTCAATCAAAGGGATGCCGAGGCCATAGGCCATAGACTTTGCAAAACAGGTGCCTACGATCAAGGCCCCTAATAGACCCGGTCCTCGGGTGAAGGCGACGGCATCTAAATCTTCTTTGGAAGTTTCAGCTTGCCGCAGAGCTTTGTCTACCACCCTCACAATTTGTTGTTGATGCAACCGGGAAGCCAATTCTGGAATCACTCCACCGTAGTCTTGGTGATCAAGTTGAGAACTGATCACATTGCTCCTAACCTCTGTATCATACAATACCGCCGCAGAGGTCTCATCGCAGGATGACTCAATGGCAAGAATTTTTACCATAATGAGTGCAAAACTCAGTAATTTTGCCTTCAAATGAAAAAAAGGGGGATTAGGCGAGTACTAATGGGTATATTGAAAGGAACCGTCATTGTTACGGCTCTCTTTCTTTTGCTCAGCTTGCTAATAACTTTCCCCCGGGTCCAGAGCTGGTTAGTCCGCCAGACCACGGTGTTATTAGAGGCTAATCTGGGGGTCCCCATTGAACTTCAGGAAGTCCGACTAGATTTCCCTAGGAACCTAGAATTGAGGCACCTGGATATCTGTGATCAGCAGGGGTCAACCATGATCCGGGTGGAAAGCCTTAAAATCAATGTGTTTTCTTTTTCACTGTGGAACTACTTCCTAGATCCAGAGAGTTTGACCACCCTTACCCTATCCAATCTCCAATTAGACCATCCAGAATTCCACCTGTATAAGCGACCTAACGGTGAATTAAACTTGCAATTTTTGATCGATGCTTTAAGTGGAGATCATGACAAAGATTCCACAAAGACTTCAGGACTACCTTTCAACCTTGATTTAACGCGAATCCGACTAAAACAAGGCGAGTTCACCTATCAAGACTCGACCCATCCCAAGCTAGATTCTATTGCGCGAGGAAAGGTCAACTATCACAACTTGGCACTGACAGAAATTTCCTTAAAGCTCAATGGTAGCATTGATACCCAACTTACGATTAGGGGCCAAATCAACCAGCTCAGTTTTTTAGAGAGGCATTCAGGTTTTCGTTTAGATGACCTGAGTCTCAATGCCGTGCTAGACTCACTGGGTGAGGGTGATCAGTACTTTACGGAGATCAGAGATCTATCCTTGAAAACAGGCAATTCTCAGATTGATGCCCATATTTTGTTGCCTGACCAGACCCTTTCTCAGTGGAGTCGCTTTGATGATGCATTCAATTATGAGGTGAGCTTTCACCCTGGCAATCGGGTTGACTTCACCAGTATACAAGCCCTTAGTGGCAGCGAAATCCCCCTGCAAGGTCAAGCATATGTAAGTGGGAGGGTATTTGGGAATTTACACGCTCTAACTGGTCGAAATCTGGATCTCCGAGTTGGGGATAGTTCTCGGTTCTTGGTCAACTTGGCCATGACGGAAATACAAGAATCCGCTTCTACTCGTCTAGATGCCAAGATTGTGCAAGGCAGGGTATTGCCCATGGATCTAGAGCGCCTGTTATTAGATTTAGATCTTCCGGCTCCAATTGACAGCCTCAACTCCCTTGCCATGACTGGTCGCTTGGTGGGGAGTTACTATGACTTCGACGCTGAATTTAGCTCCCAAACCGAATTGGGTGATTTGGCCGCGGACCTCCACCTAACCCTAAGCCCGCTCGTTCCCGTTTCTACCTACCAAGGATCCCTCGTCACCAAAAACTTTAACGTAGATGGCTTAAGACTTTCCTCCCAAGCTCTTTCGCGGAATCTCAACCTCAACGCCAACCTAGCCGGTCAAGGATTTTCACTTTCTGACGCCCAAGTCAAGTTAAGAGGGTTGGTCACCCAGTCAGATTTGGCCAAGGTGGCCATTGACACCCTACAAACGGATGTAGACCTGGCTGAGCGAAAGGTAAGAGGATTGGTTTACCTTTTTGATGGAATAGGTCGTGCAGACCTTGACCTCAACATCAACCTACGTGAAAGTCCCCAAATTTACCAAGCGACCGGTAGCCTTGATCAAATTGACTTGAACCGATACGGTCTCTTGTCGGACACCTTGATCGTCACCACTCAGTTGGAAGCAGACTTGAATGGAGATTCACTTGAAGCGATGGTCGGGAAATTGATCTTAGATGGGACCTTCCTAGAACGCCCCGACCGTTCCCAACTCGCGGTACCCCACTTTGAACTCATCTCGAAATTCACTGATCCTGAAGATAGCCTAGGGAGAAGGGAAAAGGTTTTACAAATAGACAGCGATCTACTCAAGGTTGATATACACGGAGAGTTCACCTTTGACCGAGTCTTCGATTTATCGAAGCAGCTTCAGACAGAGGTCAAGCTTTTTACCGCCAATAACGACAGCAGCCTGGATGCTTATTATGGTCAAAAACAGCTGCAACAATCAGATTTAGATATCACCTTGGCACTTTCTCCGGGTGACAGCCTAAATTCTGCGCTCAGCTTTTTTGAATTACCCCTCTACCTAGAACCCAATTACTCCCAAGAGGACTCTTCGCAAGCCATCATTCAAGCCAAATTGCGCTACGTATTTCAAGACGCAAATTCCTTGGAGG
>CAZFPQ010000357.1:0-6402 GCA_964521065.1 uncultured Bacteroidia bacterium | reverse complement strand
GGACGGCCTCAAATCTGCACTCTTTTTAGTCATTCTAGAGCCTACTTGATGCGGCATTGGGCGGCATTCGGTGGACAGGGGCGGCCGAGTGGGCATGCCTGGAATGCCGTCCCGACGAGTCGGGATGCTTACTTTTTTTGAAAAAAGTAAGGCCCGCGGCTCGAAGATTCCGGTTTATCGGAAAGGCGACACTATGCTTGGTAAAGAAACCCTTATTAAAACGCTTTTGGCGGTCCTAAAAAAAAGGTAGGCCAAAAACTTCTGCGTTTTAGGCCCGGCCGACATAATGCCCCAGTCCACCAAATGCAGCCCAACGCCACCACAAGCTTATTTCAGTCTGTCTAAGATCTAAAGTCCGGCCCAGCATTAACCTACATCACTTAAAAATATCGAAGTTGATTAATTTGGCAGTCCTAGCTTCAAGGCGCCCTGAGTGATTTTATGCCTTTTACAAATGGCCAAAAAACAGCTTGGAGGCTGTAGATATGATACTACTATACCTTTTCTCTCAACCAATTCAATGCCTGTGGCATGGTCATGCCTACCAAGGGTGCTTGCCCCTGAGGGAGCTGCTTGAAAATCGGTTGGGCAAAGCGGCGAAGTCCCAACACAAATACCTCATACTTAGGAAGATCAACTTTCTCAGCTAGCGCTTGTACGATGCTATTCGCCCAGAGATTTACCTCTCCGCGACCCAATTCGCTCATGGTTTCAGGGTAGGGTGTTAGCTCTTGATCAGCTGGGACTAAGCCATGCAAAGCAGAAAGGATGAAGATCTGCTGAGGTTCCAAGGTCCACGCATAGCTGCGACCCAAGCGAAAAAACTCACTGCGGTACAGCTCAATGGCTGGTGCAGGGTAAGGCGTTTTGCGATTGGCAGAGCAAAGTAGGACGATTCTCGGCTTGGCTGGATCCGTGGGAGTCACCTATTGCTTGATGATCTTTTCGGAAAAAAGAATTCCTTCAGAATTTGAGGCTACCAAGAAATAGATCCCTGGACTAAAAGAAGTCAAGTCAACGGTGAATTGGTTTGCACTTCGCTGAGTTAGGGGCAATTCAAATCTCTTCCCTTGCACATCGGTAAGAAGAACAGTCAAGTCTTGGGGCGCGAGGTTTTCCCACTGTACCTGTAGGATGCCTGGGGTAGGATTGGGCGTCAAGCGCCAACTAGGGCCTGCCTCATCCGAAATGTTGAGGACTGTCCCCACGGGAATGCGAATGAGCAAGGTATCATTGGCGGGGTTTTCATCTCCCCCAATCTCATTGAACGTAACCTCGATATAAAATAGCCCAAATCCAGGTGCCACGAAGGGACGCACGTGGGTGAAGTCAAATACTTCGTTGGGAAGCAGGGTAAATGCCGTATCCACTAAATCGCGAAAGAAAGGGCCGTTGTCTACTCGGTAGGCTAGGGTCAGTTCTGCCGAGTCAAACACCAGGGTGTCTAAGCCTCGATTGACCAAGCTGCCTTGGATAAGTAGGGTATCTCCAGGAAGGGTCAAGGACATGGTGTCAACCGATTGTAGAGCCAAGTCGCGCCGCTCCACAGAAGAAAACTTCAGGTCATCCAATACCAGGATGAAGCGATTCAAAGAAGTGTGGCGAATGGCTATATACACATCTTGGCCGCCATAAGCACCGAGATCGATGGACTGGAAGCTGAAATCAGAGCCAAGATCGCTTACACTTAGCAGGGGATCATTGGCGAGAAAATCGGCAGTTGCATTCCCTGTAGTAGAGATCCTCACCTCAAAGCTTTCTCCGAAAAGGGCATCTTGAGAATAGGCTAGAAATGAGAAACAAGTATTGGCGGCTAATTGTGTGAACTGAGGCAGAATCAGCCAGTCATTACTGGCCAAAGTGTCGGATTCGTACCAGGAAGGGGAAGCTAGCGACAGATTACCCCCTGTGCTATCCTTAAGATCGGGAATGACTTGCCAGCCCCCTTGTGGAGTCAAGAATTGGATGTTGCTTTTGGGGGTTCCTCCATCTAGGTCTAGGGAGGTAAAGCCAGCGGGTAAGTTGCTACCTTGGTTAAAGTCTTCTTCGAAGATGGATACCCCATCACAGGGAAGACGCTTCAGTTGAGGTTTGCTTTCCTGGGCCGCTGGAAAACCTGAACGGCTAAGGCTTTGAGCCTGAAGGCTTCCACCCAGTACAAGGAAGAGGGTAGATATGAGAAGGCAGCGAAATATCGGGACCATGAATGATTCTTGCGGGAAGGTGGAACAATTGATACATGAGCAAGACGAGCAAGATTCAAAGGCCGTTGCCCGCCACTAACAAAAAAACCCAAACTACCGGGGGTAATTTGAGCTTTTATGAGGTAAAGGAGGAGAGCATTATACTTTCTCTCCGCGAGCACGCATATCTTTCACTACCGCGTACAGACCACGCTTAGTGATGTTTCTAAGCCCAGCGGCAGAAACTTTCAGTTCGATCCAGCGATTTTCCTCAGCGAGGTAGAAACGCTTCTTCTGTAAGTTGGGATAAAACTTACGCTTGACCTTGTTATTTGACTTGGAAACGTGGTTTCCGGTGATGGTTCGCTTGCCGGTTACGTCACAAACACGTGCCATTATTCTATTTTATTAACTGTAGTCTGACCAATTATAAGGAGACCAATCATCCCTTAAGGACAATTGGTCTGCAAATATCTGGATTCTTTTGAGGAAAACCAAAGTTGGTTGCGGAATTTGTGGAGATGCTGAGATATTGGGAGGTGAGATAGGAGATGTAACCCCTGATACCTGAACAGCTTCTAAAATAGCCTCCTCGTTCTCAGTCGATCATATATACCCTGAGCAATCGTTGCTTTATTTATACAGAGAAGCTTTCGCCACAGGCGCAGGTTCTTGCTGCATTGGGGTTCGCAAAGTGAAAGCCTTTGCCTTGTAGCCCTCCTGAATAATCGAGTTCGGTACCCACCAAATAAAGCAGGCTTTTCATGGGAACGAATATCCTGACGTCACGGTCTTCGATCACGTGGTCCCCAGGCTGTTCCTGGCTATCAAAGTCCAGGTGGTACAACAGGCCTGAACAGCCTCCTCCCTTGACACTGACCCGAATGCCGTGCTCTTCGCCGTAGCCTTCTTGTTGTTTCAAAGCCAAAATCTGCTCGTAAGCAGTCTCTGAAACAGTAATCATTGGTCCTTGCATGGAAATATATTCTTGATTTTGGCTTACAAAGATATGGTGTAGCTCAAAGGCCCACAACTCGGTATGAAAATACGGATAATAGATCGATGTGGTTCGTGCTTAAGCGAACCACATCGGTAACTTTTCTAGGATGCTGTTTGTCCTCAGGCAAACGACCGCAAACCACCTACTCGAAGCTCGCCGAAAATGCCCTGTCGCTAAAGTTGTTGATTACCTGCTCTGCGAGTTTAAAATCCTCGCTTCCTGCAGGAGTCGAATGGGTGAAATTGTCTTGTACCATGTCGACCATATCAAAAGCTCCGAAGAAGGCTCGCCTGGCATCTACATGGAGATATAGCTGGGTTTCCATCTGGTCTTCCAAGGTGAAATCACCCAACTCGATGGTGACTTCCCTCAATAGTTCGTTGGTTCCGGCGTGGTAAACAAAGGCTTGGTTATAGCTGCCACCGGTCCCCGTGCTATCTAGGCGACCATCGATTTGAAGGAAAATATAGCCAGAGCTCCAGGTCCAGTGTAAACCTTGACGGATGCTGAGGGGATGGTCTTCTTGGTAGTCTGCTGGATTCCCATTGTTGCGGTTGGCGGGCACACCTACGTTGAATTTCAGTTGCTTGTACACACCTGGGGTCAGATCGTAACCCACTTCCCGGAGATGGTTGTTCCCTCTGGGCACCGACCCCTCGGCGGATATGAGGTCATTGCTTGCTAGGTCAACCAATAGGTCGCTGTCGAAGACCTCCTCCGTACCATCTTCTTTAACCAATCGCACATCTGACAGGAGCATTCGGAAGCGCTCAAACGTATAGGGCAATCCCATGTGGTTGGAATATTCTTGCCCAGTGGCAAACTCATCCTGCCCATGAAATCCTTCTATGGTGACTAAGAGTGACGCCACATTTGGCTGAGGCTGGTCGGGTTTACAGGCCGAGCCAATGAATAATAGAGCAATAAGGCCGGTAAAAAAAACGAACTGACGATTCATAGGGAAACCAATTGTTTTTCCAAGCGAATTGAAGCGCAACCAACTCCTTGGGATTCCAACAGAAAAATGAATGACAGGGTCTTCCCCATAACGAATTAGAAAGTGAGGAGTTGGGTGTGGCCCAGAGAAAAATGGAGGCTTGGGGACTATTCTTCTAAAAATTTTTCCCGAAAAGTCTCCAACTCTTGGTTAGTTCCTAAAATGAAAAGGCGGATGGTGGCATCCAAAGATACATGGGCTTGAGGGTTGAGTTCAATGTCTTGCCCGCCTCGTTTCCAGCCCAATACCAACACCCCCGTTTCAGAGCGGATGTTCAATTCTGCCAAAGTCTTGTTCATCAGGCGAGGATGATTGGCACAAGGTACATCTTCTAAGTGGAGATCTAGATTTCCCTCCCCAGAAATCAAGTCGATGAACTCCATGAGGGTAGGGCGGGTGAGCTGATTGGCCATGCGCTTTCCCCCGATGAGGTTGGGCACAATGACCTGGTTGGCCCCAGCACGTTTGAGCTTTGGGATGGAGTTTTCGTGGCTGGCGCGGGCCACGATTTTGAGACGAGGGTTCATGCCCCGAGCAGTAAGGGTGATGTAGACGTTTTCGGCGTCGGTGGACAGCGAGGTGATGAGCCCCCGCGCTGCGTGGATGTTGGCCTGTTCTAGTATGTCTTCATGGGTAGCATCTCCCTTGATAGCTAAGATGTCGTGATGTTGTCGGAACTCATCGATGACCTCTTGGTTGGTTTCGACGATGACAAAGGAATGTTGCTGGCGCAGCAACTCTAGGGCGGCCTCCCTTCCGTTTCGGCCTAAGCCACAGATGATGTAATGATTGTGCAGCTTGGACACTTTACGATTGATTTGGTAAACGTTGAACACATGGCGGATTTCGCCCTCGACCACAAAGGTAGTGATGGTGGTGATGGCATAGACGAAGGTTCCCGCACTCAGCACGATCAGCATGACGGAAAATAGCTTGCCATTGGCGCTCAGGTCCCTCACCGTACCAAAGCCCACGGTACTCATGGTGATCACCGTCATGTAGATAGCGTCTACTAAACTGTAACCTTCAATGAGGGTAAAGCCACTGACCCCCAAAATCGAAACCACCGCCAGGAGTAACAAAGCAGTGTAAATACGTCTCAGCGAAGCATTCCAGTCCATGGGCGTTGCGAAATCTCAGTAGCGAAGATAGGATTTTTTTCGGCCGCTGTTTGGTGAAATAAGCCCATGCCCCTATATTTGCCAAACCTTTTCGGGGGATTAGCTCAGTTGGCTAGAGCGCTTGCATGGCATGCAAGAGGTCATCGGTTCGAATCCGATATTCTCCACCTCACCGGGTCTGCTTCTCAGCAGACCCTTTTTTGTTGTATCTTTAGCCCGAGCTTACATAAGTCGACGGACAGATGAATGGGTAAATTGGGTGCGCACACTTACGGAATAGGCTGAGAGACAATTCCTTATACCGCTTACCTTATACCATTCTCTTACCGTCTCTTTTTAAATCTGGAACCCATTGATGACGAAATTTGGATTCTGGCGGGATAGAGATATTCAGCTCTATCTGGTCCTGTTGACGATTGTGGGGGTGATTCTGGGCGTTTTGGACTACATGTCTCCCCCCAAGGTGCATGACGTATTGGTAGAGGCACATGGACTGCTGTTTGACGTGATTGTGCTAGGGCTGATCGCGGTGATTTATAACAAAGCCACCGAGCGAATCCGGGCCATTGAGCGATACCTGGAGGAGCTGGAGGACTTTCGTGGCTGGCATGAACGGGAATCAGCCTATCGTGTGGCGGGTATCCTACGTCGCCTTGCAAATCTCAAAGCCATTCCTCACGATTTGAAGGGCTATTACCTAGTGGGGACTAATCTGCAAGGCGTAGATTTCGGAGAAAGCGACCTCAGCCGCACCAATATGGCCGAAGCGAAACTGGCTGAGGCTCAGTTTAATAAGGCCCAAATGGAAACCGCTGTGCTCGAAAAGGCGCAGTTGGATTCTACTACCTTCGTAGGCGCGAATCTCAAGCAGGCAAATCTTTCTAATGCACAGCTTCAAAAGGCCGATATTTCAGAAAGTTCATTGGAGAAGGCCAGCTTTGTCGGGGCGAATATGACGGCGATCAAAGCCCATTCGGCCCTTATGCCGCATGCCAACCTGGAGCAAACCAACCTGCGAGAGGCCCAACTGGAAAATGCTGATCTAGCGGAGGCAAATTTATACATGTCGGTGCTGGAGCAGGCAAATCTTTCAGATGCCAC
>CAZFPQ010000356.1:0-6414 GCA_964521065.1 uncultured Bacteroidia bacterium | reverse complement strand
GCAACACTGATGGCATTAGACCGCCCCTGACGATGATCGCCAGCCCCCTAGACCAGGCAATGGCCACCACCTCTCCCCCCAACTCCAAGGTGCTGGCCACCATGCATAGAAATGGCCAGCGACTTTTGCGTCTCATCAATCAACTACTTGATTTTCGGAAGTTCGAAAGTACGCATTTTCAGCTCTCGGTATCCCGTGGCAACCTGTCCCAGCTGTTACAGGATATCGCAGCTACCTATCAATTTTGGATAGGGGAACAAAAGCTAACGCTTACCTGGGACCTGCCTAAGGCTTCCATTTCCAGTTACTTTGATTTTGAAAAAATTGAAAATGCCATCCACAACATCTTCTCCAATGCCCTCAAGCATACCGACCAACAGGGGCATATCCATCTAGCGCTTCGCTACACTTCCGCAGAAGAAGATGCGGGACACAATCAAGCTGTTCTATCCATCACCGATGATGGGGCGGGAATTGCAGAGACGGAATTGCCCCGCATCTTTGAGCGCTTTTACATGGCTGAACAGAATGGGAAGCCTGGGAGCGGAATAGGGCTGGCCCTTACCAAAGAGATCGTCGAGTTACACAAGGGGAGTATCGAAGTCAAAAGTGAAGAGGGGAAAGGGAGTACCTTTACCCTGACTTTCAAGGTCGGTAAGAAGGACTTTGAGGCCAATGAATGGCTTTTGTCTGAGCCAAGCGAAGAGCCCCTTGCGGGGCACCTCAATGGAAACCACAAAGTTGAACCCAGCCTAGGGGAAGCCCTGGTTCTGATTGTAGAGGACACCGCGGACATCCGCGACTACCTGGAATCAGAATTGCAGGCTTCGTTCTGTGTGTTGACCGCCAGCAATGGCAAGGAAGGAGTTGCAATGGGGATTCAGCACGTCCCGGACCTCATCATCACCGATTACATGATGCCAGAGCAGGACGGAATAGCCTTGACCCGACAGCTCAAGTCTCATGAACTGACCTCCCACATTCCCGTTTTGATGCTCACGGCTCGGACCAGTGGAAAGGATGTGATACAGGGACTCCAAAGTGGAGCAGATGATTATTTAACCAAGCCTGTCAATCCCTTAGCCCTACAGCTCAAGATACAGAATCAACTAGCCTCTAGGCGCGCGCTTCGACAAAAGATAGAAAACGGGAACCTGCATCATGAAACAGAGGATATGGCCCGTCCCCTAATCGATCCTTTTTTGGAAAAAGTGTTTGCCACCATCGATGAGCATTTGGCTGAGCCTACTTTTAGCGTCGAGCAACTCGGGCAGCTCATGGGATACAGCCGCTCCCAACTTTACCGCAAGGTGCAAGGCATCGTGGGTAAGTCCATTCAGCAGCTCATCACCGAAAGACGGTTGCAAAAGGCCGCCCACCTGCTCAAAAATCAGGGCCTTAGGGTATCCGAAGCCTCCGTTGAAGCGGGCTTCAACGACAGCCAGTATTTCAGCCGCGTATTCAAGAAAGAGTTTGGAATTTCGCCTTCACAGTACTGTTAAGCTTTATTTTGCATCAAAAGTCCATGCCTTTGAACGAAATCTCCACATGATTTTTTCTCAATAATGCCAGTTTTATACCGCACCAAAACTGGCATTATTCATGAATCCTAAGCTAGGACCTACGCTACTCTACCTGCTGATCGGAGTCCTTCTCAGTAGCTGCCGCTACTCCCTTCCAGAGGAAGTGGAGCAGGCATACGATCAGATCTCTCGCCCCATCTCCTATAGCATCGACATCAAGCCTATCCTCTCTGATAGGTGTTTTCATTGTCATGGACCCGATGCAGAAAATCGAAAGGCCGGACTACGCCTAGATACAGAAGAAGGGATATATGCCCAAAATGCTTTTGGTAACCGGGCCTTTGTACCGGGTAGCCTGAGCGCGAGTGAGGCAATTAACCGCATTCTTTCCCATAATCCGCAAGAGATGATGCCTCCGGCCACATCGACCCTTTCTTTGACCCCTGAAGAGAAGGCTCTGTTGGTCAAGTGGGTAGAGCAGGGAGCAGAATGGCAGCAGCATTGGGCATTCATTCCCATCAAAGAGAAAGTCAGCGTCCCGGCCCCTGCCAATGACTGGGAAACCAAGAACGAGGTGGATGCCTTCATTCACCGGAAACTAGCGGCGCAGGGAATGCTACCCTCAAAGGAAGCGTCTCCCAGTACCCTGCTCCGCAGGTTGTCCATGGACCTCACCGGACTTCCTCCTACCCTAGAAACCCTTAGCGCCTTCCGGGATAATCCTTCTGAACAGGCCTACGAGCAGCTAGTGGACCAGATGATGCAGAGTGATGCATTTGCAGAGCGCTTGACCTTGGATTGGCTAGACCTAGCCCGCTATGCCGATTCACATGGCTTACATGCAGATGGGAAGCGAAATGCATGGCCTTGGCGAGACTGGGTGATCGATGCTTTTCGGGAGAATATGTCCTATGATCAATTTGTGTCAGAGCAGCTTGCAGGAGATTTGATGCCCGATGCTACCCGAGATCAGATCATTGCGACAGCTTTCAACCGCAATCACCCGATGACGGCTGAGGGGGGAGTCATTGATGAGGAGGTGCGTCTAGAATATGTTTCCAACAGAACGAATACGGTGGGGACGGCTTTCATGGGTTTGACCCTTGAATGTGCCAAATGCCACGACCACAAGTTTGATCCCATTTCCCAGAAAGAATATTTCCAGGTATTCTCCTTTTTCAATAACGTCAAAGAGTTGGGGATGACCGGAAATGATGGGGATTATGGACCCATGTATCCCCTCACCGATGGAGCTCAGGATAGCATTATCGCTTTCCTAGACCGACAGATAGATTCCCTTAAACATACCCCTGCCGAGAAGACGCCCACGATCCTCAGACCTGCTTTGTACTTGGGGTTTGAGTCCCTCATCAACAGGGAGCTAGACCGAAACCGTCGAGTGAAGGTCCGTGGAAATCCTGAGTTGGTGGAAGGGCAAAACGGGCAGGCCCTTTCCTTTGATCATATGGGGAGCGTCTTGCAGATCAAAGAACTGGGAGCATATAGATCTACGGACCCATTTAGCGTGGCCATGTGGATCAAACCCATGGAAGACAGCCGCAAAACCAAACAGCTGATTGGAAATACCAGGCAAAAAGAGCAGGCTTGGAGAGGATGGGAGTTTGGCCTTGATAGCAGCAATCACTTTTCATTTAAGTTAATTGGAGCTCTGCCAGATGATTACATACAGGTAGTCAGTAAGGACAGCATACCCTATCAAGCATGGACCCATTTGACGGCATCCTACGATGGCTCTATGAGTGCTTCGGGTGTCAACCTGTATGTAAATGGAGAGAAGGTCCCCGTTTCAGTAGAGTATGACAATCTGATAGGGTCGATCCAGTTTATCCCGTGGACAAAAAAAGGACAATTACCCACAACCCTGTCCATCGCTAAAGCTTTTCGGGCTTTCACCGGTGACAACGGGATCTACCATGGGCTGATGGACGAGCTTTACCTATTTGATGGAGAAGTGCTGGCGGAAGAGGTGGCTAAACTCTATGAGCGAGAGCGTGCTGGGCCGTTGAGCCTGCTTGCAAACACAAACCAGGGAGGAAGTCAAGGGCAAATCATGGCATTACAGCGGCAAAAGGTCGGGATGTATGACACCATTCCCAAGCTGATGGTCATGCAGGAAATGCCAGAAATGCGGGCAACCTATACCCTTGAAAGGGGTGAATATGACAAGCCCTTAGAGCGAGTCTTCCCGGCGACCATCTCGAGCGTCCTTCCTTTTGATACCACTCAATATGAGCGCAACCGGCTGGGGTTCAGTAAGTGGCTATTTGATGCAAATAACCCCCTGACCGCACGGGTAGCGGTCAACCGTTATTGGCAAATGATCTTTGGGCGGGGCATCGTATCTACTTCCAATGATTTTGGCAACCAGGGTGCATTGCCGACGCATCCTGAGTTGCTAGATTGGCTGGCTTGGGAATTTGTCTCCTCAGGTTGGGATGTGCGGCATTTGCTCAAACTGATGGTCATGAGTGCGACCTATCGACAATCCTCTCGCATCCTACCTGAACACCTGGAAAAAGACAGAGAGAACAAATGGCTGGCGCGGAGCCCTAGTTACCGCTGGCCTGCTGAATTTGTGAGAGACAATGCCCTTGCCGCCAGTGGCCTGCTCAATCCCAAGGTGGGAGGGGAGAGTGCCCGTCCCTACCAGCCCGATGGGCTGTGGATAGAGGTTGGCAATTTCTCGCAGGATCTGTTGAGGTTCACCAAGGACGAGGACGACAATCAATATCGTCGAAGCATGTATACCTTTATCCGGAGGACCGCACCACCCCCCTTCATGACCATTTTTGATGCCCCTAGCCGAGAGGTGTGTATCGTATCTCGCGAGCGTACCAATACGCCCTTGCAGGCCCTAGTCCTGCTCAATGATCCCCAGTTTGTAGAACTCTCCAAGGCGCTCGCCTGCCGGATGGCGGAGAATGAGGCCCAGAGCTTAGACGAAAAAATCTCCCAGGGATTTCAGTGGGTACTCACCCGGGAACCTAGTAGGGATGAAGTCACCATCATGAAAAAACTGTATCAAACCCAGCTAGACACCTTTGCTCATCGGCCCCAAGAAGCAGATAAGCTGCTCAAGACTGGAGACCATCAGGTGCCGATTAATTTGGATAAGCAGGAAATCGCTGCCTTGACGGTGGTGGCCAATACCCTTTTCAACATGGACGAAATGTACACCAAACGATAAGCCATCATGTGCGATCATATCAATAAAAACTATACGCGAAGAGATTTCTTAGGCAAAACCTCTTTAGGATTAGGGGCCTTGGCCCTCGGTCAGTTGGTGAACCCCCTCTCCTCGTTTGCCAAAAATTTAGGGCCAGGCGATGGTGTACTGGGCCGTCCTCATTTTCCGCCCAAGGCTAAACGGGTTATATATCTGTTTCAAAGTGGGGCTCCCTCGCAGCTTGATCTGTTTGACTACAAGCCGCTGCTG
This sequence comes from uncultured Bacteroidia bacterium, assembly GCA_964521065.1. Classification (GTDB taxonomy): domain Bacteria; phylum Bacteroidota; class Bacteroidia; order J057; family J057; genus CAYVAP01. The sequence continues at coordinate 1,434 of CAZFPQ010000356.1, read as the reverse complement.
AACAAGATGCATGGGGAAGAATTGCCTGACAGTGTACGCAAAGGACAGCGCCTCACTGGGATGACCGCAGGGCAAACTTCTCTTCCTTTGGCCCAATCGGTCTTCAATTTCAAGCAGCATGGGCAAAGTGGGGCCTGGGTAAGCGAGTTGATGCCTTATACGGCGGAGATTGTAGATGATTTGACCTTCATCAAATCGATGTACACCGAGGCCATCAACCACGACCCAGCCATTACCTTCTTCCAGTCTGGATCCCAGTTTGCTGGACGCCCTTCCATTGGCTCCTGGGTGAGCTATGGATTGGGCAGTGACAATGAGAATCTGCCGGGATTTGTGGTTTTGATCACGAAGAATAAGCGGGGCCAGCCACTTTACTCGCGTTTGTGGGGGAATGGATTCCTTCCTTCTGAGCATCAGGGCGTACAGTTTCGAGCGGGCAAGGATCCCGTTCTTTACCTGACCAATCCCGAAGGAGTCTCGCAGGAGTTACGTCGGGGGCAACTGAATTCGCTGGCAGAACTGCAACAAATCCAGGCGCAGATTACCGGTGACCCAGAGATCGATGCAAGACTGGCCCAATATGAGATGGCCTACCGCATGCAAACATCTGTCCCTGAGGTCACCGATACCAGTGATGAGCCTGATTACATCTATGACATGTATGGCCCAGACAGCCGGAATCCCGGCACTTTTGCCGCCAATTGCCTACTGGCTCGTCGCCTCATCGAAAAGGACGTGAAGTTTGTCCAGCTATACCATCAGGGTTGGGATCAGCATGGCAGTTTGGTTCCCAATATCAAGAAGCAATGCCGAGAAACCGATCAGCCCACGGCTGCTTTGATCAAGGATTTGAAACAAAGAGGCTTGCTGGAGGATACACTCGTCATTTGGGGAGGAGAATTTGGGCGAACCAACTACTCTCAAGGGTCGCTGCAAGTGGAGAGCTTTGGCCGCGATCATCACCCCAAATGTTTTACCCTATTTATGGCTGGAGCGGGAGTAAAGCCAGGCATTACCTATGGGGCAACGGATGAGTTTGGCTACAATATCACCCAAAACCCAGTCCACGTTCATGATTTCCAGGCTACCCTGATGCGCATCCTAGGAGTGGATCATGAGCGGCTCACCTTCAAATTCCAGGGACGCAGGTTCCGCCTGACGGATGTCCATGGTCATGTTGTACAAGATATTTTGGCATAGATGGAAATAGCTATGTTTTTTGGGCGCTTTCACCCTGTTTGGGTTCACCTGCCCATTGGTTTCATTCTCATGGCAGTGATCCTGGAGTTGTGGAAGGGACGTGGATCTTCTAATCCTCAGCTTCAAGTCGCCATTCGGATTTGTTTGGGTTTTGGTGCGGCCACCGGCTTGCTCGCAATCCTGTCAGGTTGGGCCTTAGGCAATGAAGGAAGCTATAGAGATAGCACCCTCACC
>CAZFPQ010000355.1:0-6452 GCA_964521065.1 uncultured Bacteroidia bacterium | reverse complement strand
GAAATTCAAAGCTTGGCTATTTCAGGCTCCTCGCTTTCTATCTCCAATGGAAATTCGGTAACCTTACCTCCTGAGCTAGATGGCGATCCGATGAATGAAATTCAAAATCTGGCAATCTCGGGTTCTTCCATTTCTATCTCGAATGGAAATTCGGTAAGCCTGCCAGCAGAGCTGGATGGTGATCCCACTAATGAAATCGAATTACCCACCGGCGGGCTCAGTGGCCAAATTCTTCAAACCGATGGAAGTGGAAACTATAGCTGGGTGAATGACAGTATAGGCAATAGTGGTACAGTTCAAGGAACCGATGGTAATCTCCTTAACATACGTGCGGCTAATGAGGGAGCAACTGTGGGCCAGGCTCGTGGTCAACATTCAGTGGACTTGCAGACCTTCCGTCAAGATACCTTCCAGGTGGCCATTGGCGATTATGCTACCCTATCCGGAGGTGCGATCAATACGGCTGCGGGTACCTTCTCCACTGTTAGCGGAGGACAAGAAAACTTCGCCATCGGACTGAGTGCTACCGTTGGCGGAGGTAACCGCAATGCAGCAGGGGCCAATCGTTCGACCGTTGGAGGCGGAAATACCAACCAGGCTTTGGGGGAAGCATCGACCATACCGGGAGGGGAAAATCTCTTTGCACGGTCTTATGGAGAAACGGTCATGGGTATTTTCAACGAGGACTACACGCCTATTTCTTCGACCACTTTTGAGGAGCAAGACCGCCTGTTTGTAATTGGAAATGGTAGCGGTGCGTTCGCGACTTCTAACGCCCTTACCCTTCTCAAAAATGGCAACCTTGGTTTAGGTACTTCTACTCCCGACACGACTCTACATGTGATTGGGCAAATGCGATATGAAGATGGGAATCAGCAAGCGGGCTATGTTTTGACTTCTGATGTAGATGGAGTAGCCTCTTGGCAGGCAGCTCCCGGTTGGGGCATCATTCAGGGGACTGATGGCAACGCACTAAACATTCGCTCAGCCAATGAAGGCAGTGTAGCGGGAGATGCCAGAGGAGAATACTCGGTGGATTTGCAAACCTTAAGACCTTTCAGCACCATGGTAGCTTCTGGCACCCATGCAGTAATTGGTGGAGGATCTCAAAATACCGCCTCTGCCAATCATTCAGTTGTGAGTGGGGGGCAATTCAACCGAGCTTTAGGATTAACTGCTACCGTCGGGGGCGGATCAGGAAACGAAGCCGTAGGGGCACATGCCTCGATTGGAGGAGGAAAAGACAATACAACAGGGGGAAACAATGCTGTAATCGCGGGAGGAACCCTTAACTTTGCCTCTGGCGGAGATGTCTTTATTGGGGGAGGAAATGGTAACGAAGCTGCAGGATTTAGATCTGCCGTAGCGGGTGGGGTTTCGAACCGGGCTTTAGGAGATTATAGTTCTATTTTGGGTGGTTCGAGCTTACGAGTAGAAACATACGGAGAAACTGCTCTAGGTTATCGTAATGAGATTATTCCAGGAAATGCCACCTCCCCCGTTGCTACAGACCCCCTATTTGTGATCGGAAATGGAGAAGCCTTTAATCGCTCCAATGCCCTGACCTTGCTCAAAAACGGGAATCTAGGATTGGGGACCTCTGCGCCTGACACCACACTACATGTGATTGGTCAAATGCGCTATGAAGATGGGAATCAGCAGGCCGGTTATGTCCTTACGTCCGATGTCAATGGAGTAGCAAGCTGGCAGGCAGTTGCTGGAGGCGGTACTGTCCAGGGAACTGATGGAAATACCTACAACATTCGCTCTGCCACGTCTTTCGGAGTATCTCCTGGCCCGGCAGGAGAATATTCGGTCGACCTTCAGACCTTCCGCAACGGAGCCACCTTTGTCGCCTCTGGCCAACTATCTACCATTTCCGGAGGAAGAAATAACACCGCAAATGGCGCAAACAGCACCATCGGGGGGGGGATCCAAAACCAAGCCATTGGTACCAACTCCACCATCCCTGGAGGAAATGGACTATTGGCTACCTCTTTAACGGAGACAGCCCTGGGTTCCTACAATGAAGCCAATGGAGGTTCATCTACGACCTGGTCGCCAACAGACCCCATATTATCAGTTGGAAATGGCCAATCCCCCAGTACCCGATCAACGGCCTTTACCGTACTGAAAAACGGAAATGTGGGAATTGGGGAGACGGCTCCCGCACAAAAGCTACATATTGACAATGATGATACAAACCTACAAACTATTCGGGTAGAAGACCTAGCCGTAACAGCTGGCGGAACCAATGAAGGAGAATTGCCTACTACGACTACCACGGACAACAAAGCGGTCTACGCAGATGCCAATGGAGATTTTCAGTCTCGCTATGTGTATGGGGATAATCTTCAATATGCAATTGGACAATCGGATATCTCCGTCAATACCACAACATACACAGATGTAGCTGATTTATCGATCACATTTACCCCTAGGCACCCTGTAGTATTTGTTAGCTTTTCTATGGCAGGTGCAGGGACTATTAATAGTGATGCTCAATATTATGTTCTGGCTAGGTTGGTGAAAGATGGCGTTGTTATTCAAGGAACGGGATCCCTCAATACCGATCAAAATGACAATACTGTAGTTTCAGTCTATAATCTACAAATGGTTAACTATCCTGTAAATGTAACGCCGGGTGTCCCCACAACCATTAAAGTTCAGTGGAGTCGAGGTGGTAATTTTTTGTATCCTGCATTAAATAGACCAACTACAGACCCCAATTTTAGCCACCGAAACATCTTCATTATGGACTAGGTATTCGCCTACGGACGAGAAGTGGATGACTCCCACACGGTGGACTATGAGGCCCTCTCCATGCTCAATGTCAGTGCGACGCAGGAGCAGCAGCGCATCATCGAGGCTCAACAGGCACGGATTGAGGCCTTAGAGGCTGAAAGGGTCGATATGTTTGAGATTTTGCACATGCTCGAAGCTCGCTTACATTCTTTAGAAAGCTCCGTACCTCCTTCTAGGTAAGCAAGGGGAGTGACAAAAATCAGTGCCCCCTTTCAACAAAGGGGCGCTGATTTTTTGCTTACTCTTGTGAGTTCCTTGCATGGGATTTTGTTCCATGACCTATTTGCATAGATTTCAAGGAACTGAAAAGGTATATGGGGTATGAGTTTGAAGAAAAACCTTATTGATATTCGCTGGATTTGCTGTCTTTTATTGAGCGGAGTGTGTGGGCAATGGGCCTACAGTCAAGCTTTGACCGAAAAGGATAGCCTCATTCAGGTCTGGGAAAACCCTAGTTTTACGGATACGGTTCGCATGGAGGCATTGTGGCAAATGATCGTGAGAAACTATGATTCAGGGGCAGGTATCAAGCTAGACAGTTCTCTTTACTATCACCAAATGCTCTATGAATTTGCTCAGGAAGTTCAAGATTCTGCTTACCTAGCTTTGGGAGCTTCGGGTATTGGGGATATACTGGTCAGCAAGGGCTCATACACCGAAGCCAAGCTCTATTTGGAGGAAGCCCTGGCCATTGAAGAGGCCCAAGGCAATGGGTATGCCATTGCTTACAATCACAATTCCCTTGGTGTTGTAGCTCGGCGCTCAGGGGAATTTGAACTAGCCTTGGATCATTATCGGCGAGCTGGTGACCTTTTTTTACAACTGGGAGACTCCGTGAGTTTCACGGTTTCACGGATCAACCAAGCGGTAATAGAAAACTCCCTCAGCAATTTCACCCGGGCCCTAGAAGTCTATCAGACTGTACTAGCAGTAATCCAATCGAGCCCCAATAGCCCTTACCTATTACCCCTGTGGCTCAACATGGGAGGATGCTACCAATCTATGGGCAACATCCCTCAAGCCATAGGTTACTATAAAAAAGTTCGCTTAGAAGCTCAACGAGTAGAAAATCCCCGAATGCTGCTGGTTGCCCTCAACAGAATAGCGATTCTGTATAAGGAAGACAAAGATTATGCTATGGCAAGGCACTATATTAATCAGAGCCTCAGTATAGCCGACTCCTTAGATTCCTACTTTGGGCAAAACGATGGCCTACGCGCCCTTACCCATACCAACCTAGCAGAGGGCAAATACGCGGAAGCCCTAGAGTCTGCTATGAAAGGCTTTGCCATAGCCAAGCAGCAGGGAGATGAGGGCGCAATGCAGGACTATGAAGTGCTGATGGGAGCCAGCCTCCGAAGCTTAGGTAAGTATGCCGAAGCAGAGAACTATCTGATGCGGGCCATTAAGAGATTGGAGTCTCCTCAGAGTACACGTTTGATCCGAGCCTACATCGAACTAATCAAGATCCATATCGCCAAAAGTCAATGGGGGCAGGCAAGAGCTTACGCTCAAAAAGCTTATGATCTGTTGGAAAAGGCCCCTTCCGTGAGTGAACAGTACCAATTATCGGGTTTGATGGTCAACATCTACAGACACTTTGGAGATGATGCCCTCGCCTTTGACATGCTAGAACTGCACTACGCCCTCGGAGACAGCCTCTTCAACGAGGACAACCAACGTAGCCTGATTAAGCAAGAATATCAATACCTTTACCAGCAACAGGCCTATCAGGATAGCCTTCAAAATGCCACTTCTCTGGCCATTGCTCAGCAAGAAAATATGCGCAGAAAGGCAACATCCTATTTTCTCGTGGCAGGCCTAATTTTGACCCTGCTTTTTGGGGTGATCCTACTGAATCGATTTCGCGTTATTCGCAAACAGAAGCAAACTATAGAACAAGAAAAAGGCAAACTGGATCAGGTGAACCATGATTTAGAAGCTGAGAAAAACAAACTTCATCAGGTTAACCAAGAACTGAATACCGCCAATGAACGACTCAAGGAATTGGATGACTTCAAGTCCCAGTTCTTTACCAATATCTCCCATGAATTCCGAACTCCTCTGACCGTGATCGATGGGATGGCCAAGCAACTGCGAGAGCAGCCGGAGCGTTGGCTGAACCGAGGCACTCAGCTAATTGAACGGAACGCAGGTAGCCTCTTGCACCTCATCAACCAAATTCTGGACCTCCGAAAGCTCGAATCAAATAAACTCCAGTTGGCCCTTATCCAGGATGATGTGGTTCAGTTTCTCCGCTTTCAGACGGTTGCTTTTGAGTCCTTGGCGGAAACCCGAGAGGTTTCATTACTTTTTCGCAGTAACATGGATGAGCTGTTAATGGACTTTGATCCCGATAAATTGGGGCAAATTCACCGCAACTTACTCTCCAACGCCTTAAAATTCACTCCGGCTAACGGGCAAGTTGAGGTAAGCCTTGGGGCTACTGAAAATCACAAACTTCTCATCCAAGTCAAGGATAATGGTCGCGGCATTCCGCCGGAAAAAGTTAACCGCATCTTTGAGCGTTTCTATCAAGTAGATGCCTCTGATACCCGAGAGGGAGAAGGGACGGGCATTGGACTTTCTTTAACTCGGGGATTGGTTTATTTGATGAAAGGGGAGATTCAGGTAAGCAGCGAGGTAGGCCAGGGCTCAACCTTTGAGGTAATCCTACCTATTGAGCGACAATCCTTGCGTCAAAAAGCAGCCATTTTTACGACGCCTCCACCAGAATTATTGCTTACTCCCCCTCGGATCCAAGAAAATGGGGTGGCGGAGGACGATAACCGCCCTCGACTATTGATCGTGGAAGACAATCCCGACATTGTCCAGTATTTATATGCTTGTCTGGGAGACCAATATGAGCTCACTTCCGCCTCCAATGGCCAAGCAGGAATAGACTTAGCCTTGGCTCAGGTACCAGACCTCATCATCAGTGACGTGATGATGCCCCGTAAAAATGGCTACGAATTGTGTGACATCCTCAAGCAAGACCTCCGGACCAGTCACGTACCTATTTTGCTCTTAACCGCCAAGGCAGATCAACCCTCGCGTCTGGAGGGGTACAAACGCGGAGCAGATGCCTACCTAGCCAAGCCTTTTGATCAAGAGGAGCTAGGGGTGCGACTTGAGAACCTGCTAGCCACCCAAAAACGTTTGCAAGCACGTTACGCGCATTCGACCAGCCCTCCCCCTAGCCAGGAAGCGGAACAGAGAGTGGAAGATGAATTCATGGCAAAGGTAAGGGGACTCATTTTGGCTAGGTTAGACGATCCTGAATATGGAGTCGATGATATGTATCCAGAATTGGGACTCGGGCGTACCAGTTTTTATCGAAAGGTCAAAGCCCTCACAGGTGACTCGGTCTCTCACTTCGTTAGAGCAGTCCGGATAGAAGCAGCCCAGCATTTGCTGAAGCAGCAGCCAGAACTGCAGGTGGCTGAGATTGCCTACGCAACAGGGTTTAGTGACCCCTCCTATTTTACCCGAGTTTTTAAAGGCGTAGTAGGCCTCTCGCCCGGAGCATTTAGGGAAAAAATGGCGGATATTTTCGACTCCGAAACGCCTCCTTAGACCTCCTAGGATTCTCTGGCACAATAGTCCAAGCATTGCGTACAATGCTCCAAGCCCTCTGGAACAGCCTT
>CAZFPQ010000354.1:0-6500 GCA_964521065.1 uncultured Bacteroidia bacterium | reverse complement strand
CCTTAACTCCCTTAACTCCCTTAACTCCCTTAACTCCCTTAACTCCCTTAACTCCTCTATTTAACCTACCTAAACATGTCTTGGCTTCGCCAATTATATTACCGCCTACCTCCGGTAGCTAGAAGATGGGCCCGACGTGTGGTCTACCTTCCCCTTGATGTATGGGACTTAGCTCTGGGGCGAAACAAAGGTTACCCTCCTAGAGGCAAGATCTTTACCGGATTATCCAATTTTAGATCAACTGGAGATCGCTTTTTGGGCTACTTTGTCACCTATGGGCAACTTAAACCGGAGAGCAAAGTCTTAGATATCGGTAGTGGCATCGGGCGCATGGCCATTCCGCTGAGTCGCTATCTAAGCTCTGAAGGGCGCTATGAAGGATTTGATATCGTGGCTGCGGGGATCAATTGGTGCCGGAAGCACATCTCCAGGCGCTATCCTCATTTCACGTTCACTTTGGTGGATCTGGAAAATGACTTGTATACCAGTCACGGTGCTGCCGCTGATGCCTTTGTCTTTCCCTATCATGATGATCAGTTTGATCTGTCAATATTGACCTCGGTGTTTACTCACATGCTGCCCGCAGAGGTAGAAAATTACCTAAGTGAGATCAGCCGGACCTTGGCCTCGGGGGGGAGATGTTTGGCTACTTTTTTTATTGTGAACGAAGAGGCAAAAGGATACATGGCCGCCAATCCCGATTGCTTTCAGTTCCCATATGACCAAGGACACTATCGCCTGTTAGATGAAAAAGTGAAGGCGGCCAACGTGGCCTATGAAGAATCCTATTTGAGGCAAGTGCTTGCAGACCGAAACCTAAAGGTGGTAGAATGGCTCTATGGGTTTTGGTCTGGCCGACCTAAATCCAGCTCCTTGGAATTTCAAGATGTGCTAATCCTAGAAAAGATTCACCCAGACGCTCCGTCCACATGAGCCCCATCGTAGAATGTGTTCCCAATTTCAGTGAAGGTCGAGATCCTCTGATCATTGAGGCCATCGCCAAGGCTTTTGGAGGAGTGCCAGGGGCTTATCTGCTACACGTAGATAGCGGGTATTCGGCACACCGAACCGTCATGACGTTAGCGGGCGAACCCGAGGCGGTGCTAGAGGCCGCCTTTCGAGGGATGGCCAAAGCTGCTGAGTTGATTGATATGCGCCAGCACCAAGGGACGCACTCTCGCATGGGAGCGACTGACGTCTGCCCGCTGATCCCAGTGCGTGGAATTTCATTGGCAGAGGTGGACGTGCTGGCCAAGCGTTTGGCGAATCGAGTAGGAGAAGAGCTCGGAATTCCGGTGTTTTTATATGAAGCCTCTGCCGCTACTCCTGAGCGTAGAAATTTGGCCGTCATCCGGGCGGGAGAATACGAAGGGTGGAAAAGCAAGATCGAAGATCCACGCTGGGCACCCGATGCTGGCCCTGTAAGCTTTCAGGCTAGAAGTGGCCACTCGGTGATTGGGGCGAGAAATTTCTTGGTGGCCTACAACATCAACCTTGACACCAAAGACGTGAAGGTGGCCAATGCCTTGGCTTTTGACCTGCGAGAAAGGGGCAGGATAAAAACCGTAGATGGAAAACCCGGCAGTGCACCGGTGTTAGATTCACAAGGCCGAAAGCTCAGGGTACCAGGCATGAGGAAGGGCGTCAAAGCGATTGGATGGTTCATCGAAGAGTTTGGCTTTGCCCAAGTTTCTACCAATTTGGTTAACCTCGCCGAGACCCAAATCCACGAAGCTTTCGAGGCGGTCAAGTTGGCGGCAAAGAAGAGAAAGGTTAAGGTGACCGGGTCAGAATTAATTGGTTTGATTCCCCTGGACAGCCTGTTGCAAGCAGGAACCTACTATGCCGATTCTCTTGGCCTGGAATCCCTACCCACTGAGGCAGAGATCATAAAACTAGCGGTGGAACAATTAGGCTTAGGGCAGTTGCAACCATTCTATCCCTCCGAACGAATCTTAGAGTATCGCTTAAATAAGGTAAGCGGAGTGCCCAAAGCACATCGCTAATCAAGGTCCCAAAAAGTGGGGCATGATAGGGATTGGAGGGACCTTGATGGCCAGTGCCTTTGCTTAGACCCTGGTTTCGCCTGCCTAAGCAGGTAAGTAAAATGCCAAAATAATGTCTTGTTGCCTCCAATTTGCTAATAAAGCAAGCCTGCAATCGATTAAGCGAACATCCGTTCGCTAGAATTTATAACGGGTAAGATTTTTCACTTTTGGTCAAATGCTTGCTGAGTGAGTAATAAGAAGTCATTTTTACTGAGTGGCAGCTTGGTAGCATAAACGGTAGCTATTGCACATTATTTGGTAGCAAGCTTTCATATAGAGTAAAAAATAGATGTGCTTTATGGCCTCTATTTTGGTTAAAAATCCCAAAGTTCGTAGATTCCCATTTAGTTGTAAGCATACGAAAAAGTCGTTAACCTAACCTTAGCACTATGCGGAGAATTCTACTCTTTTTAGCATGTATTATGCTAACTAGTACCCTGGCCTTCGGTCAAGGGTATATTTTTAGTTTCGTGCCTGATGGGGGTAACCCCAAAGGGCTTAACACCGATGGTGACGCCACCACTACCGGCTGGACCGATCTTCTTACCACGGCTCAGGTCCAAGCCAGCAACCAGTGGAGTGACCCTTTGCAGATTCCCTTTCCCTTCAACTTTTACGGCTCGCCTGTAGATTACTTGATGGTCAGCGCAAATGGAGTGTTGACCTTTGATACTACGACTACGGCTTTGCCGCCCAATGTTGACGGTCCATTACCTTCCGTGAATCTCCCAACTAATTCTATCGCGGGTTTTTGGGATGATTATCCACCGAGCATTACCAGTGGTAATGACGACGTGAACTACAAGGTATTTGGTACTGTGGGTAGCCGTCAGCTGTGGATTCGGTGGTTCTCTATGACCATCGGTAGCCCCACGTCAAGCTTTTTCTACTTTGCCATTGTACTAGAAGAGGGAACAAATGACATCTACGTAGTAGACATGTGGCCCAGTGGAGTGAGCAGTTTGTCAACCATTGGCCTACAAGCTAATACGACCAACTTTACCTTCGTTGGATCCAACATCGTTGGTGGTGCTGCTGCTCCCACCAACGGATCTGGTAACATTGACAATGACTACTGGGTATTCGAACAGCCAGTAACTGGGGTCGACCTAGAAGTTACTGAGGTGTTGTTTGCGAGCACTGCTTCGGGAGGATGTGGTTCTACTAGTGAGCCCATCTCTGTAGTGGTGAAAAACAATGGTACAGCTGCGATCACCAACCCCTCAATGAGCTACACCGTGAACGCGGGTACTCCGGTTACCGAAACCTTCACCGTTTCCTTGACTACAGGGCAGGTGGATACCTTTACCTTCGCTACGGGGGCAGACTTGTCTGCGGTGGGCACTTATACGATTGTTGGCTCAGGATCAGCTCCGGCTGATGTTGATCCTAACAACGACAGTGCTACCGGGCTAGTCGCTACAGATGCTCCTATTGCCCTGCCGATTACCCAAGACTTTACTGGTTTTACTAGTAGCAACCTGCCTACGATTAGTAACAATCTATGGTATGAGGCGAACTTCTTCCCTAACCCTGATAGTGGTTCCAGTAGCTGGTTCTCTGCGAACTGGGTCAATACCGCTGGTCATCCAAATGGAACGGCAGCCAAGCTGGACCTAAGCTTCAACAGTGATGAAGAATGGATCATTGGGCCTAAGTTTACTGCTCAGACCAGTACCCTATTGAGCTTTGACGTGGCTCTCACGGCCAGTGGCAATAGTGGACCTGGTTCATTTGGTTCAGATGACCAATTCATGGTCATGGTTTCTACAGACTGTGGGGGAACCTTCACTCCTATCAACATTTACAGTACCAGTAATCCTATCAGCAACATAGGACAAAATGAAACGCTTACCTTGGCTCCTTTTGCCGGGCAGGATATCATTATTGCCTTCTATGGTACGGAGGGGGCTATCAATGACCCTGAGAATGTTGACCTTTTCCTAGACAACATTTTGATCTACAACCAGCCTGCCTATGACTTGGGCGTAACCGATATCTTGTTGCCTACCGGAAGCTTCTGTGCCACTCCTCAAGGAGCAGCGGTAGTAGAAGTGACTAACTTAGGTACCAACTCCATCGATCCGAGTGTAGATCCTTTTGATGTTACCGTAGAAATCAATGGCGCTAGCTATCAGTTTAGCTATACTTCCGGTCCTCCCCTACCTTCTGGGGCCAGCTTGAACATTCCTGTTTCTGCTGGGGTGGACTTGAGTACGCCAGGGGTGACCAATGTCAAAGCTTGGACCACCTTGACTGGAGCCAATATAGATGGTCTCGCACCTAATGACACGGCGTTAGAGCCCATCGAAATCATCCCTGTTTTCACCCTGCCTTACCAAGAAGACTTCGAAAATGGCTGGGCTCCTACTTTGACCTTTGCTGATGGCTGGTCTCCACCGAATACTGCCTTTACCTACCGTTGGGAAGTTGAGGATGGCGATCCATTCCCTTCTACCTCAGGGCCTGCAGTAGACCATACCTTTGGCAATACTACAGGTAATTACCTGTTTACGGACAACGGGAGTGGTTCTACCGATTCTACCTTTTTGCGCAGCCCATGTATTGAGCTGGTGCCCAATCTGCAGGTAAATAATATTGGTCTAGAATTCTGGTACCACTTCTATGGTTCTGATATCGGTACTTTCAGCGTAAGCGTGCTCACTGAGTTCGGAGATACCATTGAAGTCTACACCTTATCTGGGCAGCAGCAAACTGGTTCTTCCGACCCCTGGTTGAGGGCATCGGTTGACTTGACGCCGTTTAAAAACCAGACCGTCAACCTGCTTTTCAAGGCAGTAGAAGGTGGCCCTGGCTCAAACCAAGATTTGGCCATTGATGACCTGTTCATCTTTGAGGTACAGCCCTTTGATTTGACTGCGTCCGCTCTGGATGTGCCAGCTGCTAATAGCTGTTTGACTGACTCTGAGCCCGTAACGGCTACGGTAGTTCATACTGGTACGCAAGCAGTAGACCTGCAGATGGATACGCTGACGCTCTTCTTAGACGTAGCAGGTTTCCCCATTCAGGAAGTGGACATTACCACGGTTCCAGCCGGAGGTAGTACCCTCAATCCTGGTGATACCGTTGAGTACACTTTCATCGTGGACTATAGCGGAGGTGGCTTCATACCTACCTTGTTCTATTATGAATTTGAGCCTGACTTGCTCTTGCTCAACGACACCATTGATGCCGTGGTAGCCAGTGGCTCCGCTTCAGCTCCTTACTTGGAAGACTTTGAAACCAACTTTGCGCAGTTCACCACCTTCGGCCCTGGTTGGAGAATAGAAAGTAGCTCGACCGGTTTCTCTCTTTTCAATTTTGAAGTAGAAGATGGGCCTAGCTCATTTGGAACGGGTCCTGGTCAAGACCATACTACTGGAATTCCTTTCCAAGGATTGTATTTATTGGCGGATGCTTCCAGTGGCCAGCAAGGAGATACCGCTACCCTGATCAGTCCTTGTATTGACCTAGATACCTTGTCGGCTCCTCGCTTGGAATTTTGGTACCACATGTTTGGTGCTGAAGTAGGAACCTTCTTCCTGGAGATTGAAGACCTAAACGGTAACACGACTACGGTGCTTACCCTGGTGGGACAGCAAGACACGGCAGCCGCTAGTATCGACCCATGGAACCGGGCCATCATTGACTTGACTTCTTTTGCAGGTCAAACCATCTACTTGCGTTTCAACGCGACTAAAGGAGGTACTGGCCTTGCGGGTGACGTAGCCATTGACGACATCTTGATCTATCAGCCTACTGGGCTAGACGTAGGGGTATCTGCCGTAGAAGGACCCGCTCCTTCTTGCTTCTTGACCCCTCAAACCCTGACGGCTACCGTAACCAACTTTGAGCAGATCACGATCGATCTGGCGGTTAATCCTGTTACCGTTGAGTTAACGACTACGCCTGCCATTCCTGGTTCTCCCTTCACGGTTACTGTACCTGGAGATTCTATCCAGCCTGGCGCTACCGTTACTTTTGACGTAACCACTGCTGCAGACTTCTCTACGGGTGGATTGTATACCATCACCGCTAAGACCATCTTGACGGGTGATGCGATTCCATTCAACGATGAGGCGGAAACTTCGGTGACTTCTTTGCCACTGTATGCCCCCATCTACACAGAGGACTTTGCTGGCTTTGTAAATGATGGAAACTTCTCTGGAAACGGCACCGGACTTGACTTTGATTGGTTGAATACTCCCGCTGGGCCTAATACCAATTACAACTGGTCTGTTCGTGATGGAGAAACTGGATCTGGTAGTACCGGTCCTTTGACCGACCACACGCTAGGCACAGCCGCAGGGGTGTACATGTATACGGAAGGAAGCCAAGGAGCACCGGGAGACACCGCTCGCTTGCTCTCATCTTGTATTGACTTAGTAGGAGCCACCACCCCAGTATTGGAATTTTGGTACCACATGCACGGAGTCAACATGGGAACCCTAT
>CAZFPQ010000353.1:0-6527 GCA_964521065.1 uncultured Bacteroidia bacterium | reverse complement strand
GGTTTAGAAGCTGGGGGAAAGGTTTTTTTTAGTGCTTCTTTGAACTATGAGTACCGTTTCCAAGAAAGCCCTTTTGGGGTTGGCGCGAGCCTTGGCTTTGGACGAATAGAGAATGGCGATATTATCCGGCAAGCTCCTGGAGGGGGAAGTGAAAACGGACGTTTTACCGATTTGGTGGTGCCGGTTTCCATCTACGGCCTAGCTTCTTGGGGAGATAGACATCGCTTCGTGGCCAACTTAGGTCTGACTGGTCAAAACCAGTTTGCCTTCAACCGCTATCCTAGCGGCAATGAGAATTTCGCCGAGCTGCTGTTGGCGGGTGTGCTGGGACTAGGTTATGAGTGGCATCCCGGTCCCTGGTCGCTCAGAGTCATGCCCTACGCCATTTACATTGGCGAGGAGGCCAGTGGTTTTTTCCCTCCCTTGTTGCCCTGGCTAGGGGTGATGGTGATCCGTGAGCTAGGAGGGTAAGCGAAAAATTCGAGCAGAAGATCAACTGGTATCAGTTCCAATTGTGTAATTGTATATTGTGTATTGTGCAATAGTGTAGCCAATTAGTTTTTTGCTCTCACTAAGTCTTCCAGCACCTGGGCGCCTTCGAGCAAGGTCGCTTCTTCATAGGCTTTTCCCATTAATTGAAGTCCAATGGGAAGCCCATTTTCATGGGTTCCACTTGGGACGGATATAGCAGGAATCCCAGCTAAATTGGCGTGTACGGTGAAGACATCGCTTAAAAACATTTCGATGGGGTCGTTGGTCTTTTCTCCTATTTTAAAGGCGGTACTTGGTGCCGTGGGAGTAAGCAAAATGTCGCATTGGGCCAGCAGTTCTTGAGTACGCTTAGAGATCAACCTGCGTACCTTCATGGCCTGGGTGTAGTAGGCCTCGTAGTGCTCCGCCGACAAGACAAAATTGCCTAGTAGAATTCGCCTTTGCACCTCTTTACCAAAGCCTTCACTTCGAGTTTTAAGGTAGAGATCCTCTAAATCTGCTGCTTCCGCTGCCCGAAACCCGTAATGCACGCCATCGTAGCGCGAAAGGTTTGAGGATGCCTCAGCGGTAGTAAGGATGTAGTAACAGGGAACTAAATAGTCGAGTAAAGGAAAGCTTAAATTGATCACCTCGTGACCCTGGTCCATCAACTTTTGCATGTGTTGAGTCAGGGCAAGATGTACTCCGGGATCCAAACCAGGGCTTTCAAGTATTTCAGAAAGGACCCCAAAGCGGAGCTTCCTTGACTGACTGGACTCGGGTTTAGCTAGAGGGAGTTGCGAAGCGGTTTGATCTCGGCCGTCGGGCCCTGCCATGATTTCTAGCAGCAGTCCGGCATCCTCTACCGACTGGGTAATGGGACCAATCTGATCAAAGGAAGAAGCATAAGCAATGAGACCCCAGCGTGAGACTCGTCCATAACTGGGCTTGAGGCCTACGACGCCGCAATAAGCAGCGGGTTGCCTGACCGAGCCTCCGGTATCAGATCCTAATGAAGCTAGGCACATATTAGCGGCTACTGCTGCTGCCGAAGCCCCTGAAGACCCTCCAGGAACGTAAGCCTCCTCTCGGGGATTGAGCGTAGGACCATAAGCTGAATTCTCGTTGGAAGACCCCATGGCGAATTCATCACAGTTTTGGCGCCCGATGATGATGGCATCCTCGTCCAGCAAGCGTTGCACGGCCGTAGCTGTGATCTGAGACTCAAATCCTTCTAATATGCGGGAAGACGCACCTAAACGATGCCCTTGGTAACACAGAACATCCTTGATCCCGAGTACCAAACCAGCCAGCCGCCCCGCCTTACCTTGCTCCCAACGCGTTTGAACTGCAACGGCTGCTTGGCGAGCCTCTTCTTCAAATACCTCTAAAAAAATATTGAGATGAGGCTGGGCCTGGATTCTGCTCAAATAAAAATCGACCAGATCGGGTATGGTAATCGATCTGGTCGAGAGGTCCCGCTGGATCTCAGCGAGTCTTCGGTATTCCATAGAAGATAGGGTCGATGGATTATCGGTTCAGCTGTTTGTGATCATCATCATCCGAAGCGCTTTCAATCTCACGCTTGATCTCACGGGATGCATCCTTGAACTCTCGAATGCCACGCCCCAGCCCACGGGCCAATTCGGGAATGCGCTTAGCACCGAAAAGAAGCAGGATCACGGCCATGATGATGATCAATTCCGTTCCCCCCAGTCCGCCAATGAAAATCAAAATTTGGTTAGCACTCATAGCTCGCAAGTTTGCTTAAAAAATATAGGTAAAGGTAAAGAAATCTCCCGATAAATCTTAAACCTGTTAGTTGAGAGTTTGAGATATCGAGAGCTGAGATATCAAGACGATAGGGATAGAAGGTAGCTGTTTTGGCCCTCCCATCCTTTTGAGGAAAACAGATAAGCACTTAGACCGAAGAAATCGAGGTATGGCCTACGGAGCGATGCTGATAAGAATGAATAGTTGCCACTACATAGCCCGTACTTCCGTACCTTGATGATCGTTTTTCTTATGCCCACCTGCTTAATGGACCCAAGTCTCACGATTAGGTTTAACCTGGGTAGCAAGAGATTCTTAGCCATTCCTGTCCCTTAGATGCTGTAAACTCGACATCCAAACAGCCTCTTATCCACGAAGACGAATGTCAAGCCCCAACATTTTACTTGATCGGCCGACTTCATTGGGTCTGCTTCATACTTCGTGCCAGGGCCTCTCCTCCAAAGCTTGACGTAAGATATTAGGGCTGAAAAGCAGGATTGTTGATAAAACCGGGGTCGCTCAAAGCCTTTAGAAATGCGAGCAAATCAGTTTTGTCCGATTCTGTAATTCGAATGTTTTCGATCAACAAATCTGCATTGGGATGTCGGTTGTAGGTAGGCGCACCTACTTCTACGTAGCGATCAATGACTTCTTCCAAGGTGGCAATGCTGCCATCATGCATATATGGTGCGCTGTATTCAATGTTGCGAAGGCTAGGGACTTTGAATTTTCCCTCATCAAAAGGGTTTCCGGTAAGCAAAATACGACCTCGATCTTCATACACATCAAACACGCCATTGTTGCGGAATTGTCCAGCGGGGTCGTCAAAGTTGAAGCCACCGTGGCAATGGAAGCATTCGGCGTGACGAGTACCCGATTCGGCAAAAAACAACTTGAAACCTCGCCATTCACTGGCTGTGAAAACCGTGCTGTCCTGCCCACTGGCAATGTACTGGTCATATTTTGAACCGGTACTAACCATTGTGCGCTCAAAACTGGCCAAGGCTCTCAACACATATCTCTCCGTGATGGTATCACCAAAGGCTCGCCAAAAATCATCGGGATAATCTGGATCTTGATTCAGTCGCTCTAAGACCAGGGGCCAATTGCTGTTGAGCTCATGGGTGGCTTCGATGGGTACACGGGCCTGATTTTCAAGCTGATCATTTCGGCGATTGGGGTCCTCAATGGCTCCGTCCCAAAAGAGGGCAGGGTGCCAAGCCAAATTGAATAGGGCCGGTGCATTGCGGCGCAATTGAGGCTCTTCGCCTACCGCTCCTCCCACCCCTACGCTGAAGGGACGAGGATCGCTGAAGGCATTGGCTTGAAAGTGACAAGAGGCACAAGAGAGGCTTTTGTCAGAAGAGAGAATGGGGTCAAAAAATAGCTTTTTACCCAGGTCCACCTTCGCTTGGGTCAAAGGATTATTGGTGGGAATATATGGTTCTGGAAAGTGATCCGGATACTCCAGCTCAATTAGCTTGGTATCCACTTCAGGACGGTTTGGATCGCCAGGATCAGGTGGGGTTTGTCCACAATTACTCGCACTTATGGCTCCAATTACCAGAGCCCATATCCACATCCAATTCTTCATTGTTTGCTGTCCTTTTCTGAGAAATAAGCAAATAGCCAAACGTGATTCAAAACTAGGCGAAAAACAAAATTGTTCTCTTGGCCTTTTGACTTGATCCTTGATGCAAATGATGCCTATCAGCTACGAGGCTGTTTGGGGGTTGAGTTTACGGCCTAAACTTGTCTTGCTGCTGGTACTTGGGATTAAGGGACCCAAGTAGGAGTCTGGCTGCGCCAATTTTTCTCGAAATAGCCTGCTATTCCTCCCAAAATCTGCTTATCAGAACTAAAAAATCCAGCATTTGGGCTCGAAACCCCAACACCTAAATATCCTCTTAACTCTATAACGAAAAAGCAGGACTTATGGATGGTTTGGTATTTAGCATAGGACAACAGGAACTGGTAAGTGGGGTAAGGAGGTTCAGGGTAAGGAGCTTTATATCGAGTTAATCCTTTTCCCACAGCCCATAGTCCTACCCTGAATTCTCCTTTCAACTTGCTTGGAAAAGGGATTCCTGGCAAGGAAAGAAGTGCTAAATCAGAAAGGCTATTCACTTAGCTGCCTTCTTGCCGCAGCGCGGATACCATCAGGCTTGGGCCAGTTGTTGACCAATTTGAAGAAAGAAAGGAAACCTTCCCCCAAACTCTTTTTGCCAGCTCATGAGTTGAGGGTGGGGAATGCGGAGCTGATGCTCATCATAATCTAGTACTCCCTCTCGGCGCAGCCCTGTCAATAACGCATTGACGGACTGACGAGAAGTAGCGGTAAACTTTGCTAGGTCACTGTGGCTAAGTAGATTAGGTAATTGTACGACCTCGTCGTTGATCTGATTGCCACAGCGCAAGCAGTATTCGCATAGAAATGACAGAATTCTTTCCCGGGTGTTTTGCTTGAGCATGGCTTGCTGCCGTTGTTGGAGCTGTCGCAGGCGCCGGGCTGCTTGGTTAATCAGCGTGAAGTTGAAATGAGGATCCTCCATCATAATGGGATGCAGCAACTTGGCTGGAATAGACCAGAGCTTGGTTGGTTCCAGTGCTGCCGCAAAAAAAGATGGGAAATGAGGCTCCATGACGGCTAGATCCCCAATCCATTCACCTGGTTGGTGAAGATATTGGTAGGCTTCTCGGCCACTATTCAGCTTTCTCCCAATCAACACGGTGCCTTCCGCTATCAGGTATACCTCACGACTGAGGTCATGAGAAGAAAAATGCTGTTTTTTGCGGACTCGCCATTGAGCAGGACGCATGGCCTGGGCCAACTGTTCTGCTACTGGCTCTCCTAGGGAAAACGGCACCCCGGTCAATGTTTCTTGGGCTAAGCCAGGCTCCTTCATGGTGCAGGTAATTTTATACCAAAGGTAGGCTGGACTACTTATCACAAATGTCTCACAAGCGTCTTTTAAGGAGATAGTGAGAGGTTGAGAGTGTGGGATACGGAGGGGATAGCCTAGAAAACCATAAGCTATAGCCACGCTAAGAAGACGATTGCTGGCGGTGTATCTAGTTGACTATGAGCGATTAATGCCTGCGTTGGTATTGCACAAACTCGTAGGAAAATGAGTTGGCTGCGTCAGCGGCGAATGACTGGCGTGATGATTCTTCCCACAGTTGAAGATCAATACTTGGAAAAAATGCATCCCCTTCGATTTCAGTATGAATCTCAGTGATGATCAGACAATCAGCATCTTCTATGGCTTGGGCATAAATTTGCCCTCCTCCTAAGATCATTAACTCGGAAAGATTCCGCGCACGTCCCCACTCATAAGCCTCGATCAGGCTGTGACAAATAATAGCCCCGGGTGCCTCATAGTCAGCACGACGGGTGACCACAATGGCCTGAGCATAAGGTATGTCCTCCTCTTCTAAATGGGAATCATAGGTGCGACGCCCCATGACCACTACCTTGTTCTTGATTTGCTCCATGAAGAACTGGCGGTCTGCCGGCATATCCCAAGCTAGGGCATTGTCTTTGCCTAGGGCACGGTTGTCTGAAATGGCTGCGATGAGGGTAATTTGCATGAGTTTACTTGATGTCAATAGGAAGCTCCCAATGTGGCATGAAGGGTAAAGGCGCTAGCCCCTGCTTTATGAATGATGGGGATTCAAGGGATATAACTCAATTAAAGAAGAGTGGTTTTGGAGGACATAAACGTAAGGCAACAAATTCGCTTACCCGTTCAGCCTTTGACCTTGTTTAGGTTTTGCCCCCAGGATTCTATGCAATCCACCAGTGCTTGAGGTACGATGGGCTTAGGCAGAAAATCATCCATCCCCGCAGCCAAGCAATCTTGTCGGTCTCCAGACAAGGCATTTGCCGTCATAGCGATGATTGTCAATTGGTCTGATGGATAAGATTTTCGGATTTGCCTAGTGGCGGTCAAGCCATCCATAATCGGCATCTGGACATCCATGAAAACCAAATCAAAAGCCTCGCTATTTACTCGTTCCCATGCCTGCTGACCATTGTCAACCACCCTTAGGCTATACCCCAATTTTGAAAACATGCGTTTGGCGATCTTTTGATTTACCGCATTGTCTTCGGCTAAAAGGATCTTTAGAGGGTATTTTTCGGCTAAGTTGGGAAGCTTGGTCAGGGACGAAGTTGACGTTGATTTTGTGGGTTGTCCTGGCGTCAGTGCTTGCTGGATCAGGCGTTCAAGTGAACGTTTGCGAATAGGTTTTAAGCAGGAATAATCAACTTGATTCAGGGT
>CAZFPQ010000352.1:0-6565 GCA_964521065.1 uncultured Bacteroidia bacterium | reverse complement strand
GTGAGGCCAAACTCCTGCTTGAAGCATTTTCGAAAATACTTCAGGTCTCCAAACCCTACCTGATAAGCAGTCTCTGAGATATTGTAGTCTCCTTCGAGTAACAGTTTCTGGGCATGGCGTAAGCGGAGGTAGCGAATGAATTGGGTGGTTGACTTGCCGGTAGCCGCCATCAGCTTTTTGTACAGGTTAGACCGACCCATGCCCATTTGTTTAGCTAAGTTTTGGGCGGTAAGATCTGGGGAGGCTAGGTTTGCCTCTACGATTTGAGCCGCTTTGCGTACAAACTTTTCCTCTTGGCTGTGGAGATTGGTGGCAAGGGGAAGAATGCCTTCTTGTTGATAGGCTTGCTGCATCTGATGCACATTGCGCAGGATGGCCATAGCCCGCTCCCGCAACAAGGTCACATCTACTGGTTTGGAAAGATAGGCGATGGCCCCACTTTGTAGGCCTTTAACCTGATGGGCAGGAGCAGACCGGGCGGTCAGTAAAATAATGGGGATTTGGCGGGTAGAAACTTCTTCTTCAAGCTTTTTACAAAGGGTGATGCCATCCATGACAGGCATCATTACATCACTGATGATTAAATCTGGGATGGATTCCAAGGCGATGGCCAACCCTTCTGCTCCATTACCGGCTTCCAATACGCTAAAGTCCCTTCTAAAATGCTGGGCAAAGTATCTGCGGATTTCTGGGTCATCTTCTACCAGTAGAATACTGAGTTTTTCTTTTAATCCAGGGCTAGGAAAAACGGAAAAAGCAGACTCCTCCAAAGACTGGGGGGGAGTAAGCTCCACCATGGAGGCAACTGGAGTTAACACGAGAGCGGAAGAAGAAAAGTGGTCTTTGCCTTTTGGTAAACAAATCCTAAAGCAGCTGCCCTTGCCTACTTCACTGCGTACTTCAATCTGGCCATGATGCATCTCAACCAGGCTTTTGACCAAGGCCAAACCAATGCCAAAGCCACTGTAGCTGTTTTCCACTCGTTTGAATGGCCTAAAAATATCAGATAGCTTTTCGACAGGTATTCCGATTCCTTGGTCTTGAACTTCTATCACGATCTCTTCCTCTTGCTCATCTAAATGGAGGCTAACCGTCCCTGAAGATTGAGAATATTTAAATGCGTTAGAGAGGAGGTTGTAGAGAATGATTTCCATTTTTTCTGCATCAAACCACATCATTATTCGGTCTTGGCTGCATTGAAAATCATACCTGAGCCCCCGAGTATCGGCATGGTCATAGAAGCTGAAAAAGATGTCTTTAGCAAAATCTACCATGTCTTGCTCCGCCACCTTGAGGCTCAATTCTCCTGATTTCAGTCGACGGAGGTTAAGGATTTGATTGACCAGCCGCAGCAGCCGCTGACTACTGCGATGGATCAAATGCAGCTTTTCCCTCACGGCCGGGGTCAACTGATGCCGGTTGATCAGTTCACTCAAAGGTGACATAATGAGGGTAAGCGGGGTGCGGAATTCGTGGGAGATGCCGGTAAAAAACCAAAGTCGTAGCTTGTAGATTTCTGCTTCTTTTTCCCGTTCTAATTCTGCGACATGGAGCTGGTTTTGGAGGTTGGAATAAACGTAGCTGGCCCGCGCCACAGCAAGAATGGTCAAGATAATCAGGCTAATAAAGATGCAGGCCGCCCACCAGGTACGGTACCATGGCGGTAATACTGCAATGTAGAGCTTTCTTACTGGCCCCCAGTCCATTCCATTTAAGGATGCTTTGACTAGAAAGGTATAATCTCCTTCGTATAGATTTCCGTATACCGCAAATCGGTTTTGATAACCAGTAAAGCGCCAGCTTGGGTCGAAGCCTTCTAGCTTATAGGCAAACTGCAGCTTTGTCGCATGATTGAAGGTCAGGGATGAAAAGTCTATCCGAAAGGCGTCGTCGTAAGGCTGTAGAGTAAGATGCTGACTCAGTAAGATCGAACTGTCTAGCACCACCGTTCCATCTTCTCGGGGCCCAATAGGCGGAGGAACCCCCCTTACTAGTATATTGGTAAGGATTACCCTTGGGGGCTTGGGGCCATCCATCGTGTACGTTTCTGGGCGGAAAAGATTGAAGCCTTTGATGCCCCCCATGATCAAGTGACCATCGGTGGTTTTGGCATGTCCACCAAAATAGAACTGGTTGTTTTGCAGTCCATCGTCTTCGGTGAATACCCTAAAGCGTTCCTCGCCTGGATCAAATAAGGCCAGTCCATTGTTGGTGCTGATCCACAATCGCTGTAAGGAGTCAATTTCGATTCCGTAAATGATGTTGTTAGGAAGACCTGAAGATTCCTGAAAGTGACGCAATATGCCCCCTTTCCAGTGGTTAAGCCCGCCTCCATAGGTCCCGATCCAAACGTTTCCGTCCTCATCCCCGATAATTGAAGTGACCCGATCGTCGGAAAGACCGCTCGATCCTTCGCGTAGGATGAGCGAGGGAGTCAAGCCTCCCGGTGGTGCTTGGGCTCGGCTACGAACCTGATTGATTTGCTCCTTGCGATACTGATATAGTCCATTCCAAGTACCAAACCACCAGTTACCTTGAAGGTCTTGCCAGAACGCATTGATGCTGTTGGTACTCCTGGGAAAAAAGTCAGAAACTTCCTCAAATTGCGATGCTTGAGGAGCTTTGCGGAGGATTCCACCGTTGGAAATTACCCAGAGGAAGCCGTAATCGTCTTCAAAAATGCACTGGATAGACTGTAGGTATTCCTGACCAGGCCCTGGACCTCGCCAAAATGGGTGTTGTTGGAAGGTCATTTTTCCTTGCCTTTCATTCCCCCAAAAAAGACCGTTGTTCCAGGTGCCCACCCATAAGTTGCCTTTCTGGTCCCGAAACAGAGAAGAGAGGATATTGTCTCCTATTCGATAAGCGTCTGGAACCAAGTCAAGCCCCGAATCTCCTCGGCTACGATATCGGTACAGCCAACTTCCATAGGATCCTAGCCAAATTTCTCCGTCCGCCTCAGCTAACATGGCTCGAATGGTATTGCCTGCGGGGTTTTGGGCGGGTAAGTGCTGGGCGGGCCGATACAAAGGAAAGTGGCCTTCCGACAAAAAAAGTCTGATCACCCCATCATTGGCCGTTCCAATCCAAAGGTTATCCTCACGATCTACAAACAGACACTCTACGCGCTCCTGATCGAGGCCATTTTGACTGAGGACCATGTTTTCAGAAGCGAGGGCTAGCCTTCGTTCTGAATCCAAGACCACCAAGCCATTGTCTCCTCCTACCCAGATATTACCCCCTTTATCCGCTTGAATGGCATTGATATGGGTAAGGCGACCTTGAAATTGGGGAACCCTTTTTAGGGTGCTGGGATCTCCTTTACCCAGATAAAATAGCCCTGTCTGAGTCCCTATGAACAGGTTGCCAGCTTGATCGTGCGCTAGGGCACGAACTTTTCCTATGCGTGTCGCTGCCAACACTTCCTCAACGGAATTCAAGGAGTAATTGAGCCGATGTAGTCCCCAATTGCTTCCTACTAGAAAGCTGGAATCAGACTCTGGTAACAGGCAGCGGACGGAAGCACCAGTTAGCTGCCAATTCAAGGAGTCATCATGGGAGGATGCTAACTGGTAAACGCCACGTTCAGTGGCTACTACAAGCCCAGAATCTGGCGCCAGCAGAATGGTGTGACCAGGATGGATGAACTGGTTTTCAATCTCAGTGGCTGCTACTGGGTGGAAGAGATTTCGCTGATATTCGTATTGGTTGAGCCCTTTTACTTGGGTACCTATCCAGAGGGTGCCTTCACGTCCCATTACAAGGGATGAGATATGGTTTTCCGTAAGTGAAGTCGGATCATGCGACTGATGGCGAAAGCGAGTAAAAGAATAGCCATCATAGCGGCTTAAGCCATCTCCAGTAGCGATCCATAAAAATCCTCGCTGATCCTGGACCAAGGAAAAGACGGAGTTGTTGGTCAGACCCTCAGAGATGGTATAGCGCTTGACGTGAGGCAGCCCAAATTGCTGGCCCAATGTGGTGGAAAACATGCCCACCAAAAGAAAAACACTGAGGATAAACTCCCGACACTTTACCACTCTAGAAATATAGCTTGTTTGACTTTTCTATAATAGAGAGCCTGGAATAAACTACGGAGATATGGGCTTTCTCTCAACAAGATTTTTGACCCAAAGGTTGATGGGGTTCAAGATGTAGGGCAAAGTTTTTCAAAGATGGTTGGTGTGAAAACGAAAAACCCCGAACCTCATCGATTCGGGGCAAAGTAAAATATATGATTCTTGGCCATTACTTCAGCTCCATGCTGGTTTGAATCGCTTCGATTTTTTCTCCCAACTGGGCATAGACCGCATCGAACTGATCCGTCGTGGGCAACTCAGCCTGCACGCTGAAATAGAACTTGATCTTGGGCTCGGTACCAGAAGGACGGGCCGAAACCTTGGTTCCATCTGCGGCAAAGAACTGCAGTACGTTTGAACTCGGGAAATCAATGCTGCTTTCCTCCCCGGTCAAAAGATCCTTCTCCATGCCACTCTTGTAATCGCGCATCTTCACCACTTGAGAACCACTGATCTCAGCGGGTGGGTTGCTACGCAGGTCGGCCATCATTTGTTGGATTTCTTCTGCTCCCTTCTTGCCCGTACGCTTGATAGAGACCAATCCTTCACGGAACATGCCGTACTCTACGTAGATGTCGGTCAGAAGGTCAAACAGGGTGATCCCCTTGTCCTTAGCCCAGGCTACCACCTCTGCCAGCATAGCGCAGGAGATAATGGCGTCTTTGTCGCGTACAAAGTCGTTGACTAGGTAGCCATAGCTTTCTTCACCGCCACCGATAAATTCTTTTTCCCCTTCGAATTCCTTGAGCTTCTCTGCAATGTATTTGAAGCCAGTTAATACATTGTAGCAATCTACCCCAAAACTCTCGGCCATTTTATCCAAGAGATCAGTCGTCACAATGGTCTTGCAGATGTATTGCTTGCCATCCAGTAAGTTCTTCTCTTGGCGAGCTTTGAGCAGATAGTAGATCATGCAGGTAGCCGCCTGGTTGCCATTGAGCAACTGCCACTCACCATGGTTGTTTTTTACGCCAATGCCCACTCGGTCTGAGTCTGGGTCGGTTCCCATTACCAAGTCGGCATCCATCTCTTTGGCCATGTTGAGGGCCATGCTCATGGCCTCTGATTCCTCAGGATTGGGGTAAACCACCGTAGGAAAGTTGCCATCTGGGTTGCTCTGTGCTTCTACTACGTGTACCTCAGTAAAACCAAGTTTTTTCAAAATGGGAGGTACCATGGTGATTCCCGTTCCGTGGATGGGAGAGAATACAATTTTGAGGTCGTGCTGGTTTTTAATCGCTTCAGGGGTAACCACATTGGTGGTGATGCGCTCCAGGTAGGGCTCATCAATCAAGGTAGAGATTCGCTCGATTTTGCTTTCATCGGCGTCCATCTTGATGGTGTCTAGGGTTACCTGTTGGACTTCTGCTACGATGTTTTTGTCGTGGGGAGGCGTGACCTGTCCGCCATCATCAAAATAGGCTTTGTAGCCGTTGTATTCCTTGGGGTTGTGCGAGGCGGTGAGAACCACGCCTCCTTTGCATCCTAGCTCGCGGATAGCAAATGAAAGCTCTGGGGTAGGGCGCAGTTCTTCGAATAGATAAACCTTGATGCCATTGGCCGAGAAGACGGCGGCAGTTACCTCCCCAAAGAGTTGGCTGTTGTTGCGGCTATCATAGGCGATGGCCACTTTCACTTCTTGGTCAGGGAAAGTCGCATTGAGGTAGTTGGCAAAGCCTTGGGTAGCCATGCCAATGGTGTATTGGTTGACCCGGTTAGAGCCGATCCCCATGATGCCACGCAGACCACCCGTACCGAACTCGAGGTCTTTGTAGAAGGCGTCAACCAATTCGTCGGGGTTATCACTTGCCATCATGCGGCGTATTTCGGCTTTTGCCTCGTCGCTGATGTTACTATTGAGCCAGGAGTTCGCTTTTTGTTCGATAGCAGGATCGATGGCGATCATAGGAGATGTGGTTGTTTGAAAATTTATTGACTATCAACGAAATTAACGGAAACTCAGCATACAAAAAAGTTATGCTTTTGTTACCTAAAGCGGCAAAAAGAGTGCCTGATTGTAAGCCTGACGGATTTCTTAATTTGAAATAGGGGGGAGCTCGCTAGATGGATTGGAAGCTAGCTCCAGGATTGACTCAATTGCCCCAGATATTTGGCCGCCTGCTCCATGCGGGAACCATACCAAGAGAACATTTCTCCATCTACCAACTCAACTCTCGCCTGGGGAATCTGGGCCTGGAATTCCTCAAGGTGAATGACTTTGAAAGGGTAGGGCTCGGTAGAGAGCAGAATCAAGTCAGGGTTGGCAGCTGCTAAGTCTGTGGCATCAAGGGTAGGATATCTCCCCTTTTTACCCAAGAAGACATTTTTTAGGCCTATTTGCTCTAGTACTGATTGGATGTAGGTATTTTCCCCGACCACCATATCGGGATCGCGCCAGATGTAATAGGCTACTGATCTTGGCTGAGTTAGGCTGGGTATTTGGCTCCAAAGTCGTTGAATTTGATCAGATAAGCCTTTAGCTTCTC
>CAZFPQ010000351.1:0-6637 GCA_964521065.1 uncultured Bacteroidia bacterium | reverse complement strand
AAAAATCCATATCCTTTGATTCCTTTTGCTTTTTCACTCCTTAGGAACATTCCACTCTGGCCTCCAGCTACTTTAACTGGTAATTGTATTGCCGGTAGGCAATGTTGTATCCCCCCTTTTCTAAGTCTCGCACAATGAAGTCGATCATGGAATCCTCTTCCTCTTTTTGAGGGTCAAATTGGGTCTTGAGGTTGATGCCAAAAATCAGGCTGATTGACTGCCAAAACAAAGCCGAAGCACCATTTTTATTATCCTTGATAAGGGCATAAGTGGAGAGTCGGGTCTCGCGATGGATCAACTTAACTAAGACTTTGCCCTGAGAGCGAGTCATGCGTCTTACGTCGTCTTCGTAGGAACCAAAGAGGGATTTTTCTTTGTTTTTGACGTATTCTTTTCGGGCTTTTTCGTTGGGCAAAGCATCTATTTCAGCTTGCACTTCAGCCAATATTCCCGCCAATTTGACAGCATAGGGATAGACCTTGTGCACATTGTAGCGGAGTCTAGTAAACCGCTGGAGTTGTCGGCGGCCTCGGCGAAGTTCTCGGGTAGTGGGTGGGTCAGCCGTGATGCGAATGCTGTCTAGCTCACCTGACATGAACGTAACTCCGTCTACCGTGTAAACCCTGAATTTCGGAATGTATTCATATCCCTCTTCCCCTTGCCCCCAAACTATGGAGCTGAGGCAAATAAGCATCAAGATGGTAACAAGAATTCCTTTTCGCATAAAGAAGGGTGCCGTATCCAAGTGGTAAGATACATCCTACACCCAGTAAATACGAGGCAAAATGGGGCTAGGTTAAATCTCTCTTAATCATCCTTTTAAATCGACCGAAAGGGCCAGGGTAACAGAGGGATTACGTAATATCCAGCGATGTAGTAGGTAAAAAGCGGTAAACCCAACAAGAAGCAAGCCCAAACTCGGCGATCAATGGCCCGTTTGTCTTCGGCATGGTGATATAGATCAAGGATGGCTAGAACCACCATGGGAAAAGCTAAACTGTACAGACGCCCCAAATCAAAAGCGATAATTGACTGAGCCGAAACACCCATAAAAATCAATGCCATGGCGATGAGGCGCAAGCGATCTCTGCGATGGACATAGAGTTTGATCGCCTGGGCTGGGATGAGCCAGCCTAGTTTGAACGTGTAAAAAACGGCCAAAGGAATAAATGCCAGTTGCTGCGAAAGCATCACGCGCAAATTTTCTTCGCTGAAGTAAAAACCAAAATCAAAGCCCTCCGGAACCACCTGATCTAAGGACGTACGCACTCCAAACCAAAGCATCACCGGAAGCAACAGTCCCACTCCGATCAGCAAAAGATGAGTTTGGGCTTTGCGCTGGGCAAGAAAAAAAAGCAAGGCCCAAGCCGGCCACAAAACCAAGGTAGCCTCATGAATCAGTGGGGCCAGGGTCATGAAAAGGGCCGATAAGTAACTTCGGTCGACCAGCAAAAAGGCCCAAAGCATGGCTAAGTAATAACCCTGATCTACGTACCCTTGGGCAATAAAGTGGATCGTCAGCAGAGTACTAAGCCCCAACAGTAAACTACTGCCCAAGGCACCCGTAGGGGCAACCTCTCGGGTTCGCCGTAAATACACGTATATACTAGCGGGAATCGCCATGGCTGCCAACACCATCAACCATAAAAATCTATCGCCTCTCAAGCCTATTAAGTAGCCTAAAGTAGGCATCAGACGCCGGTAGCCGACTTCGTAGCTCGCCTCAAAATCAAAAGGAGCCTCAGACATGGCCATGTATTGCTTTCCATGAGGTCCAGGGCGAAAATCTTCTGCCGATACGTAAGCCATGGCCAGCACATAAATTATCATGCCCACCAGTATTCCCACGGGCCAAAGTCTGATGCGGGCCTCTAACTTGTAAAAAAAGGCGTCTAGCCGATCCATCCAGGTTTGCATGCCGCAATGATACAGGATATTTTTGTCGCGCAAAATTAATATCTAACCACCATGCCACGACGCACGGAAATCAAAACCCTGCTCGCTACTGAGCCTCAAGGCCAATCTGTCACCTTGATGGGTTGGGTGCGCACCTTTCGCGCCAACCGTTTCATCGCCCTCAACGATGGCTCGACCCTCAATAACCTACAAGTGGTGGTGGATTTTGAAAATTACCCGGAGGAGTTGCTAAGTAGAATCAGTACCAGCGCCTCGATCAAAGTGGTTGGCACCTTGGTTGCTTCTCAAGGCAAGGGACAAGCGGTAGAAGTAATAGCCGAAGAGATAGAGGTGCTCGGCGACGCCGATCCATCAATTTATCCCATCCAACCTAAAAAGCACTCCTTGGAGTTCTTGCGTGAAAAGGCCCACCTACGCATGCGTACCAATACCTTCGCTTCGGTATTTCGGGTTCGCCATGGATTGGCTTACGCCATCCATAAGTATTTCCATGACCATGGATTCTACTACATGCATACTCCCATCATCACAGCCAGCGATGCTGAGGGAGCGGGAGAAATGTTCCAAGTGACGACCCTACCTCTAGGAGAGCCCCCTCGCACCGATGAGGGCAACATCGACTGGAAGGAAGATTTCTTTGGGCGCGAAGCCAACCTCACCGTTTCTGGCCAATTGGAAGCAGAAGTAGGTGCCATGTCTTTGGGCAAAGTCTATACTTTTGGGCCTACCTTTAGGGCTGAGAATTCCAATACCACCCGTCACTTGGCTGAGTTTTGGATGATCGAGCCTGAGATTGCCTTTGCAGACCTGACCGATGACATGGATCTCGCAGAAGATTTCATGAAATATCTCATTCAGTTTGCCTTGGACAACTATCCCGACGAACTGAGCTTCCTGGATCAGCGCATCCAAAACGAGGAAAAAAACCTCAAAGCCGAAGAGCGCCGCCCCATGGGATTGTTGGATACCCTGCGCTTTGTGGTTGAAAATGATTTCAAGCGCATCACTTACACCGAAGCGATAGACATCCTCCGCAACTCTAAGCCTTACAAGAAGAAGCGTTTTCAATATCCCGTAGAGTGGGGCAAAGATCTCCAATCGGAACACGAGCGCTA
This sequence comes from uncultured Bacteroidia bacterium, assembly GCA_964521065.1. Lineage (GTDB taxonomy): Bacteria > Bacteroidota > Bacteroidia > J057 > J057 > CAYVAP01. Next base: position 3,605 of record CAZFPQ010000351.1, on the reverse strand, counting down.
TTTGGTAGAGAAAAAATTCAACCAACCCGTCATCGTCACGGACTATCCTAAGGACATCAAGGCATTTTACATGCGCATGAATGAAGACGGAAAAACCGTAGCGGCGATGGATATTCTTTTCCCAGGTATTGGAGAAGTTGTGGGAGGATCTCAGCGAGAGGAGCGCATGGACGTCCTCAAGGCCCGCATGGCTGAAATGGACATCCCTGAGGAAGTATTGTGGTGGTACCTCGAACTCCGCGAGTTTGGAACGGCACCCCATGCAGGATTTGGTCTGGGTTTTGAGCGCTTGGTACAATTCGTCACGGGCATGACCAATATCCGCGACGTAATTCCTTTCCCGAGGTTCCCCAAGAGTGCGGAGTTTTAATCCGTAAGGCACGGGGTAGGGGAAGTGAAAAAGGGAAGAGAGTGAAAAAGTTAAGGTATGGTTTTTTAGCCTACCCTTTTTTATCATTCTCCCTCTGTTTGAAAATCAGCTTCTCGCTAGTGATCTGCAAAGCGCCTAACCTACGCATTGTTCAAAAAGGAACCCTGAGGTGAAAGGGTTCAATTGCATGCCATAGCTCTTATCGGAGCGCATTCAAAAAATCACCCGACCGAAATGGTCGGGTGATTAGTTATACGCCCACCTAACAATTACTGGATCAGCATCGGCTGGGCATCCAGTTTGATGATCGGCATGCCCTCGCTGTTGCCAACTCCAGGTACCTCTATGACTAGGAAGTACATGCCTTCCTTCAGGTCCTTTACATTCAGTTGAAGCAGTTGATAGGTATCTGGCACCATGGCTCGGGTCTGAAAATTGGTGCGTTGGCCCTCGGTGTCTACCACATATAGAATGGGTTTAATGGGTGTTTGGCTACGCAAAAGCAATTTTAGATCCTTAATAGCTGGTTGAGGATATAACTGGTATTCCAGTGACATCACGTTTTGACCAGTTGCTCCATGCAGTACCATCAATCCTGATTGTACGTGGGCGGCTTCCTTGTCGTGGTTATTCAGGGTGCTGGGTGACTTCTCTATGAAACTTACTGGCTGCTGAGCAGGCAGCAAGGCGATCAAGAGCAGTAAGGCGGTGGTGAGGCTGATGATCCGTTTCATGATTCAGAAATTAAAGAGTGAGGGTAGATGGCGTCGATCTCTTCGACTCTGTCCTCTACCGTTGTCTCTAATTTCCCCTTTTCATTCTTCAGAACCGGGAGCTTTGATCATGCACTCTTATGACCTTTCTGTCGCCCAAGCCTGCCAAAAGTCACCCTGGTACAATGAGCGTTTTGCCTCCGCTCATATTAGACCGATAAAGCTCTAATGCATCTTGGGCTTCTTCTAAGGAAAATCGCCCCTGGACCTGGGTCTCCAATGCTCCACTTAACAAGGCTTGAACGCGACGGGTGTCCATGAAAGCTTTCCAAAAGGGCTTTTTGGCCAATACTTGGGAAAGCCAGAATCCTTGAATCCGTTTTCCTTCAAAAATCAAGCTTGATGAAGAAATGGGGATTTCTTGGCCCGATAGGTTTCCATACACCCAAGCTTCAGCGCCATCAGGCATGGCAGCTAGTATCTGAGTGGTCAGCGGCCCAGCTACCGCGTCGAGCAGTACCCCTGCTTGGAACTGCTTGCTGAGCTTCGATAGTTGAGGCAGAAAGTCGGTGGCGTTGCTGTCTAAGCTAGCCCTAGCCCCCAAGGCCTGCAATTCTGTGATTTGTGCCGCCTTCCTCACCACAGAAATGACCGCGATCCCTTGAGCTTGCCCCATGCGAATAATCATCCGCCCCAGGGCACTGGCTCCGGCATTGGCTACTACCCCTTTGATTCCCTTTTGCTTAAGCTCGTCAAAGAAAGCCAAGGCCGTAAGGGGATTGACCAACATCATCGCTCCCTGCTCATCCGACACCGAAGATTGGAGGGGGACACAGCGGGTAGCGGTGGTCACCATATATTCTGCCCAGGTACCAAGTCCTTGGTTATCTGAAGCACAGGCTACCCTTCGGCCTAGCCAAAGGCGGGGTAAAAGTCCCGATCCAGCCGCTACTACGGTACCGCTCCCTTCAAACCCCGGAACTAGGGGATAGGCTTTCTTCACTCCGTAATTTCCAGCCAAGAAAGCCAGATCCGAAGGATTGATCGGTGAGGCCGCCATGCGCACCAAGACTTCCCCTGGACCAGGCTTAGGAACTGGGATTCTCTGGGTAGTCAAGGCCTCTCCGGGGCCAGGTTGACTCACCGCCAACATATCTTTGGGGAGGGAATGGGGCATCTAAAGGGCGTATTTGAGCCAAAACTACTGAGAAATTCTCAAAGGCTGGTTCTTAGATCTCTCCTTATCTCCCAAAATCCCCAACTCTTTCTTAGCTTTGGGCAAAGCTCAGGAAAACCCATGGCAGGCTCATCCAAAGGACCCATCTACGCAGCAATGGCCGCAAACTTCGCCATTGCCATCTCAAAGTTTATCGCCGCAGGCATCAGTGGCAGTTCAGCTATGCTCTCAGAGGGCATCCACTCTCTGGTAGATACGGGCAATGGCGCCTTGCTGCTATATGGCATTCGCCAAAGCAAAAAGCCTGCTGATGAAGCCCATCCCATGGGGCATGGCAAAGAACTCTATTTCTGGGCCCTCGTGGTCGCGGTCTTGATTTTTGCGATTGGAGGGGGCATGTCCTTTTACGAAGGAATTGAACACCTCAAGCATCCCACCCCCATGGGCGACCCTACTTTGAGCTACATCGTGCTGGCCTTGGCCATTGTATTTGAAGGAGCAGCAATGCTCTTTGCCGTCAGGGCGTTCAATAAAGTACGAGGCGGCAAAAGCTTTTGGCGGGCTATTCGCACCAGCAAGGACCCCAGCACCTTTGCCGTGATCTTAGAAGACGCAGCCGCCCTAATTGGACTAATCGTTGCTTTGCTTGGCGTCTATTTAGGACATACCCTCCAAGAGCCTATGTTTGATGGCCTCGCCTCCATCATCATTGGCCTCTTACTGACTGCCATCGCTATTTTCATGGCTTATGAGAGTAAAGCCTTATTGGTTGGAGAAAGTGCCGACCCCGAAGTCCGTAAAAGCATCCGACAGATTGTCGAGGCCGATGCTTCCGTCATTTCCCTCAACACCTTGGTTACCCAGCATTTTGGCCCCGATCAAGTGCTGGTAGCCTTAGATGTAGAGTTTCAAGATGAATTGACCGCAGACGAAATCGAGCAGGCGGTAGCGCGCATTGAAGGGCAAATCCGGGCCATGCACAAGATTGTGCGTCGGATTTTTATCGAGGCCAAAGCCGGGATTGGGCACTCTCCCTTTGAACCTTAGGGGCTGTTTGGAAATTTTCCTTTACCCACCAAGATGGTCTTTTTGGAACCTGACTGCATCCTTTTCCCTCAAAATAGCCCGCTATTTCTTAGGGAAATTCTTTGTCAGAACCCAAAAATCCTACTTTTGGCAAGCAAATACCAAGTACCAAACAGCCTCTTTGCTGGACTTTGGCCATTTGTAAATGGCATAGAATCGCTCCGGGGGCCTTGAAGCTAGGACTGCCGAATTAATTAACTTTGAGTTTTTTGAGTGATGTTGGTTAATTCTGGGCCGGACTTTAGGTCTTGGACAGACT
>CAZFPQ010000350.1:0-6689 GCA_964521065.1 uncultured Bacteroidia bacterium | reverse complement strand
AGGGTATTTCCAATGGTGAAGTCGATCTCTCTACCCTCATGCAGATCGAAGTTACGGATTACCAACTGCGCGACAGCCTTACCCAAGGCAAGCGCCCCTTTAAAAAGGTCATCGCCCAGCAAGTCGCTGAAGTCTATCCCCAGGCCGTCACGACCAACCTGACCGAAGTGGTGCCCGACATATACCAGCGCGCAGAGGTCCAGGACGGATGGATCATGCTGGCCACTGACTTACAGGTCGGCGAGCGCGTGAAGCTCATCACGGAGGAAGGGGCTAAGGTGTATGAGGTAAGTAAGGTAGAGAACAACCGCTTTCAAGTCGCTGATCTTCTTCTCCCGCTTCCCGCCTCCCGCAGCGCAGCGGTCCCGCCTCTCTTCGTCTATGGCCGCGAGGTCAATGACTTCCACACCGTCGATTACGAAGCCATCTCCATGCTGAATGTCAGCGCGACCCAGGAGCAGCAGCGCATCATCGAGGAACAGCAGGCAGAGATTGAAGCCCTCAAAGCAGAAAAGAACCAGATGCAAAATGATTTTCAGCACCTCGAAGCTCGATTGAAAGTGTTAGAAGGGCTCATGTCTGTGATAAAGTAAGTTTTTGGCTACTTATAAAGGAGCAAGGAGGCGATCTGTCATTCCTTGCTCCTTTTGCTTTATGATGTATGAATGAAGCCACTGTCTAATTCAAGAAAACAAGAGGGGCAATATTGACTTCGGTATGGAATAAGGGGAATTCTTAGCCAGAACGTCCCCTTAATCCCATTCCCTTACAGATTCATTCGTCCCCTTGCTTATATTGGTACAAGGCTGACAGAAGCATAGATTTGTTCGTTAAGTTGTCAAAATGCAAACCATGATGAGATATTTCCTGTGCATACTCTGGATGACGGCTGGGATGTATGGCCTTGTCCTCGGGGATGAGTTGTCTGAGAAAGATAGCCTGATGCACATTTGGCAAAATCCTTCCGCCCCGGGTCACCAGCGTTTGGCAGCCATGGATCTACTTATTGAGAAATATTTTAATGGGAGGCAACCAGATAGTGCCAAATACTACGCTCAACAGCTACTTGACTTGGCGCTTCAGGAAAAGGATACGCTTTTTCAGGCAAAAGGACTCGTGTTATTGGCAAGCGCAGCCTCCCAACTGAAGATGGTTGGTGACGTAAAATCCTATGCCTTAGCCGCGTTGCCTCTTTGGCAAGTGCTCAATGACACCATAGGCTTAGCCAGAACCTACAATCAACTCGGGATTTCCTACAAGGGCTTTGGGCTACTTGATTCAGCCCTGATATATATGGAAAAAAGTCTCTCTCTGTATGAGATGATGGGAGATTCCTCTAGCACGATTGCTCCTTATCTAAATATGGCAGCAATTTTTGAAGGACAGGGGAATGTGCTAAGGTCTATGGAATATAATGAGATAGGGATAGCACGGGCCAAGCAGTATGGGAAAACCCAAAATGAGGCCATAGGTCGAAACAACCTGGCCAACAACTACAAATTTGTGGGAAGGATAGAGGAGGCAGCCGAGCAGTATTTTCTCTCACGGGCGATTTATGAAGCTGAGGGCTCTGATTGGGGAGTGCTCTCTTCTCTCAACAATTTGGCCGTAATGTATTTGGATGACCAGGAATATGGCAAAATGAAGCAATATCTCGATGAAGCCCTGGACATCGCGAGAAACTCCGAGCAGCATCAAGGACTGGCCATGACCTATGCCAACCTTGGGACCATGTATCAATACCAGTCCCAATTCCGGCCAGCCATTGAAGCCTTTGAGCAAAGCCTAAGCATCATCCAGGAACAGGGCATTGTTCCCATGGAATCCTACGTGCAGATTGAACTGGGAGGCACCTATCTCAGCTTGAGAGAATTTGCTCAGGCCGAAAGCTATTTGACAAAGGGACTGAGCAATGGTAAAGTCAATGGAAGGGTGCAGGATGTGATAAATGGCTTTTTGTACATGAGTAAACTGTCGGCTGAACAAGGTGAGTGGACACAAGCCAAGTCCTATGCTCAGGATGGGTTTGATCTGGCAAGTAGACTGCAGGCTCCTGGCCTGAAAGCCAACTTCGCGGAGCAATTGGTGCGGATCTACAAACAAGAAGGAAATAGCCGGGAAGCCTTGCGGATGTATGAGATCGAGGTGGCGATGAGAGACAGTGTGTTCAATGAGGAAAATACCCGTGCCCTCATCAATCAAGAGTATCAATACACCTATGAAAAGCAGGCCTTACAAGATAGCTTACAATATGCCGCAGATCTTCAGGTGGCCGCGGCAGATGTGAAGAGAAGAACGACCACCAATTGGCTGCTGGGAAGCATGTTGTTGCTCGTGTTGATCTTTGGTCTGATTCTCTTTAATCGCTTTCGCATCACCCAACAGCAGAAGCAGATCATCGAAAGGGAGAAGACAAAACTGGATCAAGCCAATGGACAGTTGAATCAGGCCAATCTCGACCTCAATCTCGCCAATGAAAAGCTCACCGAGCTGGACGCCTTTAAATCCCGCTTTTTCACCAATATCTCCCATGAATTTCGCACCCCACTGACAGTCATTGGCGGCATGACCGATCAGGTCATCAGTCAACCCGAGCAATGGGCCAAAAAAGGAGGCAGCATCATCAAACGAAATGTTCAAAGCCTTCTGAGCCTCATCAACCAAATTCTTGACCTGCGAAAACTCGAATCAGGAAGCCTATCCCTCTCCCTGATCCAGTCTGATGTGGTGAAATTTCTGCGTTTGGAGGTGGCCGCCTTTGAGTCTATGGCAGAAAGCAAGGGCGTAGCATTGAGTTTTGAAAGCGAAGTGGACAGCATCCTGATGGACTTTGACCCTGATAAACTGGGTCAGATACAAAAGAATCTGCTCTCAAACGCGATCAAATTCACCCCAGCTGGGGGAACAGTATATACAAAGGTTGACAAAAACCCGGTAGATCACTTATCGCTTCGTGTGATCGATTCTGGAATAGGAATTCCTCCTGAGAAGCTGCCTCTGATTTTTGACCGTTTTTATCAGGTCGATAGCAGCGATACCAGAGAGGGTGAAGGGACTGGGATTGGACTTTCTTTAACCAAAGAATTGGTCCATCTCATGCAAGGTGACATCTCCGTAGAAAGCGAAGTTGGAAAAGGCACCGTCTTTCACCTCCGTTTTCCCATCCACCAACAAGCCCCTTTTCAAGCGGCCCCGGTTGTGCAGTCACTCCTACCCACGATTTCCCTACCACTAAAGACCCTAAGTCCTTCCCTTCCCCATCATAACGAGAAACCAAGCTTACTCATCATTGAAGACAACCCAGACATTGTCGAATATCTTCATGCCAGTCTCGAAGATCAGTATGACTTGTTTTCTGCGCCAAACGGAGAGGTTGGAATTGAGGCTGCTTTGGAGCAGGTGCCCGACCTCATCATCACCGATGTGATGATGCCGCGCAAGAACGGCTATGAAGTTTGTGAAACCCTGAAATTGGATATGCGCACCAGCCACATTCCCATCGTGATGCTCACCGCCAAGGCCGACGCTGACTCCCGGATTGAGGGCTACCAGCGAGGGGCAGATGCCTATCTTCCCAAACCCTTTGACCAGCGGGAATTGGAGGTTCGTTTGAATAAGCTCTTAGAGCTCCGGCAGAAACTACGCCAACGATACCAGTCGGTTGAGCCAGCTGAGACCAGTAAAGACCCCGCCATCCAAATCGAGGATGCCTTTATCACCAAAGCGAGGCAACGGATACTGGCCAAGCTGGATGACAGTACCTATCGTGGGGAGTCATTGGCGGGCGATCTAGCCATGAGTCGGGTGAGTCTCCACCGCAAACTCAAGGCATTGACGGGCCAAAGCACCACGCACTTTATCAATAGCGTAAAAGTAGAGCATGCCAAGGATCTGCTCCAGGATCCCCAACTACAAATTGCAGAAGTTGCTTACATGGTTGGCTTTAGCGACCCCGCCTATTTCACCCGGACCTTTACCAAGATCGAAGGGCGCTCCCCAGGAGAATGGCGCGAAGCCTAAGGGTTGTGAACGGTAAAAATGCCTCTGAGAGTCCGTATGAGGGGGGTGAAACAATAATCCAAGCATCTGTAACATATGTCCAAGTGTGCGAATTGGTAGATCCTGACCTTGGGATCAACAAAACCAATGAGCAATGAAACGAATTCTTATCATCCTATTCCTATGGGCTTGCACGGCGGGCCTATTTGCCCAAACTGAAGGCATCAGCATCAACAATAACGGAGCCAATCCCGACTCTTCTGCCATCCTGGATGTGCAGTCTACCACCAAAGGCATGCTGGTCCCGCGCATGGACAGCAGCCAACGAGAAGCCATCACCAATGCCGCCAAAGGTTTGCTGGTCTTCGACAACACCAGCAGTTCCTTTTGGTTTTATGATGGTGCCAACTGGACCGAACTACTCAGCAGCGACCAGTCAACCAATGGGGAATTGGCAGATACAGATGGGGATACCCGGATACAGGTAGAAGCCAATCCAGATGAAGATCGCATCCGTTTCTCAACAGCAAACGTCGAATCTTTTCAGATCAGCCCCTTGGGCCTTCTTTCCGAAGGAACTTTTCAACATAACTACAGCGGCCCCTTGCCTGATAGCGGAGCTGGCACCCGCCTGATGTGGATTCCCCAAAAGTCAGCTTTCCGAGTGGGATCAGTAAAGGGGACGCAATGGGACCTGAACAGCATGGGGAATTATTCTGTAGTGATTGGTGGGGAGAATAACGTGGCTACACAGAAGTACTCCTTCGTCGCTGGGGGGGAAAGAGATACCGCTTCTGGATTTCATTCCTTCGTAGGAGGAGGGGAGAATAATACTGCTTCGGGAGCTGCTTCCTTCATAGGGGGAGGAGTTGTAAACAAGGCTTTCGGTGATTTTTCTTTTGTAGGAGGTGGCTTTGAGAATACTGCTTCTGGCTATCTTTCCTTTGTTGGGGGAGGAGATTACAATGAGGCCTCAGGGCAACTTTCTTTTGTCGGGGGGAGCTCTAGGAGTGAGGCGTCGGGAAATTATTCCTTCATTGCTGGGGGCGAACGCAGTCTGGCTTCAGGGGAACACTCTTTCATTGGCGGAGGCTTGCGGGATACTGCTTCTGGGAATCATGCCTTCATAGGAGGAGGCTCTTATAACACATCCTCAGGCTATGAATCCTTTGTAGGGGGAGGGGCACGCAATACGGCTTCAAATACTCGCTCCTTCGTAGGAGGAGGGGAATCCAATACGACTTTAGGATCTTTCTCCTTTGTCGGGGGAGGAAGCTACAATACCTCGGCAGGAAACTTTTCCTTCGTAGGAGGAGGGGTACAGGATACAGCCCTAGGAGAATACTCATATGTGGGGGGAGGAGTTCACAATGTATCCTCAGGCCCTGAGTCCTTTATAGGGGGAGGGCATGCAAATGTAGCCGCAGGAAGAAATTCTTTTGTGGGCGGGGGCATGTTCAATACGGCTTTAAGAATTCGCTCCTTCGTAGGAGGAGGAGAATTCAATGCGGCCTTAGGTACCTTGTCCTTTGTCGGAGGAGGGAGGTACAATACCACTACAGGAAGCTTTTCCTTTGTCGGGGGAGGAGTAGAGGATACAGCTTTGGGGTACTGTACATTTATAGGGGGAGGCGCAGGAAATACAGCTCATTCCTTTGGGGAAGCCGTATTTGGCCTCAATTCCGAGCACTATCAAGCTGCTAGTACCACTACCTTTGACTCGACCGACCGGCTCTTTGTCGTAGGCAATGGCATCAATATCAACAACCGCTCCAATGCCCTGACCTTGCTCAAAAATGGCAATTTGGGAATCGGCGAGTCCAACCCTAGCCACAGACTGGAAGTAGCAGGAGACGTAACAGCCCATCATGCCCAGATTGGCGATATCCCCCTTGGCAACGAAAGTGTCGCCCAGGATAGCTCCAATCAAGATGATAAGGGATTCACGGTTACCCCCTGGCTGTACACCAGTGCCATCCAAGCAGAAGGAGAAAGAGGGGCAAACGCTACCTTGATCACCCTGGGAAATGAGAGCAACTATGGAGCAAATGATCAGATCCACCTGATTACCCGTGGTAGTAGCCATCTTATGATCAATTCCGCTGGAAGTGTAGGCATTGGTACCACCAACCCCACACGTGCTAAAGTAGAAATAGCCGGTGGAGTTTCCCATGATTTAGGACAAGTAGCCTATCTGCGCCTTCCCTCAAACCCTGTTTTACCCTCCAATACTGGCACAACCAATCCTCCCGCCTCAGCTGAATATTCCCTCTACGCTTCTGACTTAGTCTCAGGCCTAGCCTTCTATGCTCATTCCGACCGCCGCATCAAAACCATCCAAGGCCTCACCAACGGTACACGTGACCTGAGTACCCTCATGCAGATCGAAATCACCGACTACCGCTTGCGCGACAGCATCGCCAAAGGCAATCGCCCCATCAAAAAGGTGATCGCCCAGCAGGTGGCTGAGGTATATCCCCAGGCCGTTACCAACACCCTCACCGAAGTGGTTCCCGACATCTACCAGCGCGCCGAGGTGCAAGACGGCTGGATCATGCTGGCCACTGACTTGAAAGCTGGTGAGCGCGTCAAGCTGATCACGGAGGAAGGGGCTAAGGTGTACGAGGTAAGTAAGGTGGAGAACGACCGTTTCCAAGTATCCGACCTCTTAGTCTCACCTCCTGCCGCCC
>CAZFPQ010000349.1:0-6750 GCA_964521065.1 uncultured Bacteroidia bacterium | reverse complement strand
CGTCGCCCCACAGAAAGCAAATGCTCATTGTAGCGTTGAATACTCAGCGCCCAATCCATGTCATTTACACCTGTCGTACTACGAATACTTTTCCCATTGTAATTGTATAGCATAATAGGGAGGGAATAGCTTTTCCCTACCTTAAGGTATTGCCCTTTCTTCATTTGGTTAAGCCGATAAAAATAAGAAAGGTTACAATTTGTCCGCACACCATAACGGGCAAGCAGGCTGTATACGCCATCGCCTGGTTGGGCAACGGCTTGTACGTGGCGGCCGGTAGAGGCTTGGGCCAAAAGGTTATAAGCATGAATGAAGCAAAACCAAAGCAAACAAAAGCAGGCCAGTCGGCGATACATAGTCTAAATTTTTCGACGGGAAATTACAAAAATCTGGGACCTGAGGGGTAGTTTTAAAAGCTTTTCAACTTTGATCATGGTGATAACGTCATTTGGAAGAGTTCATTTCAACACTCCCTCATGAAAAAGTTTATACTACGCTGCTCAAGCATCCTTTTCCAACTGATCTTTATGCTGATTTTGCCCTTCATTTTGTTGATTAGGGGCTCAGTGTGGTTGTATGAAACATATCAATGGCCTAGCTGGCTGGCTTTGGTGGCGAGTGTTGCAGTTGTATGTATCCTCCTCCTGATCTACGTAGCGATGATATACGATGCGCTAATAGGACCAGGGAAAATGACCCGGACCAGTATCAAGGTAAAATCCGTACTTGTTGTCTGCTTGATGCTGGGCTTTGTAGGCTATTCATTGTTCAATTTGTCTGGAAAAAATGCCAAGAGTGAAGAAGTAAGAAAGGAGTACTTGGCTCTGCATCCCTTTCTAAAGCTAAGTGTGGGCACCTTGGTTCTCATTGATGAAGGCATGTTGGTTACAGACATGAGTCGTAGTTCCCACGACTACCAACAAATGGGGTTGCCCAGCCTCAAACATTCCTTGCACTACAAACAATCTAACGGTTATGTACATGCCCTAGATCTGCGAACCAAAGGTCGCAGTGAATTTAGAAATACGGCATTAGCTTTCTATTTCAAACTGCTCGGCTTCAATACTTTGCGGCACGTAGGGACAGCAGATCATCTTCATGTATCTTTGTCCATAGCAGATCTACCTGGAGCCATATAGAAGCAGTTGTTGCTGACATATTTCAACAACAACTGCTGCATGCTACTTTTTTTGAATCCTCACTGTTTCGGACCGGCGCCCATTGCGAACTCGCAGGATATACATGCCGGGAGCTAAGGTACTGGCATCCCAAAGGTAATGGTGGGAACCCGCGGACTGGTTAGGGGCTTGTTGCACCCCTAGAGATCTCCCTAGTCCATCAGACAGCTCTAATACCAAGTCTGCCGGTTGTTCCAGGTAAAGGTTTACTGAAAACCTATCCCCAGCTGGATTGGGAAAGGTCTGGACTTGGAAACCCGGATCTGCAATTCGTACTTCTACCCTTGGGCTTAGGCTCGTTTGCCCATCCAGGTCTCTTTGTAAGACTTGGACTCGATAGATACCCGGCTCAAGTTCTGGAGTGAGAAAATGGTATTGGTGCCCGGTGCTGTGGTCCCCTATGCTCGGCACCCATCCAATAGCCTCAAACTCATTCCCCAGGCCGCGCTCAAGCTGGACCTCAAATCCCTGATTGGCGGATTCACTTCCCACGTCCCAGCTCAGAGAAATCCGTTGTTCAAGAGCCACCGCATTTAGGTTTAACCACTCTACAGGAAAGGCGGTAGTGAGGTTATTGGCATCAAAACTACTCAAGCGTGAAATACCATTGATGGCAAAGCTACCCTGGGTAGTAGTAGCTGGTTGGGAAAAGCTACTGCTCCGGTTAGGGGTCTGTGGACGTAAAGCATTGAAGGTGCCACCGCTTCCGTTACTGAGAAAATTGAGAGTAGACGCTTCGAAGTACTGTCCCCCACTGGCGTCGAATACAACCAGTTTTAGGGATTCTCCAGCAGTCATGCCATTAGGAGTCCCATCAATGAAGGGACCTAAAATTTCTATTAGCATGTCGTAACCGTTCTTCCACCCAAAACTTTGCCCTACTCTCCCAATCCCGCAAACTTCATCAAGGCCATTCACCACTGCAACCTGGTCCCCTTCTTCAATGGCCCTACCGTTCACCTGAAAATTGGCCACATCATCTGCATCAAGGATTAGGTATTGGACTTGACCGCCCGGCTGTGCATCTAGGCCAAAAGCAGCAGCGGGCTCGCCAGGAGGGGTAGGATAAAGTCCTGTAAGCCCCCACCAGCTGTAATCTCTGGGCTGGGCCCGGATAAGGGTGCGGCTATCCAATGGTGAATTGACAGTTACGAACATATAGCCATCAGAGTAATCTTTCAGGGTTTTTTGACTGAACGGAGTGTTGACATACATTCCTAGCTCATCCGATGGATGGTCATTCAGTCCCAGTACCATGCCATCCCTGCTCCCTGAGCTCAGTCCCCAACGTTGCATAGCAAACATATTCCCTCCATTGCTGTTTCCGCCAAAACTGCCATCCCAAGCAGGATTGTTACCGCCATCCCCATCTTCATTTTGCAGGGTAGAATTGCTGCTCCCTCCTGTTGCCATACTGGCTCTCAAGGCCATGAGCCAAGTGATCTCTTCTTTTAGGCCAAACCAGTAAAAGTCCTTCCAAAAGACGGTAGGGCGCCCCTCGGCCGCCATTAACAGAGGATAGCCCATGTCTTCCTTATCGTTAATGATGGGATTATGGTCGGTAGCAGAGAATCCATCTAACTTAAGGCAGGTATTGCCAGCTTTAATCTCACCTGCCGGGCATGTCCCTCCAGTTTGCGTGCTTCCACCCACAAATCCGACTCGATCTTTATCGTGGTTATCTAAGAAGGTGACGACGTCAAATCCAGATGCGCTTTGCCCCCAAACCATGCCCCCATATCCCAATGTGATATAGAGATCGGAACTGCCACTGGTATTATCTAAAATTGACTTCAAATCGTCTCGTAGGTCAAAGTCAAAGATGGACATCTGAGCATACTTGTCTCCTCCATTGATACTGCTCTCTACCAGATTTCGGTAATTGTTGAGGGTAGCCCCATTTGAGTCGAAAAATTCTCCAACAGCAAATGGCTGATCGCCATCTCTAGTTTCGACCAAGAATTTGGCTAGAAAAGCATCGTCGATATGCTTGACTGCATCAAGACGCATTTCATCAAAACCTACCTCATCTACAAGCCAGCGTCCCCAAGAGATTAGGGAATCTCCGGCATGACCAAGTCCAAAGGGGGGAGCCTCATGATACCAGCCACCAGGAGGGCTCGCCGTATCAATCTGGTTAAAGTAGCAGATGTCTTCGAAAAAGATGGGGGTTCGATAGTCTCCATTCTGATCACCGTGAGTACTATTGGGGTGGAAGTGACCAGGAATTCCAGGAAAGCGGCCAGATAGAGGATTGAATATCGTATATGGTAAGTCACCTCCCGGATATGTCCAAGAAACCTCATAGGCCTGTTGTCCATCCCCTGCTCCTCGGTGATTCAGTACTACATCAGCCATTACATTGAGCCCTTGGTTGTGCATTGCTTGAATCATGGCATCTAATTGAGCACGGTTCCCGTGGCGGGTTCGAGTGGTGAACTTTTGGTCATATTCACCCAAATCATAGTAATCATAGAGCCCATATCCCATGTCCCAGATGCCCCCAAAGCCTTTGGTCATGGGCGGTGTCCAGATAGTGGAAAATCCTGACGCAGCCAATTCTGGTGCGACAGCAGTCAAACTATCCCACCAGATTCCACCATTGATGGGATCACTGACATCACCAGGGTGGGTATTCCAGTAAAATGCCTGGAGAATCGCATCACTTTTTTGGGCCAATAAAATGGCAGGAAAAAGTAGTAGTGCAAGACCGAGACAAACCCCGGTCAGGGAAGTAGAGTGATTTCGCATAGTAGTTGTTAGTAGTCTAAATGTGCTTTGAGATGGAAAATAACTAAGCTCACAGCATTTTGAATGGATAGAAAGGATCAACTTATAATCATCTACTATTTCGGCAACAAAAAGCCCCATGTAGTCTGTTGCCAAAGGCTATCATCAAAATAAATGTTTTCTTTTTTAGCAAACCTATTGCAAATGCTAATTTTATTGGTATTTTTGTTGCAGACATTTAGACATAAGACCAATTATTCTGAGCAGTTATGTGGACCCCCAACCCAAAATTTCTCCCTCAACAGGCACCTCCCCCACCCTACCTTGTTCAACAAACTAAAGGCGGGGCGGTCTCGGCCATCAACTGGCGGATGGTAACCCTGGTAACCATATTGGTAGCAGGCACCAATCTGTTGACCTTCATGGCTTCACACCAAGAAACTAGCGAAGCTCTTATTCAAGAGGTAAAAAACGAATCACTATATCTCATTGAAAAAGCTGCCAACCACATCAGAGATGTCGATGGATTTGAAAGCAAGGTAAGGGAGGTAGCAAATGATTTGGATATACCCCCAGAGTGGTTAATGGCGGTTATGTACATGGAATCCAAGTTTGACCCCTCCATTCAAAACCTCCGAGGCAGCGGGGCAACAGGCCTCATTCAATTCATGGTCCCCGCCGTCAAAGACTTGAATGCTCGCCTTGGGACCAAGTATTACATGAGTGACATTCGTCGGATGAGCGCGGAGGATCAACTTCACCTTGTCCAAGAGTATTTGCAAACTGTTCGAGAGCGACACGGAGAGTATCGCAGCCTAACAGACCTCTACCTGGGAATTTTATACCCTAAAGCGATGAATCAGGAATATTGCTATGCCTTATTTGCTCATGGCACACGATCCTATAAACTCAACCGAGGGCTAGATGAAAATAAGGATGGAGTAGTGACTAATAGTGATATAGATCGACGCATGAAAAGAATGTTTCCTGTTGCATATAAAGCCCAAAAATAAACCCATGAACTCCGCTCCTCCCCCTAGTTTTCGTCAAGTATTAATTAGACTGAGCTTCATCGCCATTTTGGGCTCAGCATTTTTTCAGTCAATTGATCGAAATTTTGACTGGGAGGAGATCCATTTTCCCATAGATGAAGCCAAACACACCCTTCAATGGTTTGGCCAATCACCTACCCAACGCGTTCAGGTCCAGCTTGAGCAGCAATATGAACTCTTTTGTTTAGATACCTATCCAAAGAAAGAAGTTTATTGTGTGCGATCTCAACATCATCCCATTTTGGGGGATGATCCTGATTCAGAGGGGGGCTTTTACCAAGATACGTTTCTCGTTGCACATGTTCCTGCTGAGAGACCATGCCCTAGTCAAATCGCAGATTTGCCAAGGCAAACTCAACAGATTCTTAGGAGTATCGAGTCGGAATAATTTTCCCAAGACATGGTTTGGGGAAATGCGGGGTAGGTGATACATTTGTGGTGTCATGCTAAACATTCCTGCATATACATCTCTTCTTATGGCTGATCAGCCTTGTGCAGTATGGCATGCCTATACCCATCTCCATTCCTCCTGAAGGAGGAATTTTCAATTCATATCACCCCTATTCTAAGGCAGCTTGATCCAATCAGTCTGCTGCAAAGCTCATTACTCAATTTTACTTCACAACATTTAACATCAGATCCTTGGAAAATATATTACGTCTAGCGGTACAAAAATCCGGACGCCTTAGCGAAAAAAGTCTTAGCTATCTTGAATCTTGTGGAATAAGCTACGTGAGAAATAAAGTGAAGCTCAAGAGTCGTGCAAGCAATTTCCCCATGGAGATTCTTTTTTTGCGAGACGATGACATCCCGAAGTATGTGGCTAGTGGGGTTGCCGATATTGGCATCGTGGGAGAGAATGTATTCGCAGAAAAGCAGGAGCCCGTTAAGGTTATCCAAAAAATGGGATTCTCCAAGTGCCGCCTTTCCTTAGCCCTCCCTAACAGTTTTGAGTATGGAGGTCTCCAAGATTTCGAAGGCCTCAAAATTGCGACTTCCTATCCCAACCTATTGAGGAATTACTTAGGCTCAAAAGGTATCACGGCGGAAGTACACGAGATCAGTGGTTCTGTAGAAATAGCACCCAGCATCGGCTTGGCAGATGCCGTTTGTGACATCGTCAGTTCAGGCAGTACTCTTTTGGCCAATGGCCTCAAAGAAGTAGAGGTGATTTATCGGTCGCAGGCCATCATGATCGGCCACCCTACACTAGCTGAGGAGAAGCAGCAGATCTTGGATCGATTACTTTTTAGAATACAATCTGTCCAAAGAGCCAAAGATTCTAAGTATGTCCTAATGAATGTCCCCAATGAGTCCATCGAGGCTGTTTCAAGTCTGATTCCAGGTATGAAAAGCCCTACCATTACCCCACTAGCTGATGAAGGGTGGAGCTCCCTACACTCGGTAATTCAGGAGGATGATTTCTGGGGAAAGATTGATGAGCTACGAAATGCAGGTGCGCAAGGCATTTTGGTCATTCCCATAGAAAAAATGATTCTCTAAGTGTTGCGATCAGCTCATCTACGAACGCATATATATCATGCTTTTATCCAGAATAGATTTTCCCACCCAGGATCAATGGGAGGAATTGCTTAGCCGTCCTTCACTCAACCTGGAAACCCTGGTACCTAGGGTGCTTCCTATCCTTGACAGAGTCAAAACTGAGGGAGATCCCGCTCTGAAGCACTTTTCGCATCAGTTTGATGGGGTTGCTATTGAAGACTTTCGAGTTCCTAGTGATTCGATTGAACGGGCAGAAAAGTTGCTAAGCCCCGAACTCAAAAGAGCTA
>CAZFPQ010000348.1:3870-6755 GCA_964521065.1 uncultured Bacteroidia bacterium | reverse complement strand
TGCCTCTGTCCCTGGATTCTGAATATTATTAATATACTTCTTGATATTTGTGTTAATAGCTGTTTCTACCCCTTCGATATAATCAAGCTCTCCAAAATCTTCTTTAGGATTAACAATAAATAACTGATAGTTGAATGCTCCATAGTCCCAAAAATAGTAGTTTGAGAAATCTTCATTTGGCTCTTTTTTTTCATCCTTATTCTCTCCCTTATCTTCACCGAGCAATTGATAACCTTCTTCTTTGTCAATTTTAAATGACTTAATAAATTCCTTTACAGGAATCTGCTCATCCAGACACAAAACACCAATATTTATACTATTAGCATCCTGCAATAAAATTGAATGCGTCCTTACCAGCCCTAAGCCCGCTATATCCAGGTATACTCTTGAAGTATAGAATGGTCCATTTAGAAGATTCTTTTCATCCAAAAAGTGCTGCACGTAAGATGAGGCTTCCCATCTATACATGGGCGTTTCCTTTGCAACACTGAGTAAATTTGTATCCTTTCTGGAAAGAATTATATGAGAGAATATGCCATCAAATGAGACAAAAAACATTTGCCTAAACTTTCTTTTGGAGTCTCTAATATTTGCAAGAATACTAGAATCAGAAACCATAGTCGAATTCATAATAGAGCGCCATGTTTTCTTCTGCATACATAAAGCTAAGGCGGATGAATCAAACGCATAATTCATGCTGTCAAGCGAAATACTTGTTTCTACTCCTTCTGGGAATAATTCTCGAAAACCTTTCTTGAAGGTCCCA
This sequence comes from uncultured Bacteroidia bacterium, assembly GCA_964521065.1. Taxonomy (GTDB): domain Bacteria; phylum Bacteroidota; class Bacteroidia; order J057; family J057; genus CAYVAP01. The sequence goes on along the minus strand of CAZFPQ010000348.1, from coordinate 5,989 downwards.
AAGTCGCAATCATACTCACTCGGAGGGATTAATATTGCCCATTCTTTATCAGGATCGTTGTCACCTTTGAGGATGATAGGACTATCTCCTTTCATGTGGGATGAGGCAGAATCGAGATAGAGATAATTCTCGTTCTTAATTTGATTGTATCCTATTTGATGGAGTGCTGAGTCTATTTTCTTAATGTCAGGGGTGTACTCATTATCCCCTTGCTCAATTTCTCCCTGGTTTATTGGAGCCAGGATGGACGATAGAATGCCATAGTCTTCTAAATTTCGTCTTTTCTCTTGCTTACTTTCCAGAAAAGATTGATTTTCTTTCTCCGTAGCTATTCTTTTCGCATGATTGCTATTGATTTGAATAGCAAACAAGGCCATTCCAATTGTAAATAGGAATATCGAAGAGGCAAGATAAAATGTACCTACATTTATAGACTTCTTAACTATTTGCTGAAATCGTTTAATTGGGGTTTTGAGTCCTTTTTTTATATCTTTTCCTTTAGCCTTTATGGCTTTTAAATCTTTCTCAAGTTTATCAATTCTTTCCAGGGTTTCATTATCAATCGACATGATTGTGGATTTATGCTTTATAAATCGTAACAGGAAACGTAATAAACCTAAACATTAATTCTTAACTTCTCAAGCAGGGGAGTATTTTCATACCTTGTGGGACTATAATGGAGTTTCTGGCCGAAAATGCTGTATTATATAGCCTACAGGTTTTTAGGGGGGGTACACCTCTGTGATTCTTGAACTAGCTATTTTTACACATACTCTGAATCCAATCACCACCGAAGCCCCGCCTCAATCCCTACCGAAACAAGCCGGCGATTCAACGCTGCTTGCTGAAACAGCCTTTGCAGGTCAGGACTGATTAAACCCTGTACGAAGTACTGAGGGCCCTGGCCCAATTGACCTTGATACCCCAAACCAAAATCAATCCCTACGAAGAAGCGGTTCAGACCGGAGAGATCAGTGGCAAGACTTGGGAAATTTTCGCGATCTCTCCGCCCCTCTGGCGTTTCGTTGATGTTAAGAGCCTGGGTGGTCATCAGGTATTGAAAAGTTGGGCCACCTAGCACGTATAAATTGGGGGTAATATGGAACTCTCCTCTCACCGGTACCCTAAACCGGAAGTAGCGAAACTTGTTGGTTCCCCTCGTATATGGAAAGGTGGTATCTGGTACGAATATCCCTTGCGCTGTGTCTAAGATGACGGGTGGAGTTAGCTGCCTCCATTTGTTCCGAAATCCCGTCCACCCTACCTGGAGACCGGTCTGAATGGCCAAAGGCCCTGGTAGGTCTATTTGGAGATTGGGCCCCAACCACAAGCCTACTTGCCCGATCTCAAGATCCTGGAAAAAGGCATATACTAGTGGATCTACTACGGAATCTTGCACCAGTGATGCTTGAGCAAAATGCGGCTGCAGGGAAATTCCATACCTAAACTGGATTTGTGCGGCTAGCGGGAAGCTCAGAAGGATTGTTAGGTTGATTAGAATGACTTTTTTCATGGTAAGGTGTCGATTTGACATGTATCTCAAGAAAATGATCCCCCAAGATGTCCATTACTTTTCCTTTTTGGGGATTTCCTCTAGTTGCAAATGGTCCATCATAAAGCGCATGGCCCGCTGCGTGGCCATTCGAAGACTATGCATGACCCAGAGATAGGCCGCAACCAATATGCCTATGGGGATGAATTTAGCTAGGTTCAAATTGACGCTGGTCACGTCTGACCAAGAGGCCAAGGCTAAGTTGCCAATAAAGCCGATCCAGACCACGAGGAAGATCAGGGTAACCCAATGGGGAAGCATCTTGACATCGACTTTAGTACGCTCTTTTTCCATGCTAACTTTGCCTTGAACTTCAGGCCGAAAGGTATTCCTGCGGCCGACCCGAATTTCGTTGAACCGAAAGGAATTGCCTTCTGCCTTCCCTTCGAAAGGTTTAATGTCATGCCTTGGTAAAAAATCTGGCCAGCGAAACCACTGTCGTGTTTCCAATTGTTCATTGAGAATGGCTTTGACTGCATGGGGAGTCAAGGAGGTATAGAACGAAGAGCGGCCAAAAGGGAATAGCATCATAAGAGGAGGGGAGTAGGCTGGGAGAGTTAATGAGTT
>CAZFPQ010000348.1:0-3770 GCA_964521065.1 uncultured Bacteroidia bacterium | reverse complement strand
GTTGTTGGCTAATTCAGGTTAGCTTCGGAGTCATAGCTCTTGCAGCAGGCCAGGAATATCAAGTGCTTTGGTATACATCTCCAATTCCCCATCTGGGCGATGAGGCCATTGGTCTCTGGGACGGTCCCAATAGAGTTCAACCCCGTTTTGATCTGGATCGTCAAGGTAAATCGCCTCGGATACGCCATGATCAGCAGCACCAGTTAAGGGATACTTGGCTTCCATGAGCTGCTTTGCAATGAGAGCCAGATCTCGTCGGGTGGGATAGAGGATGGCAGTATGGAATAAACCGGTGCTTCGTTTGGGGGCTGGTTCTGCCCCACGGCTGTACCAAGTGTTTAGCCCCAAATGATGGTGATAGCCCCCCGCTGAAATAAAGGCGGCTTGTTGGCCTATACGGGTGGTGATTTCAAAACCTAGAAGCCCCACATAAAAATCCAAAGCACGATCCAAGTCGCTCACCTTAAGATGGACGTGCCCAATGCGGGTTTGGGGGGGAATGCGATAATCGTCTGTCATATCCCTAAACTAATAACTACATTGAGAAGGAGGCAAACCTAAGGGCTTTTGAATCAATGAAAAAGAAACCTTCCTAGATCCATGCATCTTAAGAAATGAACTTGCTGATCTTTTGAGGGTAGGTTGGGGTGAATCCATATTACTCTGTAGCTTTGATCTTTAATTCATTGCGATGTCAAGCCAGCCCGAACATATATTACCTGCCGTCACGGTTGCCATCCTCAATTGGAATGGAAGAAAATTCCTGAAGGACTTTCTACCCACCGTATTGGCTACGACCTATCCCAATTTCACCGTCTTAGTTACTGACAATGCTTCTAGTGATGATTCGGTAGCCATGCTCAAAGAGGACTTCCCTCAAGTGAAAATTCTTGAGCTAGCGGAAAATTATGGTTTTGCCGAAGGTTATAACCGCACCATGCCCCACATCAAAGACCCTTACGTGGTGTTGCTCAACAGCGATGTAGAGGTAGAGCCGGATTGGTTGGGTCCATTGGTGGAGTACTTGCAAGAACATCCACAGGCAGCTGGGGTTCAGCCCAAGATACGTGCTCATGCTCAGCGTGGGCACTTTGAATACGCCGGAGCAGCTGGGGGGTTCATTGACCGTTACGGTTATCCCTTCTGCCGTGGACGCATCTTTGATGAGCTGGAGCCTGATCGGGGACAGTATGACAGTGATTTGCCGGTGTTTTGGGCCACAGGCGCTTGTATGATGCTAAGAACATCGGTGGTGGAGAAAATCGGCTTATTTGAGAAAGCGTTTTTTGCTCATATGGAGGAAATTGACTTCTGTTGGCGGGCCCAAAACTTTGGTTATACCCTCGGAGTAGAGCCTCGCTCATTGGTCTATCACGTAGGAGGGGGAACCCTGCCACAAGGGAATCCTCGTAAAACTTTCCTCAATGTGCGCAATAGCTTGATTATGATGCACACCAACCTTCCTCATGGGCAGGTTTTTAAACGTATAATGGCTCGCCTACTCTTGGATGGGGTTTGGGCCCTTCGTTTGGCTTTGGGGCGTGAATGGAAGAGTATTGGCGCAATACTGAGGGCTCACTGGGCCTATTATGGCCATCTTGGCCGTTGGCAAAAGCGCCGTCGCCATATTTATCGGCAGGGATTCCCTCGGACCTGGCCTGTCCATGGAATGTGGGCCGGTAGCATTGTCTGGCAGCATTTTGCCCGAGGAAAAAAACACTGGTCAGATCTATATCGATAGCATGGAAGAGTAAAGGTTTTTGGGCTAATGTGAGATCTCGCTTCCAGCCCTAAAACCTTTCAATGAGATTGGTCAAACAGGTTTCTTCTTGGGAATGCGAAAAAATAACATGTCGCTTTTGTGTAGGAATTTTGTTCCAGATCAAGGAAGGAAAACCGACTTTAGCGATCTAAGGTGCGAAGCAGTGAGATTAAGGGGTCCACTGCTGAGTCAGTGACCTAGGCATGGGGCAAAGGGCCAAGCAAAAAGGCATAACGAATTTTTTGAGTGTTCCCTAATATCACAAAATCCCGGGTTCTCCTTATCCCATTTTTCCTTATCTTAGGATTCTCACAGATAGTTTTTCTCACCTCTACACATTTTGCAATCCTCATTTTCACTTAGTACTACTATTCAGACATGAGCGATTTTCAAGGAAAAACTGTCTTCATTACTGGTTCAAGCCGCGGAATTGGCAAGGCCATTGGCCTGAAATTAGCTTCTGCTGGCGCCAATATTGTGGTTGCGGCCAAAACCGCAGAGCCTCATCCAAAATTAGCCGGGACCATTTATACAGCAGCGGAAGAAATTGAAGCAGCAGGTGGCCAGGCTCTGCCTTTGGTGGTGGATGTGAGGGATGAAGCTACGGTAGAAAATGCGATCAATCAGGCAGTTGAAAAATTCGGAAGCCTAGATGTGCTGATCAATAATGCCAGTGCCATTCAGCTAACCGGAACCCTACAAACTGCCATGAAACGCTTTGACTTGATGCACCAAGTCAATTTTCGAGGCACCTTCATGACTTCTCAGAAGGCCATTCCCCACCTTCTCAAATCAGAAAATCCCCACATCTTAAACATTGCTCCTCCGCTCAATATGGATCCCAAGTGGTTTGCTCCTCATGTGGCATATACCATGGCCAAGTATGGGATGAGCTTTTGCACCATGGCCATGAGCCGGGAGTTTAAGTCGAAGGGATTGGCAGTCAATAGCCTTTGGCCGCGTACAGCCATTGCTACGGCAGCAGTCAATATGCTTGGTGGAGATGCCATGATGAAGGCCTCTCGTAAACCTGAGATCATGGCTGACGCGGCTTACTACATCTTGCGCCGACCTAGTGCTGATTGCAATGGCAATTTCTTTGTGGATGATGACGTGTTGGCGAGCGAAGGAATCACCGAGTTAGACGATTACGCCTTTGTTCCAGGCTCCAATCTGATGCCTGATTTCTTCCTGGATTAGGTGGTTCTGCGTCTCAATCATGGAAGTTGAGATCACTCCACAATTGTTGAAAGTAAAAAAGTATAAGAGGTAGCCACTTTCCAATGGCTTCCTCTTTTTTAGTTTAATAAGATCTTTTGATAATCAAACACTCGTTTACCCTCTTTGAGCCGCAGCACATACACCCCGAACGGTAAGTCCACCGGGAGAGGCATGCTCCCTGAAGCTTGGTCTGGGACACCTTGCCAGACAATCCTCCCAGTAAGGTCAAGCATATCGAAGTAGACCATCTTGTCTGAACTGGGCAGCTCAGCAAAGGACAAAAAGTGTTGCTCCTGGACCTTGCTCAACCAAAACCGATGCTCTCTCGAAGCTGGTTGGAAATGGGTAGTGGTTTGCTGAGGGCGCCCATCAAAAATCCGGATTTCGTCTATACCAGCCTCCAATAGTTCTAGCTCGTTGCCTGCCTCAACCAAGAACTCTAGTTGGATGGTGTCTCGGAAATTCAAAAGAGGAATACTGTCTATAGAAATCCATCCGTTGGTAAGAGTACTGTCCAGGGTAAGTAGGTCGAAGCTCAGGCCTTGATACAATTGCCTGATAGTGAGGCTACCCGAGCCCTGGGCAAAGGCAGTGCCGTCTATCCGTAGATTGGTCAGCCAATACTGGAGACTGAGTAAGGGTTGCCTGAACTTACCTAGGTCAATTTCAGGAGAACTTAAGTTTTATGCGTTTTATCCATTTGAATTCATTTCAATTACTTACATTACATTTATTTTTTACTACTTAAGCATATGATTTACACATAAAGATGCCGGAGGCATTAGAC
>CAZFPQ010000347.1:0-6762 GCA_964521065.1 uncultured Bacteroidia bacterium | reverse complement strand
AGTTTGGCAGAGAGTGAGGGATTCGAACCCTCGGTACCCGTGAAGGTACACACGCTTTCCAGGCGTGCCCAATCGACCGCTCTGGCAACTCTCTGTAACTTGAGTCGTTGATGACCTCCTCGAATCGGGGATACAAAAGTAGGGCTTTGGGGTGGTTTTGCAAAAACTTGGAGGGGAAAATTCTGAGGAACTTATCAGAAGAACACTTTGTGCCTCAAGCCTGTTATAGGACTCATCAACATTTTTTTAATCAAACCACCCATGAGTACCCTAGAAATCAAAAAATCTGAAACCGGACACAAAGGCATGTTCTACGTTGGCGAATCCCTTCAACCCGACGCTGCCATGACCTTTACCAAGGCTGGAGATCAACTCATCATCATTGATCATACGGAGGTGGGAGAATCCTTACGCGGGCAAGGAGTGGGACGCCAACTGCTCGATGAGGCCGTCAAAATGGCTCGTGAACAAGGCAAAAAGATCATGCCTCTCTGCCCTTATGCCAAAAGCGTTTTTCAAAAAGACGAATCGATACGAGATGTATTGAGGGGGTAAAATTAGTGAAGGCTAATCATATTGGATGTCGCTCGTTCTTAAACGAACGACATCCAATTAAGGGTTTCCTGTCTCACCTTCCAATTTTCTAACTCATGTTCTCGTGGGTAGCTTCTGGAAGCTCCTTTAAGTCTAAAATCATCAGGCCATCCAAGGCATTGTTAAATGAGGGATCTACGTTGAAAGCCACGATGCGAGCGTTTTGCTTGATGTATTTTTTCAGGAGAATGGGCAGCTTAAAGTGATCTGGTTCGATGTCCTCCAAGACCTTGTCAACTTGCTTGAGGTCTTTAGCCCCGGCTACAGCTTCCAAGAGATCATCAGGGTTGACTCGCTTTAGTTTAGGCTTAAAAGGCTTACGAGGCTCCACGTGCTGAGACAATTCGTGGTCGAAGAAAAACTTTTCAATCAAAGCTACGATGAGGCTCTTGGACAAGGTAGAGTAATCGTTGCTGATGGTTACGGGCCCAATCAGGTAGCCAAACTGCTCTTGAGATACCAAAAAGGTATGAATGCCTTTCCACAGTAAGAATAGAGAGAGGCGCTTACGCTGATATTCTTTCAGGATAAAAGAGCGCCCCAACTCAACTGATCGATTTAACACCGGTTCCAACTCGGATTTCATCTTGAAAAGGCTGTAGGTATAAAAGCCTTTCTTGCCGTATTTAAGCAATATTTCGTCTCCTCTCCCCAACCGGTAGGCACCCGCAATACGGCCTGCCTCCCGATCATACAGGAACAGGTGAAGATAATAAAGGTCGTATTCATCGAGGTCACTGGCTTGACCGGTTCCTTCTCCCACTTCCCTAAAAGTAATTTCCCTTAGTCGACCTATCTCTTTGAGGACGTTGGGAATCTGAGCAGCAGGAGCTAAGAACACATCAAATTCCATCTGGCTACAGAGCTTTTGGTCCTCCCGTAGCCCTTCAATGTCCTGAGCGAGTAAATCTTTGGGGGTAGCTTCGGCGACAGGGGAAGCTTTTTTGGGGAAATTCAAACGCCGCTTAAAAAAACGCTCGATGGGGAGTCCTGAGCCTAGTGAGTAAACCCTGGCCCTTAAATACCTTCCTAAGCGATCCGTCTCCTCAATTCGCTTTTGCTCTTTGAGGGAAATGGGAGAGCCCACTCGGGCCCGAATACGGGTTCGCTTCTTATTCAGGGTCTCCTTTGGTAATCGAGCTGTACGCAGCACCGGATGGATCATGCCCATCAATTGAAAAATGGGGCTATTGGTTCCCTGAAAATGAATGGGGATTACCGGCACTTTGGCTTTTTCGATCAACTTGAGAGCAGGCTTTTGCCAGGCTCGGTCTGTAATGGTTCGAGCTTTGGGTTGGAAAGAAGACACCTCTCCAGCAGGAAAGATGCCAAGCGGGTGCCCCTCTTTCAAATGACTGAGAGCCTGCTTCATGCCACTGATGCTGCTTTTGCCTGACAGAGTTTCATCTAGCGGATTTACAGGAATAAAAAAAGACTCCAGAGGACTCACCTGCTGAAGCAGGAAATTGGCCATCACCTTAAAATCTGGACGTCTTTGGACCATCATGTGAATCAAAAGCAACCCATCCCAAGCACCAAATGGATGATTAGACACCGTGATAAAGGGGCCTTCTTTGGGTATTTTTTCTAGGCCATTCCCCTCCCAATGGACCTCAATTTCCATGCGCTGCATGAAAGCATCAATGAAATCCAGTCCCTTCAACTGGTAAATCTCATTGTAAATCTGATTGATTTTGGTCAATCCGGTGATGCGCATCAAGGGGGTAACCGCACCCGCCATACCAATCTTCTCCAGTTGGGTCGCCCGGGCAAACTCTGCTTTACTGACCAGTTCGTGCATGGAATCACAAATTCAGAAGGAGGAAATAAGGGATTGTACCTGAAAACCTTAGCATTAAAAATAATTATCCCACTCTTTAAGTCTCATTATCCTCAACAGCTGATTTCCAAGGTATCAACGTCCTAAGATACAACACTTTTGCTCTTCCTGCTTCCATTTCATCTTTAAATAAAAGGAAAAAAAATATGCTTTTTGTTAGGATATAATTACCAAAATATTGACCCCAATGCTTGCATAATTGGCTCCAAAATGTTTAATATTATTATGATTAAGCTAAACAATAATACTTGGGACAATCGAAATATACCCCACACAACATATGTAAATACGACCATACCACACTGAATTTGAAACATTTACACCCCTCCCCTGTTATGCTGTCATACTTTGCCTATAAAACTGAGATGTTGAAAAGTGAAAGGAGAATTTTAGGCTTTGTTTAAACATTTTCAATGGTCCATCAATTGTAAGTAAACACGATTATTTGCTAATATTTTTCTCTAATCACTACACGTTTTTATGGATACTTTAAATCTCATTCAATCGCTACTCGCGACCAATCTTGAAGCAGGGGACCCTGTAGGGTTTACCTTCTTCACCGGCTACATGTCTATGTTTGCCGCTTCAGTCTTCTTCTTTTTTGAGCGTGGCCAAGTAGATGGCAAGTGGAAGACTTCTTTGTTGGTGTCTGGCTTGATCACCATGATCGCTGCTGTACACTACTTTTACATGCGTGGCTATTACCTAGAAGTAATGGCTATGAACCCCGATGCAACCATGATGGAAGCATCTCCTACCCAGTTCCGTTACATCGACTGGACCCTGACTGTACCCTTGATGTGTGTGGAGTTCTACTTGCTTCTTAAGCCTTATGGTGCTCAAATGAGCCTGCTTTGGAAAATGATTGGATACTCTGTATTGATGCTGGTAACTGGTTACATCGGAGAAGCCATTCAGCCCGATAACACCATCCTATGGGGTGTATTGTCTACCGTTGGATACGGATTGATAGTATACGAAGTAGCTGCTGGTTCTATCAAGAAGTTGGCTGACCAGTCTGACAACCCTGAAGTAACCAAAGCGGTTACCCTACTGCGTAACTTCATCTTGGTTGGATGGGCTATCTACCCAATCGGATACATGTTGATGGACGGAAACTTACTTTCTGGCCTACAAGGATCTTTGAACATCGACTTGATCTACAACATCGGTGACGCAGTAAACAAGATTGGTTTTGGCCTAGTAGTATATCAGCTTGCTGTTAATTCTAGCAGAAAAGCTGCTACTGCTGCTGCCTAAGTAAACCAGCTTATCACATATTGATCAGCGATTATTATGGATAGCCCCGGTGGGAGCACCGGGGCTTTTTCTATGCCTAAAAATCAGCTTCAGAACGAATGGGTGATAGGTACAATTGATTTTGTAGCAGGGATCAAGCCCAACACTTACAACTTCATGCTGCCTCCACCTTTGGCTAGAAACTCGCTCTCACCTTTTACTACACCTTCTAGCCTCCTATTCGATTGCATCACCCATTTCTCATCGCGCATTACGCTGTTACTCTCTTTCTCTTCTAAGGACTACTAATCTACACTACATGAGCCTGGCCTATGACATCATCATTGCAGGGGGAGGATGTGCGGGGTTGAGCTTGGCCTACTACCTAAACCGCAGTAGCTTAAAAAATAAGCGTATCCTGATTCTTGATACTGAGCCCAAAACGCAAAATGACAAGACCTGGTGCTTTTGGACTGAAAAAGATCTCCCTTTTGTTTGTGCCAAGCAAACATTCTGGAAAGAGATGGAATTCATGAGCGACCAAGTCACCTTAACCCAAGGATTGGATACCCTTCGCTATGTGTTTGTCAACAGCTTGGCCTTTTACCAAGAAATCAAGGAAGAGCTGGAACAGAATCCCAACGTGGAGTTTCGCTATGAGAAAATCTTGCGCATAGATAGCTACGACGAATACAGTGAAGTAGAAACCACCTTGGGAACCTACCATGCTCCTTGGACCTTCAACAGCATCGTTTTCCCCCAAGTCAAAGATCCCCAGCGCAACTTCTACCTTAACCAGCACTTCGGAGGCTGGTTCATCAAAACCCAAGAGCCCACCTTCAATCCGCAGCGCATGCGCCTGATGGATTTCCGGGTACCCCAACAGGATGAAGCTCGTTTTGTCTACATTTTGCCCTTCAACGAGCGAGAAGCCTTGGTGGAATACACCGTCTTTTCTGAGGACAAATGGCTACCAGAAGCCTACGACCAAGAAATCCAACACTACCTCAAAGAGTATATCCAAGTCTCTGACTTTGAAATAACCCATCGGGAAATGGGATGTATACCCATGACCAATCATTCCTTTGCCCGTACCCAAGGCCCTCGCGTCGTGAACCTAGGTACCGCAGCAGGCCTGACCAAGCCAACCACAGGATATACCTTCCTCAATATTCAACGCGATGCCCAGGCCATCGCACGCGAAATGGAACGCAGTGGCCAGCCTCTTTACCGCCGCCAAACCCAGAAACGCTTCGCTTTTTATGATGACCTGCTCCTCTACATCATCCGTAATCATGGGGGCCAAACCAGACGGATCTTTTCCTACCTATTTAAACGCAATCCTTTTCAAACCATTCTTCGCTTTTTGGACGAAAGGACCAGCTTGATTGAAGAACTGTACATATTTGCTCGTCTGCCTTGGGGACCTTTCCTCAATGCAATCTGGCAATACAAAGTTTTGGGCAAAACCGGTAGCCAGTTGAGCACTTATACCAAGCCTAGCAAAACCTCAGTCCCCACCCAACCGATGAAGTCATGAGTCTAAACCTTGGCCGCCTATACCGCATAGTTATCTCATTGACCCTACTTGCTTTAGTCCTCAGCATGGGACTAACAGAGAAAGCAGCTACCTGGGAATTGCCCTTGTTTATTTTACTCATGGTTTTAACGGGGCTGCCTCATGGAGCGACAGACCATTTAGTGGACCGGTTTAGGCAGGAACAACAAGGAAAAAGCTTTAACTGGGGTCGTTTTTTGGCGGTTTATTTAGGGGCTATGCTGATCTATGGTCTGGCCTGGCTGGCCATGCCCTTACTGAGCTTGATCATTTTCATATTTATTTCTGCCTATCACTTTGGCCAATCTCAGTTCTTGTATGTGAAGGAAATGGAGAATTCTCCACTCAAAGGATCTTTATACTTATCCTGGGGGCTAGCGATTCTCACGGCTATCATCGGTTTGAATCCCGCAGAAAGTGGCGAAGTGCTTGCGGCGCTCTTGCCCCAATCTCAATGGATGGCCCTAGAGTCCGTCTGGATTCCCCTCCTTGTGATCACTGGAACCCTTAGCCTTGGTTTGATGACCTATCTTTGGTCACGCAGAAAACTAGGTACCCAATCCTATCTCTTGGAGTGGCTACACCTTGGCCTGCTGGTGCTACTGAGTTGGCAAGCTAGCTTGTTGGTGAGTTTCGCCGTGTACTTTGGATTATGGCATAGCGTAGCCTCTATTCAAGCGGAGATCCGCATTCTTAGGCAAGAGCGGCCAAATTTTGGTTGGAAGGATTTCTTCCGTGCGGCATTGCCCTTCAGCCTCATCAGTTTTGCTGGCATCGGCCTGCTACTGGGGGCAGCATTTTGGATGGATGAAGTGATTTCTCCTTATCTGCTATTTTTCATGGCCATCTCGGTGTTGACCCTGCCCCACATGGTATTCATGCAAGGATTCTACTTACATGGGCGTCCTCTTTTACCGGATTTCCAGTAGAGCAATACGCATATTTAGGGGATAGAAAGCTACACTCCATAGCAGATCTAACTGACTAACATAGGGCATTTTTCCATCTTTATTCCACGCTAGGTGGCGATGTTAGGGATGTTTCAAACGACAACTCCCAAAGCTTTAACCATGCCATCTATTTTTACCCTCAGAGTCCTGCTACTGATCGCTCTCCCCCTTCCTACCCTCGCCCAAAGCGGAAATGCAGGTCGTAGCTATCAACGTACCCGATCCATTTCTACTAGTTATGACCTTCCATACCTCACGGTGGAGAGCCTAAGCCCATCCATAGCGGCTGACCATGGCACCTTGATCCTACACGCTCCTGATAGCATGAACATCCTACTAGAAGTAGAGCCTTGGATGCGAGAAGGAAAGTCAGTCTGGATGCATCCTTGCCGAATTGGCCCAGGTAAACAGCTTCTGAATCTTCCTTTCCAAGCCTTGCCCGAAGGAGACTACACCTTACTCGTCACCCGCAGGAAGCAGGTTCTGGGAAGCGTATCTTTTCGAATCAAACGCTAGAACGAAGAACGCGGGCTACGGGCTACGGGCTACGGGCTACGGGCTACGGGCTACGGGCTACGGGC